>JAZUDJ010000110.1:0-4501 GCA_045639585.1 Bacteroidales bacterium
ACAGCTCGGTTGATGAGATAAAGACGTGAAGCTGCCAGATCGCGCAACTGACCTGAAGTCTGTACGACAACGTCAATACGTGGACGTCCCAACTCGGCACTCGGAATGAGCCGGAGATCGGTGACACGGCCAAAGGCATCGCGTACGGGCTCAATACCCAAGAGGTAAAGGATCTGAGCGATGGATGCTCCCTCGGTCTCGATGAACTCAGAACTCCACAGTGTGAAGCTGACTTTGCGAGGGATGCTGTCGTTATGATTGCGGCGATACAGGGCCACGGTCTGTTCGGCCAGACGCTTGCCCTTCTCCCAGGCAGATTCCGATGGTGTGGCTTCGGCATTGACACCATAGAGGTTACGGCCCGTAGGCAGGGTGCGAGGATTGCTGACCACATCGCCACCCGTGGATGGTCGGGTGTAACCTCCACTCAGTGCATTAAGCAACGACTGCATCTCATCCTCTGGAGCCTGCTGTAGGCCAAGACGATAGTTGCCGACATTCTCGATGGTACGCTCCACCTCGATGATAGCCGAAGCGAGTTCCTTCTCCTCCCGAGTATATTGCTGGCGTGAAGCAGCCATCGTTTGCATCATGGTCGAGATGCCATCCGAGGCCTGCTTGGTATCGGCGGCCGATTGGGTCAATCCCATGGCCTGGGCCATCTTACGCAATGCAGCAGGAGGGGCACCCATAGATTTGGCCAACTTCAGCGCCTCGCGTGGATCCATGGTCTTGCCCATCTCCTTCATCCGGGCCATTGCAGCACTGTCAGGCTTCTGACCATCGACAGGAGTTGCGGCATCCTGTGCGATAGTATCGGCCTCGGGAACCGACTTCATGGCCATCATCGCCTGCATCATGCTCATCATGTCGGTGGGGCGGTTCTGTTCTGCCTCAATCTGACGAGCCAATGCCAGCTGTTCGGCAGTGATGTGTGCCGTGCGGCAGATGAAGGCATCGTCGGCCAACGCAGGATTGCGGAGCAGCTGCGAAACTAGCGTACGTGCAGGTTCGAGATACTGGCGGGTAAAGAGTGACTGATGCTTGCTGACATCCATGTGCGAACGTCCCAACAGCTTGTCGAGCGACAAGAGGCTGTAGGCAATCGGATCGGTTGCCATGGCCATGACGCTACTCTCAATACGTTCTGGTGCGTAAGGTTCGCCCATAGTGTAGAGCTGACCGGTCATCTTGGCATTGACCAGTTCTTCGGCAAACTCTTCGACGCGTTGCAGTTCTTCTTCGCTCCATGGCTCAGTTAGTACGGAGTCGAGCTTCAGGTCGCGATGGATGCCCATTTGTACGGCAATCTTCTTGACCGACATCCCATCTTCACGACGCATCGCCTCGGTCAACTGACGATAAGTATCGCGTAGTTCACTCTCCATGAACGGAGCCGTCAGATGGCTCTGGATGCCGGCATACGTCCTACGTTTGGCAATAAGAGCCTCACCGACGTTGCCGATGGTGTAGATATAGAAATGTGGCAATGGGCCAATCAGCCGGTCGGGCCAGTCTTCGCTTGAAAGAGCCACCTGCTTGCGTGGGGTATATTCGAGGCCACCGTGAGTACCGAAATGAATAAGTGCATCTGCCTTGAAATCTTCTCGTATCCATCGGTAAGCCTCCTGGAATGCCAAAGGTGGCTCATTGCCCGTGCCATGAATGATGGCAAAGGTGTCGGTACCCTCACCAGCCAGAGGCTGTTGTACCAGAGCAATATTACCAAAGTCATGCTGCGACAGACGAAGCTCCTGGTAAGAAGCTGGCAGATTCTCTACGCGATAACCTTCAGTCTTCAGCCGCTTCATCAGGTTATAGAGCGAAGGCAGACCTTCCATGCCCGAAGCGGTGAGCGTGTTATGCTGCGGAGATCCGAAATAGACGATGGCCACTTTCTTCTCAGCGTTGCTCTTCTGCCGGAGGGTTATGTAACGCTGCACAGTCTCGACGAATGTAGCCAGACGGTCGGGTATGGTGTAGTTCTCGTGCAGACCCTCGGAGTTGATGCGTTGTGCAAAGAGCGCATACGGACGCAGGGCACCGTCAATCTCGGGTGTAATCAGGCTTTGGCTCATGAAGCCACCTGTCATGCCTTGCTTGTCGGCCATCCATTCCTCATAGAGACGGTTGGTATTGAGCGGACAGAAGAGTGGGATATTCTGCTCGGCTAGATAATCGACCATCGCATCTCCCATGCGTCCATGTGCAAAATTGATGATAGCGGCAGGCTGTATGCTGTCGAGCAGGGCATGTTGTGTCTTCGGGTTAATTTGGCTCAGGATGAAAGCATTCATCCCCGATGTTTCGAGCTGGTCGCACAGGTCATACGGCGTACCCATAGCTCCCGTAATAATCACCGCTGGTGCTCCTTCGGTATAGAGGTGATGGCGCTGCAGGTAGGCAATGTAATTCTGGAGGCTGTCAAATCCCAGTTCCTCATCCTCGGGATACTCCACGTCACGGTGAGTAAGCAGGTAGTTACGCTTCTCGATTACTTCGCCGATCTCTCCCTGACTGATGATCTTCCGGTCAATGTGGGTACGGACAAAGTTGAGCATCGAGCGATAGTTAGCTCGGGAGTCTCCGCCCAGATAGGCAGCAAGGGTGTCGGCCTGAATGGAGTCGAGCGAGACGATGCGGTTCTGCGGATTGGTGGCAGCAGTGGTAAGAATCGGGGTGCCGGTGAGGCCTGCCAGTTCGATAGCGTCACGCTGCTCTGCTGCCAGACGGATGCCCATGGCATTGATAAATACCATGTCATAGCGGTCAATACGTTGCTCGACATCTGCCACTGGCAACTCCTCGATCTGGATGAAAGGATTGTCATTCGCCTTAGAAATCTCCCCAAGTGTGATGACCTGGTAATTGACGAATGCAACACGGGTCGGAGCGAAGTACCGGCTCCATACGTACCAAAGGCCGCCCACCAGAAGGAGGGCAGCCGGAATGATCAGTAAATAACGCCCACGGCGTTTGGTCTTGATATTCATGAGTGATAAAATCATTTTTTGACTATGCGGTCAATGTCCAATACAACGCCCAGGCTCCACGTCGTACCGATTGTCATTGGCGAGGTGAAATAGTAGTTCTCAGGTTTGTAATTGAAGATATTATCAACCGCCAGATTGATGCTGACACCGTCCCATAGTCGCTGTTGCAGGGTTCCTTTCCAGAGTGTATAGCCTTGATCTACATTCTCCCGATGCGTCATTGGCTTGCCCAGATGACGGCCTGTCAGAGCCAGATTCAACGCATAGAAGCGGCAGAACTGATGGTCGTAATCCATGCGCCAGGTCATGGTGTGTGCTCGGGGCTGTGTGAATTGTGAATCCACCACATTGCCACTCTCGTGCATGTAGGCATAGTTGTATTTGAATCCAAGTCCCATCTTCATACGGTACTGTATGCTTAGGTCAACGCCCTTGACGGTGACACCATCCTCATTCCAGTACAGCGCACCTTCTGTCCCGTCCGGATTATACTTCTTTGCCATAGTTTCATCTGTCGTGAGTACCGTTTCGTGGGTCGAAGGATCGACATACCACCAGCGACCGACAGTTGTAATACGTTTGTCGAAGATATTGGTGTAACCCATCAGGGTGATATTGTACGAACCATCCAGCCAACTGCTGTTATCGATGCTACCGTTATACTCGAACGTGAGATTGAAGTTATGACTCTTTTCCGGATCAAGTTCCGGATTGCCATAGATCATGTAACCCATGTTACCCATATCGTAGTGCATATACATCTCCTTGAGTGATGGGGCACGGAAGCCGCCAGCGTAGGAGGCACGAGCGGAGAAGTGACGCCACTTGTACATAGCTGCCAGACGTGGAGTCAGCGCCTGTGATGACGAGGCAGAAAAGTAGTCATAGCGGACGCTGGCCACAAGGTTGAACTGCTTGGTCGGGTTCCAGTCAAACTGCGCAAATGCATCAACATTGTTCTGCTCTCGCTCGGCATTGTCAAGGAACTGATAGGTGGTCAGGTAGTCATGCAGGAAGTCTGCACCCAAGGTGAGCGTATTGCTACCGAAAGACTGGTTATACAGCCCATGGCCTACGTGCTGCACGTTGCTGTAGTCGTGGTCGTGCGTTCGTGTACCGTCGAGCTGATAGTTGGCCTTGTCATACTGGTCGTAGGCATACGACAGCTCGAGCGTCCTACCATCTTTCCAGTCATATACTCCCTTCAAACCTGCACTATAGGCATTATAGTGATAGTCGAAGTTCTTGCGCTGGCTTTCACGATAGAAGTAGCCGGCACGTGCGATGAGCCGGAGATGATCTGTAGCATGGAAGGTCAGACGTTCCTTCACGTTGTAGGTCTTCTGGCCGTAGAGCTCGGTGATATCCGAGTTCTTCTGATTGGCTGTCGTCTGACCAGGATTACTACCCATGATTCCACTGAGCAGATCGTCCAATGAACTGGCATTGTCGGTCAGTTTTACTGGATCGATGGAGGTCTGCTGGAAATTGGTCTGTGAGTTCCAACG
>JAZUDJ010000111.1:0-10173 GCA_045639585.1 Bacteroidales bacterium
TAAGCAGGCTGTTGCCTATCGTGAGGTTTCGTTGATCCTCCGTCGTCCTTCAGGTCGTGAGGCTTATCCTGGTGATGTCTTCTATCTGCACTCACGTCTCCTCGAACGTGCTGCTAAGGTTATTGAGCAGCAGGAGGTTGCTGAGCAGATGAATGACCTTCCAGAGTCACTCAAGGGCCATGTCAAGGCAGGTGGTTCACTCACCGCTCTCCCAATCATTGAGACCCAGGCAGGTGACGTTTCTGCGTACATTCCTACCAATGTAATCTCTATTACCGATGGTCAGATCTTCCTTGAGACCGACCTCTTCAACCAGGGCTTCCGTCCAGCTATCAACGTAGGTATTTCGGTATCTCGTGTAGGTGGTTCGGCACAGGTTAAGTCAATGAAGAAGGTGGCTGGTACCCTCAAGATCGACCAGGCTCAGTACCGTGAGCTCGAGGCCTTCTCTAAGTTCTCAAGCGATATGGATGCCGTTACCGCCATGGCCATCGACCGTGGTCGTAAGAACAACAAGCTCCTCATCCAGCCACAGTACTCTCCTATGCCTGTCGGTGAGATGATCGCTATCCTCTATTGTGGTACTAAGGGCTTGATGGCTAAGATCGCTGTAGATCAGGTTCCTGAGTTCCAGGAGAAGTTCCTCCAGGTGCTCCGTGCCGCTCATACTGAGGATGTTATCAAGCCTTTGGCTGCTGGTAAGATCGACGATACTATCACAGGAATCATCACCGAGCTCGCAGCAGGTGTCTGCAACGAACTCGCGTAAAGCTAAAGAACAATGGCTTCATTAAAGGAAATCAAAGGTCGCATCGGTTCGGTTGAAGGAACCCTCAAGATTACTTCAGCCATGAAACTCGTGGCTTCTGCCAAGCTTCACAAAGCGCAGATGGCCATCGAGAGCATGCTTCCGTACGACCGCCAACTGCATAAGATCATGGTCTCGCTGCTCAGCGGTGATACCAAAGTCTCTACGCCTCTCTGTCAGCCACATGACAAGGTGAAGCGTGTGGCTGTGGTCACAATCGCCAGCAACTCAAGCCTTTGCGGTGGCTATAACAGCAACTCGCTGCGCCATACTGCCGCTCTGCTCCATGAGTATGCCGAGCAGGGATTGACCGATGATGCCATCGACTGCTACGTGATTGGTCGTAAGCTCGATCAGAGCCTCGGCAAGATGAAGGGTTTCCGTCACATCAAAGACTATGTCGAGAAGGGCGATAACCCAACCTTCGCTACCGCTAAGCAGCTTGCAGAGCGCCTGATGAAGGACTACACCGAGGGTCGCATTGACCGTGTGGAGCTGCAGTATATGCACTTCAAGAACACGGCAAGCCAGATTCCAACCCGCGAGGTCTTCCTGCCTGTGCAGCTCGAAACTGCCGGTGCTGACGGCAAGGCTTCTGCCGGCTACATCATTGAGCCAACCTCAGAAGAAGTTCTGAATCAGCTCATTCCTGATGCTCTCTGCATGAAGATCTACACCATCATGCTTGACGCTCAGGCTGCTGAGCACGCAGCTCGTACCGTAGCAATGCAGACGGCTACTGATAATGCCAACGAACTCCTCGACGAGCTCCGCATCCAGTATAATAAGGGTCGTCAGGCCGCTATTACCGCTGAGTTGCTCGATATCGTGGGTGGTTCAATGCAATAAGTGCTGTAGATCCAGCCAAATAGCAAATATCAAATAACAAATATCATCAGTTGCGTGGAATAAATGTCTCGCAGTTGGTGATATTTGTTGTTTTATTGTTTGTTTGTCATATCCTGCGCGCGAAATATGACAAACAGAACTCTTGGTGTGCTATTCGCGTACGCGGATAGCATAACCAGACTTCCTGACGTGCTATCCGCGTACACGAATAGCACAAACCAACTTCCTGACGTCCTATCCGCGTACACGGATAGCACAACCAGACTTTCAGACATGCTATCCGCGTACGCGAATAGCACAAAATGAAATTTTATGAAGGAATATTTGGAATGAAACGAAAAACTCGCTATCTTTGCAGCACTAAATCATACAATTATGCAGCGATCAGATGAAAAGACCTTGACCCTTTTGGGTAACAAGAAGACCGTATATAAGCAGGATTACGCTCCTGAGGTGCTTGAGACCTTTGTCAACAAGCATCCTGAGAATGATTATTGGGTGAAGTTCAATTGCCCAGAGTTTACCAGCCTCTGCCCTATCACCGGACAGCCGGATTTTGCCAGTATCGTCATATCGTATATCCCTGATGTGAAGATGGTGGAGTCTAAGTCGCTGAAACTCTACCTGTTCTCGTTCCGCAATCATGGCGACTTCCACGAGGATTGCGTCAATATCATCATGAAGGATCTGGTCAAGCTGATGGATCCTCGCTACATCGAGGTCACGGGTGTCTTCACACCACGTGGAGGTATTGCTATCCATCCTTACGCCAACTATGGTCGTCCGGGGACGAAGTATGAGCAGCTGGCGTGGGAGAGACTGAGTAAGCATGAGTAATTACCTTTGTTATTTATGAATAGACTTTACTCTTTTGTCGTATTATTCTTGCTGTCCTTCTCTACCATCCTGATGGCCGAGGAGAAGCACTTGGTGGGAGGCGACGTGTCGCTTCTGCCTCGTTATGAGCAATATAATACACCTTATTATGATCAGAATGGCGGAAAGATAGATGATGTGCTGTTCTATCTGCGCGATGAGTGTGGTATGAATGCCATGCGTGTGCGACTGTTTGTCAAGCCGAATGCCAATGAGGCGAAGGATGGTGTCGTACAGGACTTAAATTATGTCAAGGCGCTGGGTAAGCGCATCAAGGATGCAGGCTTGCAGTTCTTGCTTGACTTCCATTATTCTGATACTTGGGCAGATCCTGTTTCGCAGAAGCTGCCTGCAGATTGGAGCGACTGCAAGACCGCTGAGCAGAAGGCTGAGCGTGTCTATTCTTATACTAAGGATTGCCTAAATGAGCTGAAGGCTGTGGGAGCAACCCCTGATTATGTGCAGGTTGGCAATGAGATCTCGTATGGCATGGTGGGTATACAGGTTCATCCCTACGACAAAGCTGGTGATGACTGGAGCGGTTTCCTCTCTGTATTGACACAAGGTTGCAAGGCCGTGCGAGAGACGTGTCCTGCTGCCAAGATCATCATTCATACTGAGCGTGCAGCCAAAGCAGACGATACGGAGTATTTCTATCAGAAACTTAGCGCCTTGGATTATGATATCATAGGATTAAGTTATTATCCTATCTGGCATGCTCCTATCTCTACGCTTGCTGGTACTCTCTCTCAGCTCGAGAAGTCTTTCCCTACCAAGCAGGTCCAGATTGTTGAGACAGCTTATAACTACAACTATTGGCCTACATCAGGAGTAGATTACGATACTCGTAAGACCTGGCCTTGCTCAGCTGGTGGTCAGCAGCAGTTTGTCAAAGATTTGATTGCAGAGTTGCAGAAACATGACAACGTCAACGGTCTCTACTGGTGGTTCCCAGAGGAGAATGGTAACGGAGGTCCGAAGTGGGATGCAAATACGATCGTGATCAATGACTGGCTGAACCGTGGTTTGTGGGACAATAGTTCGCATAAAGCCCTGCCTGCATTGTACGAGCTGAAGACCTATCGCACGGATCCTAATTCGTTAGGAACCATCTTGTTCCAGGAAGACGATGATGTCGTTTATGACATCCTGGGCAAGCGAGTCAGTCAGATGCGTCGAGGTAATATTTATATACGCAACGGAAAGAAAGTGGTAGTGAGATAATAATCTCTCGCAGAGTGTAAAGAAGTGGAATGGAGGAATTCTCTTTTCCACTCTTTTAACTCTGCGAGAGATTTTATATTATAATTTTCCTATCAGCTCTTTCATTCCCTCGCTTGCACCTTTTTGTATCTGCGTCACAGCACGATACGCAGCCACTGGCTTCGGGTCGATGAGCCAGATTGGTACATTGGCTGGAGCATATCTCAGCAGGCCGGCGGCAGGGTAGACGTTGAGCGAAGTGCCGATGACGACTACGATCTCGGCTGTGGTCATGAGTCGCGCTGCGGCTTCGAGGTTCGGCACGTCTTCGCCGAAGAAGACGATGTGCGGACGGAGCTGTACGCCACGTGAGTCGACGTCGCCGAGGTGAATGTCTGGATTCTCTGGATCGAGAGGGTAGTGGATGCCGTTGTCAGGACCCTCTGCACGACACTTCATCAGTTCGCCATGCAGGTGAAGCACATGCTTCGATCCGGCCTGCTCATGCAGGTTGTCCACGTTTTGCGTGATGACCTGCACGTCGTACTTATCTTCGAGCGAAGCAATGAGGCGGTGACCCTCGTTGGGTTTGCAGTCCTTGAATTTGCGTCGCAGCATATTATAGAAGTCGAGCAAAACACCTGGCTGACGGACCCAGGCGTCGTGGGTACAAACTTCTTCTACTGAATAGTTTTCCCACAAGCCATCACTGTCGCGGAAGGTTGAGATTCCACTCTCGGCACTCATGCCAGCACCTGTCAGAAATACAATTCTTTTCATATCTTTTATTGTTCGATGGGTCTATTTTCAAGTTTCACAATGCAAAAGTACGAAACTTTTGCGAAAAAAAGCAAAAAATAATCCATAAAAGTGCTATAATATAATAAAAATATGTATCTTTGCACCCGCAAAATCGTAAAAACCAATTAAAAAACAATAAACAAAATGAAGAAATTTATTCTTGGCATGGTAGCTGTCATCGCTTTGGCTTGCACTACTTCATGCAACAACGGTACCCCAAAGGCTACTTTCAATGGTGAGATCGACTCATTGTCTTATAGCTATGGTGTTCTCTTCGGTGACCAGTATTCTAACTTCCAGGACAGCAACGTCGTTGTTCCTGATGAGATCATGAACCTCGACAACTTCCTCGCAGGTTTCATCACCGCTATCCGTCGTGACTCTAGCAACCTCAAGATGAAGGTTGAGGATGCTCAGGTTTACCTCCAGACTTTCCAGCAGAACATGCAGCAGCGTATGCAGCAGAAGAAGGAGCAGGAGCTCTCTGAGAACAAGGCTAAGGGTGCTGAGTTCATGGCTCAGAACGCTCAGAAGGAAGGTGTAGTTGTTACCGAGAGCGGTCTTCAGATCCAGACTGTTACCGAGGGTACTGGTGCTACTCCTTCAGAGAGCGACAAGGTACTCGTAAACTATAAGGGTTGCCTCATCGACGGTACTCAGTTCGATGCTAACGACAGCATTGAGTTCAGCGTTAATGGCGTTGTTCCTGGCTTCCGTGAGGGTCTTATGAATATGAAGGAGGGTGGCAAGGCTATCATCACCATGCCTTCAGACCTCGCTTATGGTGACCGTGGCGCTGGCCAGAACATCCCTGGTGGTAGCACCCTCCAGTTCGAGGTTGATCTGCTCAAGGTCGTTAAGTAATTTATTTCTTTTTCGACATATAAAATCGACGTTTTTCTTTTGAAAGACGCCGATTTTATGCCTTTTCAAGAAAAAAACGAACATTTTGCTAAAAATTGTTCGTTTTTTTGTCTATTATTCAAAAATAAATATTACCTTTGCAGCACTAAGTAGAAAGATTTAATACTACCCTATATAACTATTATCTATTAATTCACTATCTATTTATTATGGCCATTGAAAAAATTGATGCCCTTGACAAGAAGATTCTTGACATCGTCACCCGTAATGCCCGTATTCCAAGCAAGAACGTTGCTGTAGAGTGTGGTGTTTCTCGTGCTGCCATCCATCAGCGCATCCAGCGTCTCATAGAGTTGAAGGTCATCATCGGCTCAGGTTATAACATCGATCCTAAGACATTGGGTTTCCAGACATGTACCTACATCGGTATCCGTCTGGAGCGTGGTTCTATGTACCGTGAGGTCGTAAAGTGTCTGGAGGCCATCCCTGAAATCATCGAATGCCACTTCACTACCGGTCCTTATACCATGCTTTGCAAACTCTTTGCTCGTGACAATGAGCACCTGATGGAGTTGCTCAACAGTCGCATTCAGGGTATCCCTGGCGTGGTTAGCACTGAGACTTTGATCTCACTTGAGGAGAGTATCAAGCGTGAGATTAGCATCTGCGGTGGCACACCTCCTGATATGACCACCTTCACGGCTACGGATGACGACTGGGACTAATGTTTAGTGAGGAGTGAGGTCCTCGCAGCCATAGAAAGAGCATTTTTATGCTCTTGGCGAGAAGACGAGGCTTTAGCCGAGGGAAAAGGAGTGAGGAGTATTTTGGCTGCTAATTATGCTATTAGCAGTTTTACAATCAATCGCTAACTGATTTTTCAAATCATCCAGCGAATTCATCTTGCGCTCGTCCCTGATTCTCTCCACAAAGTCAAGAGACAGATATTGACCATACAGATCACCTTTGAACCCGATGAGATGGGCTTCGAAGGTGATTTTTTGTGTATTGTCGACGGTAGGACGGCAGCCGATGTTGATCATAGTAGGGTAGGAGTGACCATCGGACAGGGTGGCTATGCCGGCATAGACGCCATTCTCTGGTCGGATCTTGTCGTCGTTGTGTGGATCGATGTTGGCGGTAGGGAAGCCCAGCTGTCGGCCCAACTTATGGCCGTGCACGACTTCTCCTTGCAGTCGATAGAAAGAGCCTAAGAGGGTAGTGGCCTTCTGTATGTCGCCAGCCACCAGGGCGCGACGTACCTCGCTGCTGGAGTAGTTGTTGCCGCTGCCGTCATTGTACACAGGTTCCTGCACCACGGTCATGCCACAGGCGGCTCCGAAGCGCACATAGTCCTCGAATCCCTCGCTGCGATTGCGACCGAAGCGGTGGTCGTAACCGATCAGCAGTCGCGTGATGTGCATCTGCTGGCTGAGGACGTCGCGTATGAATTGCTCGGCGGTATGCTGGCGCAGCTCCTCGGTGAAGTCGAGCAGAAAACAGGCGTCAATCCCCGTGTCAGACAGCTTCTGCAGCCTTTCGTCGAGCGTATCGACGAGCAAAAGCGGGAAGTCTGGCTGCACCAGCCGGCGAGGATGATTGGCAAACGTCACTACGGCCGAAAGCGTACCATGTTCCTTGGCCTCCTGTTGCAGATGCTGCAGCAGGTAGCGATGACCACGGTGCACGCCATCGAAAAAGCCGATGCATGCTGTGTATTGACCCTCTATCTGTTCGAAATTTTTATAAATCTTCATTTTTTCGTTCGAAATATTTGCTTTTTCCGAAAAAAAGCCTTATCTTCGCGGCGTCAAAAAGACCGGTCCTATAGCTCAGTCGGTTAGAGCAGCGGACTCATAATCCGTTGGTCCTAGGTTCAAGCCCTAGTGGGACCACGATACTGGTTTGAAAATTTTCCGTTTGAGGGGATAAGACGAAGGGATTCGGCTTATCCCCGATTTTTATTGACATTTAGTCTTTTCAAGACTGCAAAAGTAGGTCAAAATTCTGAATTTTGCAAGTTTTCAACAGATTTTTGAGCATATAACGCAAAAAATACGTATCTTTGCACCATGATTGTTGCCCAGAATATACGCAAATCCTTCGGTCCTCTTGAAGTTCTGAAGGGGATTGACCTCACCATCAATAGGGGAGAGGTCGTCAGCATCGTGGGTAAGAGCGGTGCTGGTAAGACCACGCTGCTGCAGATTCTGGGTACGCTCGATAGACCTGATGGGGGTTCATTATATATAAATAAGGTGGACGTCCTGGCACTGAAAGATCGAGAACTCTCTGATTTCCGCAATCGTCACATCGGGTTCGTCTTTCAGTTCCATCAGCTGCTTCCTGAGTTCTCAGCGCTCGAGAATATCATGATGCCAGCCTTGATTGCTAAGATTCCAAACTCCAAAGCGCGATGTCGAGGCCTGGAACTACTGGACTTCTTAGGTCTGTCCGATCGAGCTTCGCATCGGCCTAACGAACTCTCAGGAGGAGAGAAGCAACGAGTGGCTGTGGCTCGCGCCCTGATGAACCAGCCAGACGTCATCTTTGCCGATGAGCCTTCCGGTTCGCTCGACCTGCAGAACAAACAGGAGCTCCATCAGCTCTTCTTCGATCTCCGCAAGGAATTCAACCAGACGTTCGTCATCGTCACACATGATGAGTCGCTGGCAGAGATGTCTGATCGAACCATCCGCATGGCAGATGGCCTGATCGTCCCCCCAAACTAACAATTATACATTTTACATTATACATTAAAACAATGATTTCCCAGCAACTATACATCTACAACACCCTTTCGCGCACCAAGCAGCCATTCAAGTCTATCACTCCAGAGCGTGTAGGCATGTATGTCTGCGGACCTACCGTCTATGGTGACGGTCACTTGGGTCATGCGCGTCCAGCTATTACCTTCGATGTCCTTTTCCGCTACCTTCAGCACATCGGCTACCAGGTGCGCTATGTGCGTAATATTACTGACGTCGGTCACCTCGAGCATGATGCTGATGAGGGCGAGGATAAGATCGCCAAGAAGGCTCGCCTCGAGCAGAAGGAGCCGATGGAAGTCGTGCAGTATTACCTCAATCGTTATCACAAGGCAATGGAGGCGCTCAACGTCTTGCCACCAAGCATCGAGCCACATGCCTCTGGCCATATCATCGAGCAGATCAAGTACGTGGAGGACATCCTGAAGGCTGGATATGCTTACGAGTCGGAGGGTAGCGTCTACTTCGATGTGAAAAAGTATGCAGAGAAGTTCAACTACGGCATCCTCTCTGGTCGCAACGTCAACGAGTTACTTGATACTACCCGCGAGCTTGACGGACAGAGCGAGAAGCGCAACGCCTGCGACTTTGCTCTCTGGAAGAAGGCGGCTCCTGAGCACATCATGCACTGGCCATCGCCTTGGAGCGAAGGATTCCCTGGCTGGCACCTTGAGTGCTCGACCATGAGCGAGAAGTATCTCGGCGAGGAGTTTGACATCCACGGCGGCGGCCTCGACCTGCTCTTCCCTCACCATGAGTGCGAGATTGCGCAGAGCTGCGCTTGCAAGGGTCATCAGACCGTACATTACTGGATGCACAACAATATGATCACCATCGATGGCAAGAAGATGGGTAAGTCGTACGGCAATTTCATCACCCTCGATGAGTTCTTCCAGGGTACACACCCGAAGCTCACCCAGGCATATTCGCCAATGACCATCCGCTTCTTCATCCTCATGGCTCACTACCGCTCTACCGTCGACTTCGGCAACGAAGCTCTTCAGAGCGCCGAGAAGGGCATGAAGCGCATGATGGAGGGTTACGCATCCATCGCACGTGTGAAAGTCCAGCCAGCGGCTTCTAATGAGACAGCAGAGACTCTCAAGCAGATCGAAACCCTAGAGAACGCCATGTATGAGGCCATGAACGATGATCTGACCACCCCAATCGTCATCTCTAACCTCTTTGAGCTTGTCTCTCTGATCAACAAGCTCGTCGATGGCCAGGCTAAGATCGATCAGGCAGGTCTCGACAAGCTCACCACCGTCTTCAAGATCTTCCTCTTCGACATCCTCGGCATGAAGGACGAATCCGCAGCCGGTGCCGACAACTCGAAGACCGAAGCCTACAAGGGTGCCGTCGATCTGCTCCTCCAGCTCCGCGCTCAGGCCAAAGCCAACAAGGACTGGGCCACTTCCGACCTCATCCGCAACCAGCTCGCCGACCTCGGCTTTGTGGTGAAGGATACCAAGGATGGAGCTACCTGGACGCTGTAAACAGTTTAATAGGACTAGTAAATATTATAACCACCACTGTTCATCATCAACGAACAGGGGTGGTTATATTTATTAATCTGTCTTATTGAATTACCTCTCCGAGAACATTAAAGCTCTGACGCGGTCTTTCGTCAGTCTCAGAATTATAATAGAGTGTTACAACCTGATAGACATCACCTACATGCAGAGGGTTAACGATCAAGGTGAAGACAGTCGTGTCACCGGGCTGTAACGCTTCTGTGCTAAATTCTCCCTTAATGCAAGGACAATTCGTTTTGATCTCATCAATATACAGAGGAGAATCTCCGACATTCGTATAGCTTACTGTTTTCCTGATGTCTCGCTCTGATTCTTTAACCGTACCTAAATAGAAATATTCCTTCAATATTTTCAACTTAGGTTCGGAGAAAGAACTGACGGACAGAAGACCGATGAATAGAGTGAGGAATAAACGGTATTTCATGCTGTTCGAGTGATGATTATCTACCGCTATTGTTGGTCAGATACC
>JAZUDJ010000112.1:0-6364 GCA_045639585.1 Bacteroidales bacterium
CCATACCTTCGTTGCGGAAGTTACGGCCGATCTCGTAAACACCCTCGAAACCACCTACGATGAGGCGCTTCAGATAAAGCTCGGTAGCGATACGGAGATAGAGGTCAACGTCGAGCGCGTTATGGTGAGTGATGAATGGACGAGCACTTGCACCACCGGCGATCTGCTGGAGGATTGGGGTCTCAACCTCGGTGAAACCAGCATTGTCGAAGACGCTACGCATGGTCTGGAGGATCTTGGCACGCTTGAGGAATACATCCTTCACACCCTCATTGACCACGAGGTCGAGGTAACGCTGACGGTAGCGGAGCTCAGGATCGTTGAAACCATCGTATGCCACGCCATCCTTATACTTCACGATTGGCAATGGACGGATAGACTTAGAGAGGACCTTGAGCTCCTGGCAGTGTACCGAGATCTCACCGGTCTGTGTGCGGAAGACATAACCCTTGACGCCTACGAAGTCACCGATATCGAGCAACTTCTTGAAGACGGTATTGTACATCTCAGTATTCTCAGGATCAGGACAGAGAGCGTCACGGCTCACATAGACCTGTACTCGACCCTTAGAGTCCTGCAGCTCCATGAATGCAGCCTTGCCCATGATACGACGGCTCATGATACGGCCTGCAATGCTTACGCAACGTGAATTCTCTGCAGTAGCAGGAGTAGGAACATCCTCGCCTGCCTCATTCTTCATCATTGGAAGATCAACGAAGTTCTCACGAATTTCATCACTATAGCCTGTTACCACATACTCGGCAGCAGGATAAGGCTCAATGCCCAGCTTACGCATTTCGTCGAGTGAGTTTCGACGGATCAACTCCTGCTCACTCAATTCAAGATTTACCATAAATTATTCTTTGTATTTTGATTATTTCTTTACTATTTCTAATCGTAAAGGACGGAGTCCCTTATACACGATACGCGGCAAATTTACATATTAAATATGAGAACACAAAAAAACTGCGCCAAAATTAAGCATTTTGCGCAGTTTTACGTCCGATAAATGTTCTTAAGGCATATCGGTCTAGCAATTTGAGCCTTCTTCCTTCTACGTCTATTATCTTCTGACTTTCCAAGATTGTCACACAACGCCAGAACGAAGTCTCATCGACCTGTAGCAGGCCACACCAGTCAGAGAGGTCTGCATCGAAGACGATATTCTCTCCTTTTCGCTCAGTAAATGCCAGCATCCACGAAGCCAGACGCAATACAGGATCTGCCTCTCCACTGAAGTCCATCGCCTTATGCTGCTTTTGTGCATTCGTGCAAAGCATATTCATTACATTGATCAGCAGAATTGGATTCTGTTGCAGCACTTTGAGGAAATTTCCTTTATCGAGCTGCATGACTCCGACACGTGTCACGGCTTCAACCGTATCATGATGACGCGTCTCAGGACCGAAGAGATTGTAGAATGGCATGGTGTATGGACCCTGAAACTCCTGCATGATCTGCACTCTATGACCAAAGGTAGGTGTGTGAGTACGAATCGTTCCCGTCAGGACGAATGCCAGCGAGCTACACTCCTCCCCCTGCTTCATAATCAGTTCTCCAGCGTCATACTGACTGAACGAGAAGGGGATCTTCTCGATAATCATAGTCAGCTGATCATTTGAGATACCCTGAAAGACAGGGAGTTGCATCAGCAGTTCATACATTGTTGTTGCCATATACGATAGTATCGAATTACTAAATACAAATTACTAATTTCTCATTATAAACTACGAGATCATGCTCCAGTCGACACGACCTGCGAAGAGCGCTGCCATCCTGCGGCGGATGATCCCGTTCTGTTGCAGCTCGAACATCGGATCCATCTCCACGACTTTCTTGGCCCATGTGCGAGCCAGTTCGAGGATCTGACCGTCCTTCGCAAGCGAGGAGATCTTGAGATCGAAGGCGAGGCCGGACTGCTGTGTACCTTCCATATCGCCAGGACCGCGCAGACGCATATCTGCCTCAGCAATCTCGAAGCCGTCGGTGGTGCGACACATCACATCGATACGCTGTTTCGACTCACGGCTGATCTGGCTGCTGGTCACCAGCACACAGTATGATTGCTCAGCGCCACGACCTACACGGCCACGCAACTGATGCAACTGGCTGAGACCGAATCGCTCCGCATTCTCGATGATCATGACCGAAGCATTCGGAACATTGACACCCACCTCGATGACCGTCGTGGCCACCATGATCTGCGCCTCATTGCGCACGAAACGCTGCATGGCAGCATCCTTGTCCTTGGCCTTCATCTTGCCATGCACCATGACGACACGATACTCGGGGCCGAAGGCGCGCTGCATGTCATAAAAGCCTTGTTCTACAGCCTTATACTTGAGTTTTTCGTTCTCAAGTACGAGCGGATAGACCACATAGACCTGACGGCCTTTATCGAGTTCACCACGGATGGCTCGCGTCAATCCGAGGCGCTGATTCTCGTAGCGATGCAGGGTCTCGATAGGCTTACGGCCTGGTGGCAATTCGTCGATGACACTCACATCCAGATCACCATAGACGGTCATGGCCAAGGTGCGAGGAATAGGCGTGGCCGTCATCACCAGCACGTGAGGGGGACGGCTGTTCTTGCGCCACAGCTTGCTTCGCTGCTCTACGCCGAAGCGATGTTGCTCGTCGATGACCACCATACCGAGGTTCTTGAACTGCACGTCAGGCTCAATCAAGGCGTGTGTACCGATGAGTATCTGTAGCTCTCCCGACTGTAGCTGCGCATGGATCTCGTCACGCTTCTTCTTGGTCGTGCTACCCGTCAGCAAGGCGCAGCGGATGCCTACACGCTCCAGCTGCACTGAGAGGTTCTCATAGTGCTGGGTAGCCAGAATCTCGGTCGGAGCCATCAGACAAGCCTGGAAGTCGTTATCGAGCGCCATGAGCATGGTCAACGTTGCCACCATGGTCTTGCCGCTACCTACATCACCTTGCAGCAGTCGGTTCATCTGCTTGCCACTACCAACATAGGCACGGATCTCCTTCAGCACTCGCTTCTGTGCATTGGTCAGTTCGAAAGGTATGCACTCCTTATAAAAACTATTGAAGTGCTCACCGATATGCAGGAACTGGAAGCCTCCATTCTCCTGATGACGCATCCTGAACGAGCGGATCAGGTAGAGCTGCAGGTAGAAGAGCTCCTCGAACTTCAGTCGATACTGTGCATATCGCAGATTATCCGGATTGGCCGGGAAATGGATCTGACGGATGGCTTTATTGTACGACATCAACTGCAATCCATCCACGATATACGCTGGCAGTGTCTCCGGGAATGGCGCAGGATTCTTCTGCAGGAACGTCAGTACGATGCGCTGTATGGTCTTGGAATTCATTCCCATACGCTTCATCTTCTCGGTGGTAGAGTACATGCCATAGAGACCAGACTTGCTGTCAGGATCATCGTCCGGCTTGACCACATCGAGCTCAGGATGTGCCACGCTAAAGGAATGGTTAAACTCCTTCGGTTGGCCGAAGAGCAGGTACTCCCTACCCTTCTGCACGCTCTCCAGCACATAGCGGATGCCATTGAACCAGACACACTCTATCGTTCCCGTTCCGTCAGAGAAGAGCGCGTTCAGGCGATGAGCCGTGCCACGCTGACCAGCTCCGACCTCCTCCATCGTGGTGAACCGTCCCTTCAGGAGGATGTACGGCATGGAACCGTTGATGTCGCAGATTCGATAGATCTTCGACTTATCGACATACCTGTACGGATAGTACGACAAGAGGTCCTCAAGGCTGTGTATATTGCACTCCGCCTCGAGGACTTCTGCCCTCTTAGGGCCGACACCAGGTACATATTGTAAGTCGGTCAAATCAGTTCGTTTCGGTTATTTCTCCTCGCCACTCTTAGAGCGACGCAGGCGATACATATTAAAGATTACACCACAGGCAATCGCAGCAAGGATACCGAGCGAGACACCGACGGTATAGTCGAGGCTCAATCCCTCTGGTGCCACCAGGATATAGCTGGTGCAGACACAGGTCATGAACATGGCAGGAATCAAGGTGACAAGGTAGTTCTTGCCTTGCACGAGCAGATAGACGGTCACCGACCAGAGGGTGAAGACTGAGAGTGTCTGATTGCACCAAGCGAAGTAGCGCCACAGGATGTTGAAGCCATTCTTATCCTCGATACTCCAGATCAGCACGGCTGCGGTCAGTACGAACATCGGAACAGCGATCCAGAGACGCTTGGCCATCGACTTCTGATCGATCTTGAGGAAGTCGGCCACGATGAGTCGGCCACTGCGGAGAGCGGTATCGCCAGAGGTGATTGGAGCCACGGCAATACCAAGGATAGCAAGGATGCCACCAAGTACGCCGAGCCACTCCTTACTTACCGTCGAAGCCACGTATGCACCCGTGAAGGCCTTGCCAGTCTCGGCATTGGCCACACCATTCTCCTGGAAGAAACAGGTAGCAGCAGCGGCCCAGATCAGCGCTACGACGCCTTCGGTAACCATCGCACCATAGAAACAGCGGCGACCAAGTTTCTCATTCTTGATACAACGAGCCATCATTGGACTCTGTGTAGCATGGAAGCCAGAAATCGCGCCACAGGCAATCGAGATAAACATCATCGGGAAGATCGGATTGACCTCCCACTCCTTATTAACGAAGTGCGCGCTATCCCACAACTCTGGCAATTCAGGCTGCATAATGAAGATATACCCCATGATGCCAACTGCCATGAATAAGAGGCAGAAAGCAAAGAGTGGATAGATTCGGCCGATGATCTGATCGACCGGACAAAGTGTTGCGATAATATAATAACAGAAGATAATAGCAATCCAAGTGTATGAATCAAGACCCCAGCCGGTAGTCATACCACCAAGCAACTCTGCCGGACCACTCACAAACACAGCACCAACGAGAATCATCAGGATGCTGGTGAAGATAGTCATCACGATACGCGCCTGCTTACCGAGGTACTTGCCGATGATCTCTGGCAACGAAGCGCCATCCATGCGGAGGGAAATCATCGCAGAGAGAAAGTCATGCACAGCACCTGCGAAGATCGTACCGAAGACGATCCAGAGATAAGATGCAGTACCAAACTTTGCACCCATGATGGCACCGAAGATCGGACCGAGACCTGCGATGTTGAGGAACTGGATCATGTATACCTTCCACGTTGACATCGGAATATAATCCACACCATCCTTCAGCGTATAGGCAGGAGTCTTCCTGTCTGTCTCCGGAGCAAAGATGCTACTAATGTACTTGCCATAGAAGCTATAGCCAAGCCCTAACGCTAGCAATGCAATTAAAAAACTAATCATTTTTGATTAAAATTTTACAAACCTTTTCATGCTGATACCCGTTATTGAGTACCAAAATCTACCTTTTTTCGACGCAAATATAATATATTTTTCGCCATTTAGGTTAATTTTTGTCTAAAAACAGCTTTTTTCAGGGTGTTTTCTTGGCAATCTCATCCAAATTAACTATTTTTGCAGCACATTAAACGACAATTTTCAATATTAACAATTAAAATAATTATTACTATGGCTCGTGTAATTGCTGCTGACAAGTGTGTAGCTTGTGGCTCATGTATCGGTGAGTGCCCTGTAGAGGCAATCGTAGAAGGCGAAACCTATTCAATCAACGCTGATGCTTGCATCGACTGCGGTGCTTGTGAGGCTACCTGTCCTAACGAGGCTATCACTGAGGCTTAAATCTCAGCTAACCTATAGCCCTCAACGGGATATTAACTGTAATTGCAGTTTAATTTTCACCGAAGCTGGTTTCTTTCGAGAAGCCAGCTTTATTATTTTATTTTGCTTTAATTTATATTTCATAAGTTTCCTAATCTGGAAAGTCTAACTAATAAAACTACATTAAAGTCAAAACTGAAAGCATAAATTTGATGATTATATTTTACAAATTTGGAAGATTCTATTTATTTTTGCACACACAAATAATATAATGTGATATGGAAAACAAATGTCTCGGAGCACTCATTAAAGAGGAACGTCAAAAAAGAAACATTACTCAGGCTGAGCTCGGTCGCAGAATCGGGCTTAAGGCAAGCAGATCTCCTACGAGGCGGCATTCAAGTATCTGACCATGTTCAAGGGCATCAGCTTCCTGACCGAGCATCATGACATCGAGCAGACACTTGGCTCGTATTACTTCTAATCGTAAGGCAGAGTATTCCATCCAGAGAGAGATAGAATCCTTGCTTTCAGAACTTCGTATGAGTACACTTGTTTTGTTTCCCCTACTCTTTACATCAAGGTGTAGGAAACTTTTTAAATAAAAACACATCCCTAATCATGAACAAAAGTATCTTATTCTTAGCTGCAACTTCTGTGCTAACAACCATGTTGGCGTGCAGTGAAGAAAA
>JAZUDJ010000113.1:0-9526 GCA_045639585.1 Bacteroidales bacterium
GCCAACCGAATCGGATCGGTTGTCATTACGTGGTCAGTTGAAGTTCCTTACATTAGGAGCCACGTACTGTGACATAAATAATGAGAGCATTTCATGGGTGGATAGTTTCGACTCACATAGCTGCATTACCATACAAAACTATGTGAATGCCGAAAAGATCCATAGGCTATCAGTCTTCCTTGAAGCAATCCCTAAGATAGGTCATTTTCGGCCTGTCTTGTCTGCCGGCATGGACAAGCAATGGTTCAATGTGCCAATGTCTTGGGGTATTGTTACGCTGAACCGACCGACTTTCTTCTTACATGCCAGCGGTCAATATACCTTGTTTCAAGGACTCACCGCCGATTTCAATTTCAGGTACACAAGTAGCGGAGATCATGAAAATTTCAGAACTAATAAGGGGCGAGTAATCACGCACCTTGGGTTGACGCAATCTTTGTTCGGCAACAGTCTCTCCCTTCGCCTTGCTGCACACGATTTGTTTCGTACCAACCGCGACGAGACAATGTATGCCAACTACATAGAATCCAGAATACAATCACATAGCGACAGTCGCTTTATCGAATTCACCATCAGATACAACTTCAATGAACTACGCAACAGGTATAAAGGCAGCGGCGCTGGCAAAGCCGAGAAGCAACGACTATGAAGAGGTCGATTGGCTGCGTTGTATCTGTATTCTTTTAGTTGTAACATTTCATATTGTCTATATTGAGCAACAATATGCTGCTATTTATGCTGTAGTAGGCATATTTCATGTACCTGTCTTCCTGATAATTTCTGGCTATTTAGCCAATGTCGAACGGCCATTACCGAAATTGTGGCGAAGCATTTCCCCTTGGGTTATCTCTTATGCCATTATGGAATTCTGCTATATTCTTGCAGCTTCACGACTACCTGTCAGCGATCATATCAATGGGTTGTCTTTCTACGGAATTGCTAAAATCTTGCTGGTTCATCCCATTGGCATATACTGGTATCTCCACACGTTGTTACTCTGCTACGCTTTTTTGTATCTGTCTCGCAGGCTAACTTGGCTCTCAAATGGTAATCAGTTACTTGTTTTCCTTATGCTGTGCTTTATGAGTAATACGTTGGGCATGTTGTCCGTAACCAATGCTTTGTATTTCCTTTTAGGGGCTTTTCTTCGGAGTTATGGATTCCAGATACGTTCTTTTCGACCTTCTGTCATCGCCATCTTTCCATTTCTATGGGTCATTTTCAGCAGCGTTTCCAATCCGCCTTTATCAAGTTCTCTATTAGGTTTCGTTTTCGTGATCCTGACCATCTGCTTTCTCGTCGTATGCCTTCGATACATTAGAGGTACGATTCGGAAAATCGCCTTAAAGGTTGGACGCAATACCCTGCCGATTCTATTGTTTTCGCCAATCATTACTTTTCTTGCAAAGTTTTATCAGAATCAGTTGCTCAATATCGATCCGAGTGGTATGCTATTCCTTTTAACTACGCTTGTCTTTACGTGTTATGCCAGCTTATTAATATGGAGAGTAGTGATGTCCTTAATGCTGTTTATTAAAAAAACTGTAATGCATAAATGACAAAAGGGGGAATTTGATAATTTTTTTGAAAGAATTTTTCCGTTCCAATGTCGTTCTTTTGAGGCTAAATATAAGCCATAAATTGACTGTTTTATGCTCGAAAACCGCATTTAGGGGAGCAAATCTCGCAGCATAGACAAAAAGAGAAATCCCAAGTTGCTGAAGTATAGCAACTTGGGATTCGTTGTTGGTAGCGCCTACGGGACTCGAACCCGTGTACCCGGCGTGAGAGGCCGGTATCCTAACCGCTAGATGAAAGCGCCATCTATTAGTTGTTTACTGTTAACTATTAAGTGTTAACTTTTGTTGGGTGCCTGGTGGGGCTCGAACCCACGACATTCAGAACCACAATCTGACGCTCTAACCAACTGAACTACAGGCACCATGTACGCTAAGTATCATTTAGCGGGTGCAAAGATAGCGTTTTCTGTCGGGATTTCCAAATTTTTCTCTCTGTTTTTTGCATTTTCTACCTAAAAAAGATAGCAAATGGGCAAAATAGATTCATTTTTGTACATTTTAAGTGCCAAAATTTGCTTATCCGTTGCTTTCTTCGTACCTTTGCAACTCAGTAATTAGTAATTTGTAATTCGTAATTATTAATGCGAGTAGTTATCCAAAGGGCCCAGCATGCGTCAGTGACCATCGAGGGCCAGCTTAAGTCAAAAATAGGTCTCGGACTTTTCATCCTGGTGGGTTTCGAGGCGGCAGATACCATTGAGGATGTGCAGTGGGTGACTCGCAAGGTTCTCGGCCTTCGTATCTTCGACGATGAGAACCATGTCATGAACCGTTCGGTGCTCGACGTCCAGGGAGAGATCCTCATCGTCAGCCAGTTCACCCTCCATGCACTTACGGCCAAGGGCAATCGTCCGAGCTACATCCGTGCCGCAGGTCATGATATTGCCGTGCCACTCTACGAGGAGTTCATCCGTCAGGTCGAAGCTGGCCTTGGCAAGCCCGTCGGCACAGGTGAGTTCGGCGCCGACATGATGTGCGAACTGCTAAACGACGGTCCCGTCACCATCTGCATCGACTCAAAGCACAAGGAGTAATTAACATTTTCTTATTTTTCATTTTTCCCTTTTCCTTTTACTTTTTTAAAATATGAAGTACGAAGACGCTATCAATAAGTTCGACGTGAACCTCAACGACGAGGAGATCGCCCAGGAAGTGCAGCAGATCATTGCTGACAACTTCGACGCTAACAATACCCCTGAAGTCCTCAAGTTCAGCCTCGGCTGCATTGACCTTACCAGCCTCAATCCGACTGATAATGAGGCGCGAATCACCGACTTCACCCGTCGAGTCAACGATTTCGAGGAGCAGTATCCTGACCTCGACAACGTGGCTTCGATCTGCGTATATCCTAACTTCGCAGAGGTAGTCAGTACCAACCTTGACGTTACCGAGGTGCACACTACCGTCGTTGCCGCCGGCTTCCCAAGCAGCCAGACTTTCGACGAGATCAAGATTGCCGAGTGCTCCCTTGCCGTTGCCGCTGGCGCAGACGAGGTGGACATTGTCATCAACGTCGGCCAGATGCTCGCTGGCCAGTACGAGGAGATGTGCGACACCATCGAGGAGTGCAAGGCTGCTTCTCGTGATGCTATCTTCAAGGTCATCCTTGAGACAGGTGCGCTGAAGAAGGCCTCGCTCATCGCCAAGGCTTCTGTCCTCGCCATGTACTCAGGTGCCGACTTTATCAAGACTTCTACCGGCAAGATCGACGTAGCTGCCACCCCAGAAGCTGCACTCGTCATGTGCAAGATGATCAAGCAGTACTATGACCTCACCGGCAACAAGGTCGGCTTCAAGGTAGCTGGCGGTGTCCGCACCCCAGAAGACGCCGTCAAGTATTACTCTATCGTCAAAGCCGTCCTCGGCGAGGAGTGGCTCACCAAGGATCTCTATCGCATCGGAGCATCCAGCGCGGCCAACAACCTCCTCTCAGCTATCCTCGGTCAGCCAACAAAACATTTCTTATAATATGAAAAAGTTTATTACTCTCACCAGCATCGCGCTCCTTTCCTTGAGCCTCTATGCCAAGGACATCAAGACCCTCGTAGTCACTCCGACACCTAAGATGACCTGTCAGAACTGCGAGAAGAAGATCAAGACCAACATCCGCTTCGTCAAGGGTACCACCAAGATTGAGACCAACCTCAAGACCCAGGAGATTACCATCACTTACGACGCAGAAAAAGCCAACCTTGAGTCTTACAAGGCCGGCTTTAAGAAGATTGGATACGAGATTCAGGAGGTTACTCAAACCAAAAAATCAGAGACATCCCAGAATTCCGAGCAGAAGAAATAGCCTTCGTATACGGCATCAGCGACTGGTCCTTCAGTCCCTTGCGCTCATGGTCGATCATGTCTATGAGCCCCAGGTTGAAGCGCAGCTCTGGTGCCAGCTTGAAGAAAGGCAGATACAAGTCACATCCTATGCCGATGTGAATCCCGAAATCGAGGCGTTGCAGTGTGAGCGGCGCCTCTTTTTCGTGCACCAGGTCGAAGGCTCCCTGCATGCCGGCTACCAGATACGGACGGTAGTTGTTGATGCGGCGCGTGCTGACCTTCAGGCTGATAGGCAGCTCGATGTAGTTGCTCTTCAGCTGCTGGTTCAACGTCTCCTCCCTGCCATCCACCTCGCGGCGGAAGCTGACCTTGCGCTCCTGGAAGTGGATACTCGGCGAGACCCTCAGGTTCAGGTGCTCCGTGATGGCCACATCGCCCATCAGTCCCACCATGAATGCCGGATTGACGTCCGGACAAGTCGCCCACCAGCCCTCTCCTCCGGCATTTCCTGAGTGGGTGATGATCATATCTGTCATGTCCGCACCCAGACAGAATCCCCAATGCAGCAGGCGCTGATCATAATAGGGTAGGTTCCTGATTTTCTGCTTCTGCGCCCATGCGGAACTTGTCAGAGACAGCAGCATCACCAGCGTAGTCAGCAGCAAACGTATCTTGTTTTGCATCCGTAATCCGTAGTTAGTAATTCGTAATTTCTATAATAACGTTTTACGCTCCGGTTTATTGTTTGTGCATTTATTCACATATCCTCATGGTATCTTAACACTTATTGACATTTTTGTGCATTTTTGCGTAATCTATTGTTTTAAAACATTAATTTTTAAATCTACACATAGCAATCGCATCTAAAATGCATGTTTTTCAATCCTTTTTTGAAAAATATTTTTTAATTATGAATACACAACTGAAAAACAATGTAACTTTGCAGCATCAAAAGAAAGATTTTTCTTTCCCCCTAAGTATAAAGGCGGCCAATACCGCCAGATCAGGTTATTGGAATTTAAGGTAAAATTTATAAACAATTTAATTTTTATTACAATGAAGAATTTGGTTCTTTTCGCAGGTGTTATGGTTGCAGTTTGCTTCGCATCATGTGGTGGTAACAAGGCTGAGGCTCCAGCTGAGGCTGAGGCAGTTGTTGAGGAGGTAGTTGAGGCTGCTTGCTGCCAGGCTGACTCTTGCTGTGGCGACTCTTGCTGCCAGGCTGCTGATTCTTGCTGCGCTGCTGCTGCAGAGGCTGTTGCTGAGTAATCAACAAACGGTTTTTTGATCAAACCCTGAATGGAGACGAGACCCATGGTCTTGCCTCCTATTTTTTTTCTCTTATATATAAAATTGACTTAGTAATATATAATAATAGCTTTTTTCAACAAAAATTAGCCCTAATTGATTATTTTTTTTGCTATTTTCTTGCACCAAATACAAAAAAATACTACCTTTGCATCGATTTACACACTCGATTTACACACGAATTTATTAATTTCATATCCAGTAAATAAAATGATTCATTCTACACACCGCGGACTTTTTGTCTGCCTTTCTGCTATTGCTCTGGCTTCTTGTCAGGACTATGATGGCGGTTTTTCTGAGATTAAGATCAAAGAGGTAGAGTATACCCAGAATTTCGAGAAGGCCTTTGGTAAGATTGATCCTACTCAGGATTTCAATCTCGCTACTCGTGCTACTGCCAATGTCAATCTCGATGAGGTAGCTCAGGTAAAAATTTACACTCTTAACCCATTGGTTAATGGTGCAAAGCTTATTGCTGATCTTCCTGCAGATAAGGTTTCATCATTCAAAATTGATTTGATTGAGGGTACATCTGAAGTTTTTGTGCAGGCTGTAAGCAAGCGAGGCGCAATTATTAATGGATATTATCCAGTAGTTGATGGCGTGCTGAATATTAATTCTGATGAGGTAGAGACACGTGCGAGTGGAACTTGCAATACTACAGTTTCGCTTTCAGATCCCGCTACACTCCATGTGTATTATGGAAACGTTTGGGATGAAACCGCTAATGGTGGTTGGGGTGCTTCAATCCCTGTAACCAAAGAAGTGTTGATGTATAGTTTGAATAATGTAAGTAGTTCTCGCTCTACTCCTTGGCGTCTTGGAGACTTCCGTAAAGTTCTTGATACATACAAGGATGCTAATGGAGATGATCAAGATGGTGTATTCAAAGAAGGCAAAAACAACTGGCGCGATTGGGTGAAGACTGGTAAACTCGCAAATGATGTTAAGTTTACTATGGCTTCAGATGGTCCTGTTTCTGTTACGCTTAATTATCGACAGACCTCTACTTATACTAACCAGTTATGTTATTTCTACTATACAGGTAATGATTATCCAACACCAGAGAATGTTAAACTTTATAGTTTGATTCCAGATGCAACAGGAAACAATGAATTAGTACGACAAAGTTCTAATAATGGTACTAGCTATACTGCTGTCACAGGTTCTGGTAATATCTGGGGAGGTGCGGATAACACGCTTGTGCAAGGAACGACGTTTGACTTGGTTTATTTTGGAGCGAATGGTGATGCTACACCTTCCTTTACATTCCCACAAAATGTTCATATCGGTTTTGCTGTAGTCCAGAATAATAATCAAGCCGGAACTGGACGTTGGCAAACAGATAAAGTATGGTTCTCTATTCAGGCAATGAATATTCCTGCTGCAAATTGGGACCATGGAACAGAATACGATAATCAGAATTATCCTGCTGCAGCAACCTTTAAGATGGGAGATGTGACGTTCTTAGGATTAGAAGACTGGCCAGATAGTCCAACTGATGATGGCGGTTCTGACTTGAATGACCTTCTTTTCTTTGCGGTAGGTGATTTCCAGGAAGAGATTCCAGATATCGATCCAGAGCCAGACCCAGAACCTGAAGCTCAGGATTGGATGCTTGTATATGAGGACCTTGGTAACAGCTTTGACTGGGATTATAATGACATCGTTTTGAAGGTCGCTCATGCTACTGGTACCAACAAGCTTATCATTACTCCTATGGCAGCAGGTGGTACTTTGGCTTCTTATGTGAAGTTTAATGGCAGTAATGTCGGTGCAGGTGAGATTCATCAGTTGCTCGGTGCAAGTGCTGCTGCTTCTGGTAGCTACTCTCCAATTAATGCAAGTAGCCGTAATGATGGTACCCCAGTTGAGATTACTCTCACAGACGCGCAGGATGCTTCATTCTCTATGACAACATTGGGTGCTGCCGATGCACAAGGTGGCATTACTCTTCATGTCGTGCCAGAAGGAAATGACGGCGAAGAGGGCATTGAGAACAGCACCGTCATTGCTTATAGCTTAGAAAACACAGGTACTGCACCTGAGGTTATCTGTCTGCCAGCATCGTGGAACTATACGACCACTTCTGGTGCAACCGTCAAGCGTACTTTCTGCTGGCCAGCTGAATTGCAGCATATTGACGATGCATATTCTGGCTTTGCTGCTTGGGTAGGCAACAAGTCTTCTAATACAGAATGGTATATGGCAGATCCTAACCCTGCCTATTGTGCTTCAGGAAATTTCGAGGTTGAGGTTTCTGAGCCAGCAGAAGGCGATAGTGGAAATGGAGGTTCGGGTACAACTACTCCTGTAACTCCAGAAGAGTCAGAAGCTACACCTGTTACTAATGGAATGGAAATAACTCTACAAGGAGCAACTGCAACAGAGTCATTTGAATACTCTCCATCTGCAGTTTATAAATACATGATAGGCGATTATGTTATTCCTGCCGGAACAACAGCAACCCTTACAATGTCAGTAAATTGTGGAGAAGGTTTTTGTAATGGAGCACATTGGGCTAGTCAAGTTGGTAAATCATCTACAAGTGTAGATGTCAGTGATGATTGGTTGCTGCAAGCAAAAACAAATGGAATCTTCATTGGGACTTGGAACTCTAATATTACGTCGGCGCCAACGCTCACTATTACATTCCATGTGAATAATTAATTGTTTTTGAATGGAAGATAAAAATCACGGGGTCAGTCCTTGTGATTTCGCCGAAACATAACATCTTCAGCCACTATCTATATAATTAGGTAGTGGCTGATTTTTGTTACTTTCACTTTCACTTTCAAATTGCGCGCGCTTTTCTGGTGTTATGGCTTGAGACTCGACAGCAATTGCTTGGAGGCGCTTTCAAATTGCTCGCATCTTTTCTGGTGCATCGGAAGTCTTTTTCCCTATTCTTCTTGCCACTTTTGCTCTCCTTCTCATCAATTATTATATTATTATTAAGTATTATATTAAGAGTTTTAAATCCCCAACCCTCGTTCTACGTAGCTGTAGCCACGATTCGGAGGAAATAATAGGGGAAAGGAGCGATGAATTTGAAAGTGAAAGTGAAAGCGAGGGGGAATGCATCAAAAATACTGACATCGCGTACGTAATGTCAGCTTTCACGACCAATGAATCTAACACTACGGACGTAGTGTTAAGTCCAACGACCTTGGCATCCCTTACACCGTACAGTGTAGAGGATGGCGTCATGCAAGAAGGGATTGCGCGAATCCGTGCAATCCCTTCCTTCATCAATGATATTGACATCTGGTACCAGATGTTGATTTTATCGCTGTTTTTATTCCTCCACCAGCTGCAGCACGCGGCTGGCCCAGTCGTTCTGCTTGTTGTAGTCGACGATGTGGGTGTATGGGAACTCTACGCCATTCTGCATGAGGTAGGCGCCGCTGTAGGTCTTGCCTTCGATAGGGAGAGGCTCGTTGTCGATGCGGTTGAGCTCATGGATGGTGTAGTACTTGGCAGGATCGAGGCCGGCCATTTTGACGCGTGGGAGGTGCTGGTTCTTGAAGGTCTCGAGCTTCCACCAGAAGAAGACGGCTTGGGTCTTGTCGGCAGAGACGTACATCTCTGAGGCGAGGTTGTCGCCCTTATATGGAGAGTGGAGGCGGTAGAGGTCACCGAACTGGATGACTGGACGAACCTTCTTATAGTCGGTGATGGCCTGACGGCAGAGAGCCTTCTCCTCGTCGGTCATGTTCTTTGGCTGGATCTCCATGCCGAGGCGGCCAGACATTGCTACGTCGCAGCGGAGCTTGAGCGAGGTGGTGCGGAACACAGCGTGGTTAGGTACGGCCGAGATGTGCGAAGCCATGGCGATGGCAGGGAAGAAATACGAGGTTCCCCACTGCATGCGGACACGCTGCAGAGCGTCGGTATTGTCTGATACCCAGAACTCATCGAAGTAAGGCAGGAGGCCATAGTTGGCACGGCCACCACCTGAGGCGCAATCCTGGATGATGACATCAGGATACTTGGCGCGGATACGCTCGCAGGTCTTGATGAGGCCTTCGTGGAACTTAATATAAAGATGTGACTGATCTTCCTTAGGCAGGTACTGCGAACCGTGATTCATGACAGGAGCGTTAGCGTCCCACTTGATGTAGGCAATCTCAGGATACTTGCTGAGGAGGTCATCGACGATGCCGAAGACGAAGTCTTGCACCTTAGGATTGGCCATATCGAGGACGACCTGTGTCCCGCCACGACCGAGGACAGGTTCGCGACCTGGAGCCTTGAGAATCCAATCCGGATGCGCCTCGTAGAGCTCTGAGACGGTGTTTGACATCTCTGGCTCAATCCAGATGCCGAACTTCACGCCATTCTTCTTTGCGTCGCGCAGG
>JAZUDJ010000114.1:0-19022 GCA_045639585.1 Bacteroidales bacterium
TACTTGATAGTGCGAACCATCTGTGAGGTGTATGAGTTCTCGTTGTCGTACCAAGAAACAACCTGTACCTGATAGGTATCCTCGTCGATCTTGCTAACCATGGTCTGGGTAGCGTCGAAGAGTGAACCGAACTTCATACCGCTGATATCGCTAGAAACGATCTCATCCTCAGTGTAACCGTAAGACTCGGTAACAGCAGCCTTCATAGCAGCGTTGATACCCTCCTTAGTTACGTTCTGACCCTTAACTACAGCAACGAGGATAGTGGTAGAACCAGTTGGGGTTGGGATACGCTGAGCTGAACCGATGAGCTTACCGTTGAGCTCTGGGATAACGAGGCCGATAGCCTTAGCAGCACCAGTTGAGTTAGGAACGATGTTCTGAGCACCTGCGCGTGAACGACGGAGGTCACCCTTACGCTGTGGGCCGTCAAGGATCATCTGATCGCCAGTGTAAGCGTGGATGGTTGACATGATACCAGAAGCGATTGGAGCGTACTCGTTAAGAGCCTTAGCCATTGGAGCGAGGCAGTTGGTAGTACAAGATGCAGCAGAGATAACCTTATCCTCAGCGGTGAGGGTGGTGTGGTTAACGTTGTAAACGATGGTTGGGAGGTCCTTACCAGCAGGAGCAGAGATAACAACCTTCTTAGCACCAGCAGCGAGGTGAGCAGAAGCCTTCTCCTTTGAAGTATAGAAACCGGTGCACTCGAGAACTACGTCTACGTCGTTAGCAGCCCATGGGCAGTTAGCAGCGTCCTTCTCAGCAGAGATCTTAATCTCCTTACCGTCAACGATGATAGAGTTCTCAGTTGACTCTACAGTGTGCTTGCCCTCACCGAACTTGCCAGCGAAACCACCCTGAGCGGTATCATACTTGAGAAGGTGAGCGAGCATTGCTGGAGAAGTAAGGTCGTTGATTGCAACTACCTCATAACCCTCAGCCTCAAACATCTGACGGAATGCGAGACGACCAATGCGGCCGAAACCATTAATAGCTACTTTTGTCATCTTAGTAAAATGATTTTGATTGTTTATATAAAATGGGTTAAAACACTAATTTTCGTCCTTAAGACAGCGCAAAGATACTATAAATATAAATAATTTGCACATTTTGAGATAAAATAGTCACAAAAAAAGTCTATTTGACGGACGTTTGTCAAATAGACTTTACTATTTCTCAAAAGAATAAGTCAAATCAGTGTCTGAAAAGGATGCTCGAATCGCCATAACTCAGGAATCTGAATCCATGGTCGAGTGCATAGCGATAGATACGATGCCAGTTCTCTCCTATCAAGCTATCACCATCGACCAATGCACTGACTAACAAGAGCAAGGTGCTCTGTGGCATGTGGAAATTGGTAACGATGGCATCGATGAGACGATACTGGAAGCCAGGAGCGATAAGGATCTGGGTAGCGGTGACGAGCGTATCCTGCTGAGATGCTTCAAGATAGTCGAGAATCTGGCGGAGTGAATCGGTCAGGGACATGGTGTGCTCCTGGTCATAGGGTTCCCACTGATGGACGATGAGATCCTCGGGATGAACGGTGGCGGACCAGCCTTCTCCTTGAGCAGAGCGGATGGCTGCGAGTTTCTCTCCTATATAATATAGGCTCTCCAGGGTGCGAACGCTGGTGGTGCCGGTGGCGATCAATAAACCCACCCCCCGCCCCTCCCGTCGAGGGAGGGGAGTGATTACCTCCTGTTGACGGGATTTGAATTCGTAAATATTCTCGATGACTTGCTTAGGGACACTTATGAATTCTGTGTGCATGTCGTGGCCTTCGATGGTCTCGCTCTTGACGGGTTTGAAGGTTCCTGCTCCGACGTGAAGGGTAAGGTATTGCAGGGAGCAACCTTTCTGCTGGAGTTTATCGAGGACTTCTGGAGTATAGTGAAGGCCTGCGGTAGGGGCTGCGACGCTACCTTTGATCTTCGAGTAGACGGTCTGGTAGGTCTCTTTGTCTTTCTCTTCTGTGTCGCGATTGAGGTATGGAGGAATAGGGAGCTCACCCATTGCATCGAGCAACTGAGCGAAAGAGATTGGCTGACCGTCCTCGGTATCCCAGTAGAAACGGATCTTCTGGCTTGGTCCGAGTTCTCCTGCTCGCTCGCAATAAAATGTAGTCTTGCGACCGTCCTTGAGCTCGACGGAGATAGAGAGGCTACCTTCCTTCCACTTCTTACTGTTGCCGACGAGACACGTCCAGATACACTCCTTTTCCGAAGCAAAGTTCTGCTGATAGTCTTTCGGAGCTTCAGGTTCGAGACAGAAGACTTCGACAATACCTCCTGTCGGCTTGCGGAAATGCAGACGAGCCTGGATGACGCGTGTGTTATTGAACACAATCATCGAACCAGCAGGAATCTGGTCGGGCAACTCGAAGAAATGATGCTCGTCGATGGTCCCCTCTCCTACTCCATCAGACGAGGCAGGATGCCACACGAGGAGCTTCGACTGATCGCGCTGCGCAAGGGGATATTTGGCAATCCGCTCGTCAGGCAATGGGTAGTCGTAGTTCTTAATTTCTATATTTCTAGGGTCTATTTTTGCCATCTTACATACTATTTTAATAAAAATACGCGTGCAAAGGTAGTTAAAAATATCCTTTTGTCAAAATTTATTTTGCGAAAAGGATAAAATTTGATAACTTTGCACGCGCAAAAATATAATAGAATATGAAAATCGGAGATAAAGTAAGATTCCTTGACGCTCAAGGAGGCGGCATCGTGAAAGGTTTCGACAGCAAAGGACTCGTGCTGGTAGAAGACGAGGACGGATTCGAAATTCCGACCATCGCCTCACAGTGTGTTGTGGTCAGCGAGGAGGAAGACCAGCGTCAGGCGGGTCATGCTCCCGTGCATCAGGCTCCTTTGACTCGTGCACAGATGGCAGCTCGTCAGGCGATGACCGAGGTGGACAAGCTGAAGGAGGAGAACCGTCAGCTCAAAGAAGAGATTCACGCACTCAAAGCTGAGATGAGCGACCTGAAACTCGCACTGCTTCGCGCTCAGTTCGGAACCAAAGAACAAGTCAAGAAAGGTATAGCCAACACAATCAAGAGCAATCCACATGAGGTGCTTCGCAACGGTATCATCGAGGTGGATCTCCATATCAACGCGCTCCTTGAGACCTCTGCTGGCATGAACAACGCGGCCATGCTGGAGCATCAGATGGGAATCTTCCGACAGACGATGCAGTCGTATAAGAATGCCAAAGGCCAGAAGATTGTCTTCATCCACGGCAAAGGTGAGGGTGTACTACGCAAGGCTATTATTGACGAACTCAAACTCAGATACGCCAAGTGCGACTGGCAGGACGCTTCGTTCCAGCAGTATGGATTCGGTGCGACACAGGTGACTATTAGATAAAATTTTATGAAGAGCCAATTATCAAAGCTCATTGAAGCCCGTAGTCAGAAGCAGATGCTGAAGGACTACTTCTTTATTACTTGCGGCATCGCACTCTATGCGATAGGATACGATGCATTTATTCTGCCAGAGCAGTTGGTACAGGGTGGCGTGGCCGGTATTTCGTCCCTGCTTTTTTATGCGATGAAGATATCGCCAGCTATCACGATCTGGGTGCTTAACATCGGACTTCTGTTGCTCGCTTTCCGTGCATTGTCCAAGATTTTTGTTATCCGCACCCTCATCGGTGTTTCTTTGCTCTCACTCTTCATCGGACTTTTCCAGCCGATCTTTGCGGAGTATGCACTGATCACCCCTGGCGAAGACAAGTTCATGCACGTGCTTATTGGAGCCATGTTGGGAGGTGCAGGACTGGCACTGGTCTTTACACATAACGGATCGACAGGCGGCACCGATATCATGGTGGCATTGATCAACAAGTATTCGAACATGAGTATGGGACGTGCCATGCAGCTGGTGGATATCTGTATCATCTCGAGCTCGTATCTGCTGTTCCACTCTTTCGAGATCATCGTCTATGGTATCGTCTATACGCTTATTGCCAGCATCACGATGGATTATGTGCTCAATGGTAACCGACAGACGGTACAGTTCCTGATCATCTCAAAACGCCACGAGATCATTGCTGACGCCATCAATCATCAGATGCATCGAGGCGTGACCATCCTCAACGGACAAGGCTGGTACTCGAAGCAGGACGTCAAGGTGGTGATGGTCCTCTGCCGAAAGTATGAGAGTCAGTATGTCTTCAACCTTATCAAGAGCATCGATCCTAACGCCATGGTGAGCCAGCAGTTCTGTCACGGTGTATTTGGCGAAGGATTTGATAAAATTAAGTAATCATACAGGATGATCCAAGAAATAAAACAAGCTTTCTATTGCTATTTATCAGCCACGCTGATCTATGCAATACAGTTTTTGATTTATCTCTTAAGCAGCCAAGTCCTCACATTGATGGATTTCGGCGGCTGGATCTTCTATGTGACTTCCTGCATATCACATGCAGCTTGTATTGCACTGATTCCGTTTGTACTGCATTGCCTTTTCATTCTGATACGAACGCCTAAGGTTGGAACCGCCATCAGTTGTATTCTTGCTTCATTGATCTGTCTTGTACTTGTGATCAACGGGCAAGTATACCAGCTATATCGTTTCCATATCAACGGATTTGTACTCAACATGATTACAGGTCCTGCAGCCAGCGAAATCTTCAACTTTGACCTCATACTCTATCTTAAAGTTGTCTTTTTGCTGCTGCTGATCGGGACTCTCTTTGCAGGATGCTGGTGGTTCTGCACCTGTAGAGCTTCACATATCGCATTATTTGCAGGCAAGAAGGTAGTTAGCACCTCGCTGAGCGTTATTCTCCTCTGCACTGTTTTTGCTCATGTATATCATATCTTTGCATCATTCTATGAGAAGCAGTCGGTAGTAATGAGCGGCAAAGTCCTCCCCTATTATTTTCCGACGACCTCGTATCGCTTTCTGACCGAGACGCTCCATCTTGATCCACCGACTCATGTTAACACGGATCTCAGCACAGGAAACACCAATATGGTTTATCCGCTGCATCCGCTTGAGACAACGCAAACCGATAGCGTCTGTCCAAACATCGTCATCATCCTCGTCGACTCATGGAATAGTCGTGCATTGACCGAGGAGTGTATGCCAAACACCTATCGGTATGCGATGGACAACAGCTGGTTCCAGAACCATGTCAGTTGCTCTAACGGTACCAAGAGCTCGGTTTTCGGATTCTGGTATGGCGTATCGTCTTATTATTGGGATATGGCAGAGAGTGGACACATCGCCCCTGTCCTCCTCGACATGGCGCGACAGAAAGGCTACAAGTTCTACAACTACCCATCAGCGTCTCAGATGGACCCACCTTTCGGACGTGTCATCTTTGGCAAGGAAGGCGATATACGCATCGACACTCCTGGCAACAGCACTTTGGAACGAGACACGCAGGTGACCGAAGACTTCATCTCCGACTTCTGTCAGGAGCAGCGACTCCACGAGCCTTTCATCTCCTTCCTCTTCTATGACCTGCCACACAGCTATCAGCTGCCTGAGGAGAAGACTACGACCTTCACTCCTTCATGGAAATATGCGGATTATACGAAGCTGAACAACGACATTGATCCTACTCCATTCTGGAACCTTTATCGCAACACCTGTTACGAGACGGACCTCCTGCTAGGACGTGTCTATGACGCTCTGGAACAAAGCGGACTCTCGGACAATACGATTGTCATTGTCTCTGGCGATCACTCGCAGGAATTCAATGAGAACAAGAAGAACTATTGGGGACACAATGGCAACTTCTCGCTGGCGCAGATACAGGTTCCGCTGATTCTGCATGTTCCAAATCGAGAAGCCGGCATCTACACGCATCGTACCACCCACTATGACGTATCGCCTACGCTCATGCAACTGGCTATGGGTGTCAACAATCCTACCAGCGACTATAGCATGGGATATCCGTTGACCGACACGCAGTCACGCTCATGGCACATTGTCGGATCGGATTTGAACTATGGCTTTATCATCGAAGGAGACTCTATCCTTGAAAAGACCGCAGAAGGAAGTCTGAATGTCTACGACAATCACATGAATCTCGTCTCAGGGTATCAAATCAATGCAAAAGCATTTAATAAAGCGGTACTCAATCTGAACAGATTCCTAAAATAATAGCGAATGAAAAAGAAGATACAGGACATACTCTATTATATCGGGTTCGGAATATGGTGGGTTGTGAGCATATTACCTATGCCCATCCACTACTTCTTCTCTACCCTCATTTATTTCGTGATCTATTATCTTGTTGGATATCGCCGCAAGGTCGTCAGACAGAATCTGGTAGAGTGTTTCCCTGACAAGAGCCAGAAAGAGATCATCGCCATCGAGAAAGGCTTCTACCAGTATTTCTGCGATTTGATGGTCGAGGCCGTCAAGTTCTTCTCCATCACAAAGAAAGAGATGAAGCAGCGCATGGTCATGAAAGGTCTGGATCGCATCAGTGAGTCGGTCGACAAAGGACGCTCCATCGCGCTATTCCTCGGTCATAACTGTAATTGGGAATGGGTATCGACCTTCCCACTCTGGATTGGCAATGACAGGATCAGATCTCTGCAGCTCTATCATCCGCTTGAGAATCCTGTCATGGATCGCCTCGTCGGTTATGAGCGCGAACGCATGGGTTCGACCAACATCACGATGGCGCAAAGCATCCGTCACATCACCAAGTTCCGTCAGGACGGCCCTGTCATCGTCGGGTTTATATCCGACCAGGTTCCGCTCTGGGAAAGCATGAACTACTGGCTGCCATTCTTCGGCAAGGATACTCCTACCATGACCGGAGCAGAGCGTATTGCCACAAAGATGGACTTCGACTGCTACTATGTGCACATGCACCGTGTCCGTCGTGGATATTATGAGGCCACATTCGAGCTGATGACCGATACTCCTAAACAGAAACCTGAATTCTGGCTGACCGAAGAGTACTATAAGCGACTGCAGGAGAATATCTGCGAGCAGCCAAGCTACTGGCTCTGGTCACATCGACGCTGGAAGCGTACTCGCAGGAACTATGTGGAGAAACTCTTTGAAGAGAAACGATGGACAGAAATCAAGAATACCCGTTTCTGTGACAGAGAATTTCCCGAAGGAAAGCCATGTCTGCAATGGGCCAAGGAGCAGCAGATGGACCTGCCCTATCACGAAGTGCAATAATCGTGTAAGACTAAAAACAGCAACAGAGTCATGAAGATAGGTTTTGACGCAAAAAGATATTATCACAATCATACCGGTTTAGGCAACTACAGCAGGACCCTGGTGGGTGGATTGCAGACGCAGTTCCCCCAGCATGATTATCTGCTGTACGACGAGAAGAGCTTCAGCCGCACTTTCAGCCTAGGCAAGAAAGCCGCAGCTGACGGATGCGACATCTTCCACGGACTCAGCAACGAGTTGCCTTTCGACCTGCACCACCGCTCTTCAATCGACCATCATAGCAGACAGAAAAGGCCTGTTTCCATAGTGACAATGCACGATATCTGCTGGCATACATTCCCAGAGATGTACCACTTCCTCGACCGTAAGATCTACGACTTGAAGTACGGCTCATCCTGCCGACGTGCAGACAAGGTCATCGCCATCTCGGAGTCAACCAAGCGCGACATTATTAACATCTATGGTGTGGACGAGAGCCGTATCGAAGTGATCTGCCAGCCGGTAGCAAAGAACTTCTACCTACCACTAACAGATGACACAGAGGAGATTGTAATCAATGGCAACACGCTCCCCAAGGACTATCTTTTGTATGTTGGCAGTATCAACGCCCGCAAGAACCTTCTAGGAGTTCTGCAAGCCTTAGCCTTGATGCCACACGAACAGCGTCCTATGCTGATCGTCGTCGGCAACGGACACGAATACCGTCGTAAATGCGAAGAGTTCATCCATAGCAAAGGTCTGGAGAATGACGTCAGGATCTTAGGCAACGTCAACAGCGACGAGAGCCTTCAACGACTCTACCGACACGCTCGTGTCATGGTCTACCCTTCTTTCTATGAAGGCTTTGGCCTGCCAGTTGTAGAAGCGGCGCTGCAGCATACACCAGTCATCACATCTACTCTCAGCTCGTTGCCTGAGGCTGCAGGACCAGACGCTTGCCTCGTCAATCCACATGACAGCGATGCTGCAGAACAGATAGCACAATACATTGATCGTCTTTATACGGATGACGGTTATCATCGCCTCATAGCAGACAAGATGGAGCAGTATGCACGTACATCCTTTGCACCCGAGTTACAACCACAAAAACTCATGAAGTTGTATGAATCTCTCGTCTGATAGCAAGCGTGGACAGTTCATCCGCTTCTGCATCAACGGATGTCTCGCCGTAGCCATACAGTATGCTGTATATTGGGTGCTACTGAAACTGATGGATGCAGATGGTGACGCTCAGAACATGAAAACCAATGTAGCTTACGCAGTCAGCTATTTTGTTTCATTCTGCTGCAACTTTGTCATCACCAGCTACTGGACCTTTCATTCGCGTCCGTCGTGGAAACGACTGGTCGGCTTTGGCAGTTCGCACCTCGTGAACTTCTTCATTCAGCTGGGATTCCTCAACCTGTACCTCTGGTTGGGCATACCGAAGGAATGGGCCGCCATCCTGGCAATGGGATCAGCCGTACCTGTCAATTTCCTGATGCTACACTTCGTTTATAAAAAGAAAAGTTAAACCCCTCCAATATATGATAAGACTTGCAATAGTATCCCCATGCTATAACGAGGAAGCCGTTCTTGATGAGTCTGCAGCCAGGCTCACCAAGCTGCTCAGCGATCTCATCGAAGAAAAAAAGATCCTACCAAATAGTTTTGTCCTCTATGTCAACGATGGCAGTAAGGACAAGACCTGGCCAATCATCCAGCGACTTCACAGCTCCAATCCGTTCATTTGTGGCCTCAATCTTGCAGCCAACGTTGGCCATCAAAATGCCATCATGGCAGGTATGATGCGAGCCAGACTGATAGCCGATGCTGCTGTGACAATCGACGCAGATCTTCAGGACGATATCCAGGCAATAAAGAAGATGGTGGATCTACATGCTCAAGGCAACGACATCATCTATGGCGTCAAGGTCAGCCGAGAGGCAGATCCTTGGCTCAAGAAGATGACTGCACAGATGTTCTATCGCATACAGGAGAAGATGGGTGTGAAGAGTGTATACAATCACGCTGATTTCCGCTTCATGTCAAAGAGAGCTCTCGACGCGTTGTCTGAGTATCCAGAGCGCAACCTCTATCTACGTGGCATGATTCCGATGATCGGATTCCAGACAGCCACAGTCGACGATATCATCTCTCCTCGCCTGGCAGGTCAGTCAAAATATACGTTGCAGAAGATGCTACGTCTGGCAAGCGACGGCATCACGTCATTCTCGACCAAGCCTATCGAACTGATTATTACCGTCGGGCTCCTGATGATGCTCATCGCCATCGGCATGTTCTGCTACGTGATCATTTCTCTTGTCACAAATCATTATACAGCAGGATGGGCCTCTATCATGATGTCGATGTGGTTTATCGGCAGCGTCGTCACACTGGCCATTGGTGTAGTTGGCACCTACATCGGAAAGATTTATATTGAAGTTAAACAACGTCCGCTCTATAACATTGCTGACGAATTATTACAACCAGCAGATGAAGCAGAAAATAATTAAGTGGTGCTGCGACAGCAGGGTCATGTGCGGCCTCTGGGTGCTGATCGGTATGATCTCGGCACTGACCAAGATGTCGTCAACCAGACACAACAACTATGACATCTTCCGTTATGTTTTCTACAACACTAGAGACGGATTGTCGCTCTACGCTCCTAGCACCGATGGTGGATTCTGGGACACCAATCACTACGGACCATTCTTCTCTTTGATCATTGCACCATTCGCGGTTCTTCCTACGTGGCTTGGACTCCTATTATGGTGTACACTCCTGGCCGTACTACTTTATTGGGCTGTCAAGAAATATTGCAGCACAGTGCCACAGAAGGCCAATACATCAATCTCAAGCCGAGCAAACGGGATGATGGTACTTGTCATGCCATTTATCATCTGGTTCTGTGCACACGAACTGCTCACAGCTCTATTCATGCAGCAGTTCAATGTGGCCATTGCTGCCATCATCCTATTGAGTTTCTATTTTGTCGAAAAAGAACGGGATGAGTATGCTACGCTCTTCATCGTCATTGGCACCTTGGTCAAGCTTTATGGCATCGTAGGCCTTGCTTTCTTCTTCTTCTCAAAGCATAAGACGCGCTACCTGCTCTCGCTGGTCGGATGGAGCTTGGTACTCTTCTGTCTGCCGATGCTAATCTCCTCTATGGACTATCAGTTGTCGCAATATAACGAATGGTTCCTCTCGCTGAGCGAAAAGAATGATGAGAACCTGCTCTCTCACATGCAGAACGTCTCTTTGCTCGGATTTGTCAGAAAGGTAGGTTACGGACTAACAAACAGTGACTGGTGGATCAATAACTACAGCGACCTCTATCTTCTTCTTGCAGGAACGGCGACTATGGCCATCGGCTATTTCAGAGTCGGTCAATGGAAGAACCCTTGTTTCCGACACACCGTCTTAGCTGCTGTACTGATGTTTGTCTGTCTATTCTCTACTGGCACAGAGTCAAGCAGCTATATCATCGCGCTAGCAGGCTGCGCTATCTGGTATTGCCTCTCGCCATGGAAGCGTAGCAAGTGGGATGTAGCACTGATGGTCTTTGCGTTCGTCCTGACCTCTCTGTCGCCAAGCGATCTCTTCCCCGCATATATTAGAAAAGAGATTATCCAGCCATACGCGCTTAAGGCTCTCCCTGTCATACTGATCTGGGGAAAGACCTGCTACGAACTAATAACGAAGAATTATGATACTACTGAGTTTTGATACAGAGGAGTTTGACGTTCCAAGAGAGCATGGTGTTGACTACGACACCCTCAAGGAAGGTATGCAAGTCTCAAAGTTCGGCACCTGCCGCATCCTGGATGTCTTGAAGGAAGAAGGCGTACATGCGACGTTCTTCTGCACAGCTAATTTTGCAGAACAGGCTCCAGAAGTCATGCAGCGTATCATCAGCGAAGGCCATGAAGTTGCAGCACACGGCTGTGACCACTGGCATCCACAAGCAGATGATGTAATTCATTCTAAGCAACGCGTGGAGGCGGTGATGCATAACCTGGGATACCCTGATTTCACAATCAGCGGCTATCGTCAGCCTCGTATGTTCCCAGTAAGCGACGAGATGATCCATCAGCAAGGTTATCTTTATAACTCCTCGCTCAATCCAGCTTTCATTCCTGGCCGATATATGCATCTGACCGCTCCTCGTACTCCATTCTGGGTATTCAAGCCACAAGGAGAAGACAAAGGACTACTGCAGATTCCAGCTTCGGTCACACCCTATTTCCGCTTTCCACTTTTCTGGCTGGCAATGCATAACCTCCCGATGTGGCTCTACAAATCCTGGTGTAAATGGACTTGGAAGCATGACGGACAATTCGTCACCTATTTCCATCCTTGGGAGTTCTACGAGCTGAAGGAACATCCAGAGCTTCGTATGCCATTCATCATCAAGAACCACTGTGGACAGCAGCTTGCCAATCGTCTGCACCAACTGATCCAGATGTTCAAGGCCGAAGGAGCTGAGTTCATCACTTACAAAGAGTTCGCTTTATCCTGATACACCTTCAAATCGTTGGCAATCATTCTCTGCATATACGACTGGATCATCGCCTTATACCACGTCTCATAATCCTGTCGGATAGAATCGATCTCCGCTGTCGGAGATTGTAGCAGGTTATTACGCAGATGCCAGTCATCACGTATATTATAGATTGCAGTAGTCTTCTCTCCATCGAACTGAAGCAGAAGGTCGTCCTTGACCATCTGATAGACATCGTTGTAATAATTCACGGCCCAAGACAATGAGTCCGGTGTGTTCATCAGGTCTTTGCCGAAGGCCAGATAAGGCTCGTCATAATGGAGCCACTCCAAGAGCGTCGGCATGACGTCAATCTGCTGTGCCACGGCCTTGCGTCTGCCACGAGGCATCTCTCCGCTTGGATCGTAGAAGATGATAGGTGAAGAGAAGTAGCCAAGGTCGGTCTGATAGGAAGCGTGGTTGGTCTGATTGGTATGATCGCCACACAAGACGAAGATCGTATTCTCAAACCAAGGCTGCTTACGTGCATTGTCAAAAAACTCACGCAAGGCCATATCCACATATCGGATACACTTATGGATTGGCAGCTCCTCCTCGGGGAACTGACTACGATAGTTCTCCGGGATCTGGAATGGATTATGGCTCGTAGCCGTAAAGATCGTACTCAGGAACGGTTCCTGATCCTTGTTGAGTTCCTTGAGCCAGTATCGCATGAAGAGCTGATCCCAGATAGCCCAGACGCCATCGAAATCACGGTCTCCGTCAAACTCAGGATAAGAGCTGCCATACTCATCACGGCCAAGGTAGGTCTGGAATCTTGTAGAACGTGCGAAGGCCTCGAATCCCATTGATCCGTTGTCTGCACCATGCACAAATGAAGTGTGGTAGCCTTTCTTGTTCAGACACTCTGCTATACCTCCCACTTCATTCAGCGCCGTACTGCTGACGAAATAAGGCTCTACGAACATAGGAATGGAACTGAGGATCGACGGCATGGCATCGATAGACTTTCGGCCATTGCAGAACGAGTATTCATAGGTCAGAGACTCGCTGATAAGTTCGTCGAGGAAAGGTGTATATCCTTTATACTTTCCACCCTCAAGTGTATCATTAAAGGCTCCGATATACTCACGTCCCATACTCTCAAGAATGAAGATGACAATGTTCTTCGGTCTGAACTGCACGCTATCCGACTCGGCATGAGGCGTATGTGCGACAATCGGAGTATAGAGTTCGTCAAGCGTCTTCTCGTCATAGTACTGAGGATCGACAAAGCTCTTGTGGCTGGAAGAGCGGATAAGCGCAAAAGGCGTATTGAGTACCATGGCAGCCTCGCCTGGATGATCGACGTACTGATTGGCATTGCTCAACGTGATAGGACGTAGATTCTCCGCAGCACCTCCTCGCATCGCGATTACCGTCACATAGATCATTCCTAAGAAAATGATGGTCTGTGGCACATAATAGCGCAGATAGTCAGCCTTTCCATGCAACCTGAAGCCAGAAGGACGCAGACGGTGCGGATTAGGACGCTCCGTTCCTAACCTCGGCATGACATACAGCTTATACATACCATACAGCATCAGCAGTGCGATGACGACCAGATACCAATGGTTCAGCGCCTCATTTGCCACAATTCCTCCCACATTACTATCGTTGCTGAACTCGCTGAAGATAGAGAAAGTACTACGCCTGCCTGTATAAGGGAAATAGACCGCGTCACAGAGATTGGCAATAATGGCAATCGTCATCACCACCAGATAGACATACTTTGTCACTAACTGATAGCGTCGCCCCTCTTTGAGATGCATCGGTATCAGCATCAGAAGGAGATAGAGTGACAGCGTATAGAAAATAGCACTGGAGTCAAAATACCAGGCTCCCGTCATCAGCTGTCCCCAATCGAGGCGCTGCAATGGCTCTGCAAATGTATCCCAGTTGACGGCAATGTATACGAAACGGCACAGCATATAAACCACATACGCCATAGCCAGATTGCACAAAAAAGCGAAAAAGCAGGAAAGATAAGTTTTCAAAAGTCCTGTCATGAATGATCTGTTAATAAAAAACGATGCGCGAAGATAAATCTTTTTTTCCGTCTCACCAAACAAATGCAGATAAAAGACACTACCAAATGACAAAAATGCACTTTTTCAACTTAATTAAAGGAGAAATACGAACATAAGCACCCGTTTTTTTGCACAATGACACATATTATATTATCTTTGCACAAAATAGTTATAAGGTTTGTGTCATGAAATATCTGATTATTCTGGCCGATGGCGCTGCAGACGAGCCAATCGAAGTACTTGGCAACCGTACTCCACTGCAAGCTGCTAATAAGCCACTCATTGATAAACTGGCGCGCGAAGGCGTCAATGGTCTCCTGAAGACCGTACCAGAAGGTTACAATCCTGGCTCTGAGATTGCACACCTCGGCCTCCTTGGCTATGACGTGGCTAAGGTCTTCGAAGGTCGTGGATCCCTGGAGGCTGCGTCTATGCAGATCCCTATCGAGGAGAATGAGGTAGCCATGCGCTGCAACATCATCTGTCTCGATGGCGACAACATCAAGAACCACTCAGCAGGCAACATCTCTACCGAAGAGGCTGACGAGCTGATCAAGGCGCTCAATGCAGAACTCGGCACTGAGGCGATCAAATGGTTCACCGGTGTCAGCTACCGCCATCTGCTCAAGATCAAAGGCGGCAACAAGTTCGTACGCTGCACTCCTCCTCATGACCGTATCGGCCAGCCTTGGCGTCCAGAAATGCCGACAGCAGAAGTACCGGAAGCAGAAGAGACCGCAGCTCTTCTCCGCGACCTCATCCTCCGCAGCCAGGAGGTTCTCAAGGATCATCCTGTCAACCTCAAGCGTATCGCAGAAGGCAAGGATCCTGCCAACAGCATCTGGCCTTGGAGCCTCGGCTACCGTCCTGCCATGCAGACCATGCAGGAGCTCTTCCCTACCCGCATCAAGTCAGGAGCCGTCATCTCGGCCGTCGACCTGATCTTCGGTATCGGAGTCTTTGCAGGTCTCGACAAAGTAGAGGTTGAAGGCGCTACCGGCCTCTGGGACACCAACTACGAAGGCAAGACCGCAGCCGCCATCGAGCAGCTCAAGCAGAAGGATTTCGTCTTCCTTCACATGGAAGCAACTGACGAAGCTGGCCACGATGGCGAGCCAGAGCTCAAGACCAAGTGTGTAGAGTATATCGACGACCGCGTCCTCAAGACCATCCTCGACGAGATCTCTACCTGGGACGAGCCTGTCCGTATCGCACTCCTGCCGGATCATCCTACTCCTATCAAGTATCGCACTCACACCATGACGCCAGTGCCATTCCTTATCTGGCAGTCAAAGCCATCACAGGCGGGTGATCCTGCCGACATCGTGGCCGATAGTGTAGAGAAGTACGATGAGGACAGCGCTCTCGACGGCGCTCTCGGACTCATGAAGGACGATGAGTTCATCAAGTATTTCCTGGGCTAATTATCAATTTTCAATTGTCAATTATCAATTAATATGAAATATTACAGCACCAACCGCCAGGCTCCTGAGGTAACCCTCTCAGAAGCTGTCATCAAAGGCCTGGCTCCAGACAAGGGCCTCTACATGCCTGAGCGTATCAACCCATTGCCAAAGGAGTTCTTTGACAACATCCAGGACATGAGCCTGCAGGAGATCGCTTTCGAGGTAGCTAAGAACTTCTTCGGCGAAGACATCCCAGCCGATGATCTCAAGCACATCGTCTACGACACCCTTCAGTTCGACATCCCACTCGTCAAGGTCAACGAGAGCATCTACAGCCTCGAGCTCTATCACGGACCTACATGCGCCTTCAAGGACGTCGGTGCACGCTTCATGGCACGCTTGCTCAGCTATTTCGTGAAGCAGAATCCTTCGAAGAAAGGCAACGTACACGTCCTCGTGGCTACCTCTGGCGATACCGGTTCGGCAGTAGCCAATGGCTTCCTCGGCGTTCCTGGCATCGACGTCACCGTCCTCTATCCACAGGGTAAGGTCAGCGAGATCCAGGAGAAGCAGTTCACCACCCTCGGCCAGAACATCACCGCGCTGGAGGTCGATGGTGTGTTCGATGACTGCCAGCGCCTCGTCAAGGAGGCTTTCATGGATCAGGAGCTCAACGATAAGTTCTTCCTGACCTCGGCCAACTCTATCAACGTGGCTCGCTTCCTTCCTCAGGCCTTCTACTATTTCTACGCTTATGCGCAATTGAAGAAGGCTGGTAAAGCAGACAACGTCGTCGCATGCGTTCCTTCTGGCAACTTCGGCAATATCTGTGCAGGTATCTTCGGTGCGAAGATGGGTCTGCCGATCAAGCGTTTCATCGCTTCGAACAACGCCAACGATATCTTCTTCCAGTACCTCGGCTCTGGCCACTACAATCCACGCGCTACCCAGGCTACCATCGCTAACGCTATGGACGTAGGCGATCCTTCTAACTTCGCTCGTATAGTAAATCTTTATGGTGGCGGCCAGCAGAAGGCGCAGAAGATCACTCCAGAAGAGGCTCATGCAGCCATCTGTGCAGAGATCAGCGGCGCTACCTACAGCGACGAGCAGATCAAGAAGGCCATGGTTGACTGTCTCGCAGCCGATGGCTATGTGTGCGATCCTCACGGCGCTTGTGGCTATCAGGCGCTCACCGACGGACTCCAGCCAGGCGAGGTTGGTTTCTTCCTTGAGACCGCTCATCCTGCCAAGTTCAAGGATACTGTCGAGCCTATCATCAACCAGCCTGTGGCTATTCCTGAGACCCTGCAGAAGTTCATGAACGGTACCAAGCAGACTCAACCAATGACAAAGGAATTTGCGGACTTCAAGAAGTTCCTTATGAATAATCTTTAATATATGTCCCGAACCAAAGAAGAACTTTTCAACACCCTCACCCATTTCGTGGGACTTTGCTTAGTCCCATGCATTTCGTGGGTTCTGATCTGGTTCGGATACACTAAAAACTGGGAGAATGCCTTCGGTGTGACTTTTTTCACCGTAGGCATGCTCCTTACTTATTTAGCCTCTACCCTCTACCACTGGTGGAAGCCTGGCACACGAGGCAAGCAGGTCCTGCGCAAGCTCGATCATATCTCCATCTACGTCCTCATTGCATCGAGCTATACGCCTGTCTGCATGCAGCTGGTCGAAGATGATCTCCTCGTACAAGGCTGGACCAGTTTCGGCATCATCTGGCTCCTCGCCATCTTCGGCATCTTCTACAAGATCTTCTGGTGGATGCGATATCCACGCCTCTCACTCATATTATATATATTATTAGGATGGGCCATCCTCTTCATGATCCAGCCTGTCCGTGAGTGCATCACTACGCCCTCATTGATCTTCATTCTGGCCGAAGGTATCACCTACACCAGCGGTGTCTATTTCTTTGTACACGACCACGAACATCGCTTCTTTCACGGCATCTGGCACATCTTCGTCATCCTTGGCACCCTCTTCCATTGGTTCGCTGTCTTCGTGATGGCATGGCCTTGGGAAGATGGGCTTTGGAATTGATAATTGATAATTGACAATTGATAATTTCAGTTACGCGAAAGCAAGATAAATCATAGGACCTGAGGGAAATTATCAATTATCAATTGGGGAAATTATCAATTATCAATTTTCAATTATCAATTATCAATTGTTTAATTCTTATTTTTTGTTAAAATCCAAACCTCCTTCTAAAACCTTTATACCCTTTTTATAAGAAAAAAAGATAAAACCTGCGCAAACCAAGCATGTCCTGTTGCTTTATATATTAAAAAATGTGTAAATTTGCAGCAACAAACAAAATAATACAATTATGCTTGAACGCTTCCTTACAAAGACACAGTTCTCCGATTACGAGGACTTCATGAACAACTTCCACCTGCAGGTTCCTGAGCATTTCAACTTCGCGTATGACGTCATCGATGCATACGCCGAAGAAGATCCTGAGAAAGAGGCCATCCTCTGGACCAACGATCGTGGAGACGTGAAGCATCTCAACTATCGTGAGTTTAAGGATCTCTCAGATCGTTGCGCCAGCTACCTCCTAACTTTAGGTATCGAGCGTGGCGACCGTGTCATGCTTATCCTCAAGCGTCGTATGGCCTGGTGGATCACCATGGTGGCTCTTCACAAGATTGGAGCCGTAGCTATCCCTGCCACTCACCTTCTCACCGATAAGGATATCATCTATCGCTGCCACGAGGCCGACATCAAGGCCATCGTAGCGGTTGGCGACACCAATATATTACGCAACGTCATCCGTGCACGCGCATATTCTCCATCGCTCAAGCACTGCATCAGCATCGGTCCTGCCGTACCACAAGGCTGGGACAACTACTGGGAGGGTATCTACACTGCACCTAAGTTCGTCAGCCAGAAGGGACAGAACAACGTCACTGACAACTTCCTGATGTACTTCACCAGCGGTACCAGCGGCGAACCGAAGATGGTCATGCACGACTTTGCATACCCTCTGGCGCACATCGTCACCGGCAAGTACTGGCACAACGTGCACGACGGCTCTCTGCACCTCACCGTAGCCGATACAGGTTGGGGCAAGGCCGTATGGGGCAAGTTCTACGGTCAGATGATCTCCGGAGCTACCGTCTTCATCTACGACTTCGAAGGCCGCTTCGAGCCAGACAAGATGCTCAAGGTCATCCAGGACTTCAAGGTCACCTCGTTCTGTGCACCTCCTACCGTCTATCGCTTCATGATCCGCGAAGACCTCTCGCAGTACGATCTCTCAGCGCTCGAATACTGCACCACCGCAGGCGAAGCGCTCAATCCGAACGTCTTCCTGGAGTGGAAGGAGAAGACCGGCATCATGATCTACGAGTCATACGGTCAGACCGAGACCACACTCGTCCTCGGCACCTATCCATACGTCGAGCCACATCCAGGATCAATGGGAGTTCCAAATCCTCAGTATAAGGTCGATGTCCTCAACAGCGAAGGCGAGCACTGTAAGCCAGGTGAGCATGGCCAGCTCGTCATCCACACCGAAGACGGCAAGCCTTACGGTCTCTTCAAGGAGTATTATCGCAATCCTTCGCTCACCGAGAAGGCTCATAGTCAGGGAATCTACTACACCGGCGATGTGGTCTATTATGACGAGGAAGGCTACTACTGGTTCGTCTCACGTGCCGATGACGTCATCAAGTCTTCTGGCTACCGCATCGGTCCTTTCGAGGTAGAGTCAGCGCTCATGACCCACAACGCTGTCGTAGAGTGTGCTATCACTGGCGTACCAGACGATATCCGTGGCATGGTCGCCAAGGCCACCATCGTCCTCTCTACAGAGTATAAGAATCAGGCAGGCGAGGCGCTCGTCAAGGAGCTTCAGGATCACGTC
>JAZUDJ010000115.1:0-52155 GCA_045639585.1 Bacteroidales bacterium
CCACCGGATGGTACTTCTTAATCGCATCGATGGTGCAAGGCTCCCACCCCCAGGCGTGGTCGATGAGCAGCTCTGCATTCACTCCGAAGAGCTTGTAGAGCATCTCCTCCCGCTCCACCGAACAGCGCGCCAGCTTCCCCATCGTGTCAATGCCATAATACTCCAGCCGACGCGCAATACCACCTCCGATCCGCCAGAAACTCGTCATCGGCTTATGGTCCCACAGCTGCGTACGGTACGACATCTCATCGAGCTCGGCGATGCGCACGCCATCCTTGTCTGCTGGCATCTTCTTAGCCACGATATCCATGGCTATCTTACTCAGGTACAAGTTGGTACCGATACCGGCCGTGGCGGTGATTCCCGTCTCTCGCAACACATCACGGATCATGGTCATGGCCAATTCGTGAGGTGTCTTCTTGTACGTCCAGAGATAATCCGTCACGTCCATGAAGACCTCGTCGATCGAATAGACATGGATGTCCTCCGACCCGATATACCGCAGATAGATCTGATAGATACGCGTACTATAATCAAGATAAAGCGCCATGCGAGGCGGAGCGGCAATATAGTCGACGGCCCACTCCGGATGCGCCTTCAATTCCCGATCGAAGACCGACTTCCCCGTAAATCTTCCAGCTGGAGACGCCAGCACGCGCTCCCTATTGACCTCCCTGAGCTTTTGTATCACCTCAAAGAGCCGAGCTCTTCCCGGAATCCCATGAGCCTTGAGCGAAGGCGTCACGGCCAGACAGATCGTCTTCTCCGTGCGGCTCACATCCGCCACCACAAGATTGGTCGTGAGCGGGTCGAGGCCTCTCTCTACACACTCCACCGAGGCGTAGAAAGATTTCAGGTCGATGGCGATATACGACCGCTGCTGAGAAGGTGATTTTGGGAACATTTCTTTATACTCTCGGCTTATGGATTACATAGGTGATGACGCCCCAGACGTTGAAGCTATCTTCCTCTGACACTTTGATTTGTGGATAATTCTCGTTGGCTGGAACGAGCCAGAGCGCGTCATCATGACGATGGACGAACTTGACGGTATATTCACCATTCAGCTCGCACATAGCCACCTCATTTTCGTTTGGATTACGATTGCTTCTATCTACGATCAGCACGTCTCCGGAATGGATGTCCGAATCGATCATTGAGTCGCCTTTCACGTGGATGAAATACGAGCTCTCCGGATGCGGACAGAGCATGCCGAGCATATCCACCATCTGGCCTTGCTCCTGACTGTCGAGCGGGATAGGGAAGCCTGCCACCACCTTCACGTCGAACTCCGGAATAGACAAAGGCTTGACCTGCAATGCTGGGTGCACCTCTCCTATCGTATCAATTTTCTCTACAGGTGTTACAGCGTTTATTCTCAGCTTGTTTTCAGTCATTTTTCTCTCCATTTCCGAAGCAATACAACCGACAATAAAATCTGTCTTACTCTCCTGACTGTTGATACATTGCGCTACAGCGCCTCCCGCTCTGAAGGTGAAAAGCTGGCTGTCGGTACGAGGTCTTCCTGCTCCTGCACGGCGACCTCCGCGTGTTGATTTTCCTTTTTCTGCCATCGTTTTTTGTTGTTTGACGGTGCAAAGATACAATTTTATTTTGATTTTCGTATTACAAAATTCTATTTTCTGCTATTTTTTAATCAAAATTAGCACATCCGACTCCCATTTGGCACATCTTGCCTGCAAAATATTGACGTTACGTACGCAACGTTGAAATCCTGCATCACGGCATCCTCCCCAGTGTACGGTGTAGGAGATGCCGTGATGAAGGCATCCTCCCCAGCGTACGGTGTAGGAGATGCCGTGATGAAGGCATCCTCCCCAGCGTACGGTGTAGGAGATGCCGTGATGCACGAAACCATAACCTGGTACTCGGTGAAGGTTTCGTGCATTCACAAAGCCATAAACGGGTTCTTGGTGATGGTTTCGTGCATCGAAGATCATACTTTCGGAGTAAAATTGACCCTAAAATGAAACAAAATGATACATCTATAAAATAAATCAAGGTATTTTCGAAATTTTCTGGCAAAACATGCACGTAATTCATTTTTTTTTATTATATTTGCAGTGGATATAATTATAAATTATACCCTTCAAAATAATTGCACATTCGAAACCCCGCATTACCCACCATGACCATCAACGAATATCAGGAAGGCGCACGCCGCACCGCCATCTATCCTGCCGAGCGCAAGATCATCTACCCTACTTTAGGACTCACCGGAGAAGCCGGAGAGGTGGCCGACAAGGTCAAGAAGGTGATTCGCGACAATAATGACGAATTTACTGACGAACGCAAGCATCAGATTGCCCTCGAACTGGGTGATGTGATGTGGTATGCTGCTTCTTTGGCTCACGACCTCGGCTATACGCTCGAAGAAGTCTGCCAGATGAATCTTGACAAGCTGGCATCAAGAATGCAGCGTGACAAGATTCATGGTTCGGGGGACGAGAGATAACTACACCGCTGAAGCCGTCGCGATGTTCGAAATTGTTGCAAATGCAATTGCAAATGCAACGATATTATAACTAGAGTATATAATAATAACCTTACAGGTAGTACGGCTGAGGCCGTGGAAGCCTTAGCCGGCTTCCGGTAAGAAATCGACAAAACCCAATAAATCGGACAGAATTGTCCCGTACAAAACATGAAGAAGAACCTTCTGAAAAGTCTGGCATTTGCCTCCATCGCAGCCCTGATGACTGCATGTACTCAGAAACCTGCACAGACACAGGAAGAGCCTGCCGTCCTGCCAGAGGATGTCGAGGTAGGTCCATATCATATCACAGCGCTCACCGAGAACATCTACCACATCCAGGATTACAACGCGGCTAATCCTGCCGGTGAGAGCTTCGACGAGAATGGCGAGAAGACTCATTTCAATAATTGTTCGGACCTCTACCTGCTCAAGGGTGACGATGCAGCCCTGCTCATCGACCTCTCGAACTTCATCAAGTGGGACAGCACCGCGGTAGAATCTCTCCGTCAGCTCGTTGCAGAGCGTATTGACGGCAAGCCATTGACCATCACCTTCACCCATAACCATGGCGATCACACCGGCATGTATCCTGCTTACGCTGGCGATACTACTGTCTGCTTCATGCTGCCACGCATCGACTTCGAACCTCTCCTGGAGAAGCTCGAAGGCAGTAAATACGCGCTGTATGACGAAGGCCAGACGTTCGATCTCGGCGGCATCGCAGTCAACACCGTCATGGTGCCAGGCCATACTCATGGCTCGATGGTCTTCTTCGTCAAGGGCCTCGACATGGCATTCACAGGCGACGCCATCGGTTCGGGTCACGGTGTCTGGATCTTCAATACCGAAGGCTTCACGGAGTATACCCAGGGCGTGCCACACCTCATTGAGTACATTGAGAATCCTGCTAATGGCATCGACAAGGAGAAGCTTCAGATCTACGGTGGCCACTACTGGCAGAAGGACTGGTTGGCGCTTCCTGAGGGCCGCGAGCTCGGCTGGGAGTACATCCAGGACATGCAGACGCTCATCAATCAGATCTACGAAGGAACAGCTGGCAATGAACCATCTGACCTCAACCATCCTGTACTCGACACTTATTTCCGCCTCAACAATTCCATCATCGTATGGAACAAGTCGCAGGCAGAAGCTCTAAAAAAGTAAAAAGGAAACAAGGATAAGGGAAAAATAAAGTATAGAATTTAGAAAGACATTCCTAAATAAAACTTAAATATGAAAAACAATTACGTCGCACTCGCCGCGATGGCTACCGCGCTCCTGGCCAGCTGCCAGAGCAAGCCAAGCGATCCTGAAGCAGCATTTATCAATGAGCTGATGTCAAAGATGACATTGGCCGAGAAGATCGGACAAACCAACCTTCTGCCAGCTCCTGGCCCTATCTTCACAGGTATCTCTGAGGAGGCAGATATCCTCAACCAGATCAAGGAAGGCAAGGTCGGATCGATCCTCAACATCAAGGGTGCAGAAGCCATCCGCGAGTATCAGCGCATCGCAGTAGAAGAGACACGCCTCGGCATCCCTCTCCTCTTCGGCCTCGACGTAATTCATGGTTATCAGACAGAGTTCCCTATCCCGCTGGCCGTCTCTTGCGCCTGGGACACCGTCGGCGTCAAGCTCTCTGCACAGATCGCTGCACGTGAGGCTTCGACCGATGGCATTGCATGGACCTATAGCCCTATGGTCGATATCTGCCGCGACGCTCGTTGGGGTCGTATCGCAGAGGGCAATGGCGAGGATCCTTGGCTCAGCGGCCTCCTCGGCGCAGCATACGTCAAGGGCTGGCAGGGCGACGATCTGAGCGATCCTCAGACATTGATGGCCTGTCTAAAGCACTACGCGCTCTATGGCGCAGCTGAGTCAGGTCGCGACTATAACACCACGGATATGAGCGAGAACCGTATGTTCAACGAGTACCTGCTCCCCTACCAGATGGCCGTAGAGGCAGGCGTAGGTAGCGTGATGACTTCATTCAACGACATCAACGGTACTCCAGCCACGGCCAACAGCTGGCTGCAGAACGATATCCTCCGCAAGAAGTGGAACTTTGACGGCTTCATCGTCACCGACTACGGTGCAATCAAGGAAATGAAGGCTCACGGCCTCGGCGGTGACGACGTCGTTACCGAGCGTGCTATGCAGGCTACCGTCGATATGGATATGTGTTCAGAGCTCTATATCTCACAGCTCGAATCGCTCCTTGAGCAGAAGCGTGTCACCATGAAGCAGATCGACGACGCTTGTTATCGCATCCTGCAGGCCAAGTATCGCCTCGGCCTTTTCGACGATCCTTATCGCTACAACGACGCTGAGCGTGGCAAGACAGAGCTCTTCAAGGCTGAGAACCGTGAGGCAGCACGTAAGATTACTGCCAGCACCTTCGTCCTGCTGAAGAATGATAATGAGCTCCTGCCACTCGAGAAGAAAGGCAAGATCGCGCTCATCGGCCCTATGGCCAACAACCAGTCACAGCTCCGTGGCTGCTGGAGCGTACCTTCAGATCATACACAGTATTCTACTATCTATGATGTAATGAAGCAGCGCCTCGCGGGTGCCGCTGAGGTACGCTATGCCGAGGGTTGCCACTACTCTTACGATCCTACCCTCGAACAGCGCTTCCTCTGGAATGACGCTCCTTCTACCCGCTCGCATCAGGAACTCCTCAACGAGGCGCTCACTACTGCACGTTGGGCAGATGTAGTCGTAGCCATCCTCGGTGAGTCAAAGGAGCAGACAGGTGAGGCCGCTTCGATGTGCGACATTGAGATGCAGGCTTCACAGCGTGACCTCCTTGATGCATTGGTCAAGACCGGCAAGCCAGTGGTATTGCTCCTCGCTAATGGCCGACCAATGGTACTGAAGCATGAGACAGAGATCGTACCTGCCATCCTCGACATCTGGTTCCCAGGCAGTGAGGCAGGCGATGCTATCTGCGACGTGCTCTTCGGCGATGTGGCTCCACAGGGTCACCTCACCACCACCTTCCCACAGCACGCTGGCCAGTTGCCAATCTACTACAACCACAAGAACACCGGTCGTCCTATCGGTGAGAATGATTATGGCAAGTTCACTTCTGGCTACCTCGACGTGACCAACGCTCCGCTCTTCCCATTCGGTTGGGGTCTCACCTACACCACCTTCGAGATGAGCGACATCAAGCTCAGCAGCGAGACATTGGCAGGCAACGGCACCATCACCGCTACCGTCACTCTCAGCAACACCGGAAAGCGCGAGGCTACCACCATCGTGCAGCTCTATACCCACGATCTGGCTGGCTCGATCACCCGTCCTGTACAGGAGCTCAAGGGCTTCCAGCACGTGACTCTGGCACCAGGTGCAAGCCAGGAGGTGACCTTCACGGTTACTCCAGAGATGCTCAAGTTCTACAATGCTAAGCTTGAGTATGTCAATGAGCCAGGCGACTTCGACCTCATGATCGGCCTTAACTGCCGCGAGGTCAAGCATGCAGGATTCACACTCCAGTAATCCGCCAACCATAGGCCTGAGGCCTGTCAAATAATCGTCCAACTTACTTCAGGAAATGAAGAAAAGAATACAAATACTGATCTCGATTCTGATTCAGTGCAGCGTACTGATGGCACAGAACTATACCTATTCTGTGACCACCGGTACGTCGTGGTGTCGCGATGTCTACCCACAGATTGAACGATCGCAGATCGAAGCCATGAGCCATGCAGATCCATTGCCTGGAGCTCCGAACTTCGGTCAGATATTCAGTAAGCTCTCCTATATTTACCGCCAATCTGATAGCTACAACGACAGTATCTTCTATGACTTGTCGCACGAGGAATGGATCAACATGTTCAAACGCCGTGCGATAAACTATGCACAGTTCTACGAAGAGAACAACACCATGTTGTCTCAGATACAGACCTATTTCAAGCAGAAGGAGGTTCCTGAGGCCGCCTACGACTCACTGTTCTTCTACACGCGTCAGATGTATCATCGCAGCATCAATGACGTCTTCCTGTATGAGCAGTTCATGGACATCCTGGTACCACACTACGAGAAGCTCGAGGACGAGGAGCATCTCGTGTTCTGCTACATATGCCAGGGATTACTGCAGTACCAGAGTTCACGTATGGGTGAGGATCAGGCCAGTATGCGCTCCGAAAGGTGCTACCACAAGGTACTCAACATGAAAGAGCGCTTTGCCGACTTCAAGGATCCGCTCAATCGCTACTACTTCATCGCCGCCTATGTCAACCTGGCAGTCTTGCACACACAGGCAGGCAATATTTCTATCAATGGAGCCAGGGACATCACTCAGCAGGTGCTTGACGTCTATCACAAACCAGAGATACAGGAGATCTTCCGTCGTGACAGCCTGCTCAACGCCTTTGCTACGTGGTCGTACGACCTCTTCCGTCTGCATGGCATCACCAGTTTTATCAGCCAGCGTGTCAAGAATGATGCACTCCGTGACGATCTCTATAGAGTATATAAGGAGTTCAAGGAGGAGATCGGTAACAACTTCGGCAACCTGAAGAACCTTTATTATTCGAAGCTCGAATATGATGACGCTCTCATCGAGGCTTACATGGGACATATCAGTTGGGACGAGGCGCATCTGAGACTCAGAGACCTTCTGGCCAAAGATCCTGACATGAGTGTAGAGTCGACAGGTGTCCCATCGATCAGGATCAACTACCTTAACAATATGTTCGAGAGTTCGGTTTACGTGCTCGAGCGTACCCATCTCTCCCAAGAGGAGAAGAAGGAGTCGATGAAGATCATGCTCAACCGACTGCTATCCTTCGTCCGCCGTTACGAGCATAGCCGCTATCCATTCGAGAAAGGTATGATCCTGTCCAACATTGCACGTAAGGCCGAATTACTGCAGTACCTCAACGCGCAGGAGCGAAAGGAACTGATCTACCGCCTTATCGTCCTTGAACAACCTACTACCTATGTGCATGTATCCATGGTAGCTACGATGGCGCATCAGCTGGCAGAATTCTTGATCGACCGTCAGCCAGAGTTCTTCCTCAGCATGCCAAACTTCAGTTCGGTGGAGGACGTGCAGGCCAAGAAGGATTCGCTCCTTAGCTTCATTCACGACGCCGCCATCTTCCATGACCTGGGTAAGATCACCATGCCAATGGTGGTCAACAACTGTATCCGCAAGCTCAGCGACCACGAGTATCGCATCCTCGAGCTGCATCCAGAGAAGTCGCGTCCGTTCTTTGCCGTCGATCCTTCGCTCAAACCTTTTCAGGACATCGCTCTCGGACATCACAAGTGGTATAATGGCAAGGGTTATCCAAGCACCTACCGCAACCTCAAGTCGCCCTACTACCCTATCATCTGTCTGGTGACTGTCTGCGACTGTCTTGACGCCGCCACTGAGAACATCGGCCGTAACTACCATCGTCCGAAGCCATTCGTGACCGTACTGCGCGAGTTCATCAAGGAATCCGGCACCCGCTATAATCCACAGATCATCGACTTCATCCGTTGGAACATAGACGTACAGCTAGCCCTGAAGAAGATTGTGAGCGATGGCCGCTATGACCATTATTACGAGCTCTACACAGGCTATATGCAGAAGTCAAACTAAAGGAGAGAAAGACTCTTATATTATATAATGTATAGAAGACTGATCCTGACCTTAACGCTCCTGCTAATAGGCCTACAGCTACAGGCGCAGCAGGATGACGACAGAAAGATGGTAAGGCTCGACAGCATTGCCAGTGCGCTCTTTGTAGAAGGTAACTACGAGGAGGCACTCAACACGCTGCTACGTGAGACCAACGTGCTGGAGAGGACTCCTGATGACAAGCGATACATCGAAGCGCTCGTCAAGATCGGCCTCTGCTATGAGAAGCTTGACCTCCCTTTCAAGGCCATTGAGGTCAACAAGCGCGCGCTGACGCTCTATGGTCACATCGCCACAGAAGACGCCTTTGTGGCCAACCGAAACAACTACATCGCTGGCCTCTACCTCGCTATGGACGATAAGAAACTGGCCGAGCAATGGGTCAACGAGACCTTACGTATCAGCAACAAGGTCAAGCCATCGGACAGCGACCGTATCAAGCACCTTACGACAGCGGCCAAGACCACCTTTGCCTTAGGCAAATACAAGGAGGCCATCAATCACCAGCGCGAGATCATCACCATCACAGGCAGACATCTCAACAAGCACCACGACAACTATCTGGAACTCTTGTCCACGCTCCGCGCATACTACAGCGGTGCAGAGGATCAGGCCAACCGCGATAAGGTATCAGAGGAGATCAGACAACTAAAGAAGGAGATCGAAGACGGAGTCATCCCAGAACCGACCGATCTCTCCACCCCCGCTCTCTGCCGACGCCATAACCTCGAAGCGCTCCTCTGCAGCCGATGGATCCTCAATAACTATCTCTCGACCAAAGGCATGAAGGAGGCCGCCGACTTCATTATCCAGTTCCGCAAGCGTACTCCAGATGCCGCTGTCTATCTCGGTCCTGCCGAACTCGAATGGGTCAAGAGATATACAGGTTTCTACGTCGCATACATCGCAGCATCCATCGAATACGCGCTGCAGCATCCTGACGAGCAGCGCTACTCCGTTGAGCAATACAAGGCCGCTATCTATCGCCTCCTCGACTACTACAAGCAGAACAAGGACTTCGCTGGCGAAATCAAGCGCTTTGACACCTATCTGCAGCTCAAGGAAACAAATCCTGCAGAATTAGAAAAACGCCTCGAGAAGGCCTTTAAGGACTTCGTCGAGGCGATGAACAGCAGGAAAAAGGGACGTATCACTGCTGAGGATCCAGTACTTTTGAATTTCTCTTACTGATCTCCTCTTCCAGCGATTTCCAATACCCGCTCCACTTTCTCTTCTCTTGACAATTCAGCCGGTATCCAATGAATGTGGATACCGCGCTTCTCCATACCCCTGAACCACGTCATCTGACGCTTGGCAAACTGGTGGATGGCAATCTCCAGCTGTCGCACCATCTCCTCGTATGAGAGTTCTCCAGTGAGATAGAGCGTGAGATATTTATACTCCAAGCCATAATAGATCAGGTCCTGTGGTGGGATCTTGCGGTCTTCGAGCAAGTGACGAACCTCATCGACCATACCTGCCTCCAGACGCTCACGTAGACGACGTGAGATACGCTCACGGCGCACGTCACGATCCACCTCTGTACCTACTACCACACTTGGCACGGCAGGATAGCCGGTGAGCTGTTCTGCATGGGTGCGATAGTAGTCGCGGATCTCGATCTCTCGGATGGCACGCTTGGCCGTATCCGTATCTGTCTGGTTGTGCAGCGTCTTGTAGGTCTTGAGGATCTCGGTCAGCTCTTCGAGGCTCTTGCCTTCGAGGCTCTTACGCAGCTCGGGATTCTCCGGTACTTCGTGCATCTCATAGCCTTTGAGGATACTCTCGACATAGAGACCTGAGCCTCCGCAGAAGACGGGGGTCAAGCCACGCGACACGATGTCGTTATACGCAGCGTGGAAGTCCTTCTGGAACTCATAGATGCTATACCGATAGCCAGGCTCGCGGATGTCGATCAGGTGGCACTTCACCTCCTTGACGACCTTGCCTTCTGCATCGCGCACCAAGTAGTCCTCCAGGTCCTTGCCGGTACCCAGAGTCATCTCCTTATATACCTGACGACTGTCGCCAGAGATAACTTCAGAATTCAGTGCCAGTGCTACGTCAACGGCGAGACGGGTCTTGCCGGAGGCGGTAGGGCCAACGATGGTAATCATGTTAGTGAGGAGTTAGGAGTAATCTCTATTTCCATGCCATCATAAGCGAGCTCTACGCTATCGAGCAACGCCTTCGGATAAGTATCTCCAAGCTCTGCCATAAGATGCTCCTTAAAGAGCGAGTGGAGACCCATTTCGTGGCTCATGTGGGTAAATACCGTACGCTTCGGCTGCAGCATGTCTACGATCTCCATGGCCTGCTGCACGCTGTAGTGTGTAGGGTGCTCGTGCCAGCGGAGTGCATCGATGATGAGATGTGTGATACCTTTGAGCTTCTCCAGATCACGCTCTTCGATACGCGTACAGTCGGTGATATAGGACAAAGGACCGATACGATAGCCGAGCATCGGCAGCTTGCCATGATAGCAGCGGATCGGAGTCACCTCGGTCTCTCCTACCTTGAAGCTATCTCCGTGGCTTGGATGCAGCGTGGCCAGTTCGAGCTTCGGCACACCCGGGTACTTATGCACGAAGATATAATCCCAACGCGACATCAGCGCGTCTGACATGATCTGATCAGCATAGGTGGCCAAAGGCTTGAAATACGCAAACGGACGCAAGTCATCGAGACCATAGCAATGGTCGAAATGATTGTGTGTCAAGAGCAGAGCGTCGAGCTCTCGTATACCTGCACGAATGGCTTGCAGACGGAAGTCAGGACCACAATCCACCAGGATTTTCTTCTCATCATCCGTTTCGACCAATGCACTGCAACGCAAGCGGTTATCCTTCGGATCTTTCGACTGACATACTTCGCACTGACACGTCGGCATAGGTACACCGATACTCGTTCCGCTTCCTAAAATAGTGACTTTCATCAATCACTAATCTTTTAATCGTTGATCAATAATTTTCTCAGTCCTCCTCGCCTCTGATCTCCAGCAGCGACTTATACTCCTCGTTCTCCGGATCCTTCTCTGCATAGATCTCGATCGGCAACTGAGGAAGTCCTGCCAGTGCGTCATTGAGTCGCTCACCGAAGGCGGCTGTATTACGAGCAATGAAGACCCACTCGCGCTTACCCTGGCCTGTGTAGATACCGGTCAAGATCGCCAGCTTGTCCTTCTCCATCGCCTTACGCAAGCGCTCCTCGACAGCCTCCATGATCTGAGCCTCCTTGTCGATGGCTGGCATTCCCTTTTCATCGGCCTCAAAGCGCCAGGTGACCTCGATGCGCTCCTTCATCTTGCCTTGCTGAATAAACTCGTCAATGTCAGAGCGACCAGAAATAAAAGTATAGCTACCGTCCTCGTTCTCACTCAGCGCGGTAAACCATTTATCAGATAATTGCATAATCGTAAATTAGTATTTCTTTGTAATCTTTGCCCCCGGATAATAGTGTTCCAGGATCTCCTCCGCCTTAAACCCTTTCAGCGCCATCGCAGCGGCACCAATCTGGCAGAGACCTACGCCATGTCCCCAACCTTTACCTTTAATAATAAATAAGGTGTGGCCAGCTGCATCGGTAGTGGTCTCAACGTCGAAACATGAGCTGTAGAGATGTGTCTCAGAGAGCGCCTTGCGGATCATCAGCTCCTTGCCGATGACGACGGTCTTCTCCGATCCGACGATACGCAGGGTCTTCAGTCTTCCCGACGCACCGCGTTCGCAGGGTTCGAGCGCAAGGATGGTTCCTAACTGCAGCTGAAGTTTCTTTTCGATGAGCGAAGTGAGTTCTTCCTGTGTGTAGCGCACCTCCCAGTCGTGGAAATCCACCGTCTGCTGGTCGTAGTTATTGAGCACCTGGCTCAATACTCCCTCCAGTCCTCCTGGCAGCGTAGCGATGAATGCAGGATCGCAGTACGGATCATCCACGGACTGCAGATAGCTGTAGTCCTTGTCCTGCCAACAGGTAGAGAACAGCTCTGTCCTGCCACTACAGCACTTGCTGAAACGTGCATCGCAGATCTCTCCGTTCTCATCGGTCAACACCCAACCTCGCGTCTCCTCCACCGCCTGCTTGACGAGTGGCGAAGCTGCACGGGTGATACCCTGATAGCGCTGGCAGTGATCGTCGGCGCAAACGTCAAATAAAGTATGGTCCTGATGGTCCCAATACTTTATTAATGAGGAATGAGGAGTGAGGAGTGAGGAATTATTACCACCCTCACAAGAAGTTTTTTGCGTAGCAGAGTGACAATTCCTCACTCCTAATTCCTCATTCCTAATTTGCCGAAGCACCCAGCTTCGACTAATCACCGCATGCGCCTTGAGCAATTCGAGACTATTCGTTGCCGACATCTCGCTCGAGATGACGCTCTCCAAATATTGCTCCACTGGTATGAGGTTGATGGCATACAGCTTACCTTCACGTGCGATGATGTGCAATGAGCCACGGAAGATCTGATCCTCCTGCTGCTGCCAGTGGAACTCCTTGCCGATGGTCACCTGCTCGAGTGTGAATGGCTCGGTGTGGCACCAGTATTCGCTCATCTCCTTGATCTCGGCGCGATTGCTGCTATAATCCATCACATCACGCATCTGGTCATCGGCCAGATAGTTCATGCTGTGAGTACGCTCCTCGGCCGAGAAACGTATCTGCTGACCCTCCATGATACCTACGTGCAGCATCGGTTCACGCTGCCAGCACTGGCCAAGCAGATCAGCGAGGAGGGCCGGCATCATCTTCTCAAAGTCCTCTTCGCGGCTCAATGGCACTAGGCCGCAGAACTCCAGCGAAGCAGGACTGATCACCACACGATCGGCCTCCGTACCCTTGGTACCCTCCGTACCTGCGAAGTACTGCCAGGGGCGATGCTTATTACGGTCGATGACCAGCCAGTAGGCCTCCGAGCCTTCCGTCCAGGTCAAGATATTCTGATGGTCCGTGTCGTCGACATTCGGGAACTGGCTCGTCACACCCAGCTGGCGCTTCTGATCCTCACTCCACTGCAACATCGGTACCGCCGACTTAGGAACCGCCTGGAAGTGCATGTGATCAGGCGCACTGGCACCACTGCAAGCACCATTGAAAAAGATCAGATACTCCGGGAAGAGATCGGCAAAGAACGCCATATCCCACACACGACCCTTCAGCGTCTGGCGCGTATGCTCTTTGGCAATGATCGTGAAGTGATGATCGACGATCGGATAAGGATTGACCGCCACCAAATACTTATGATGCAATGGCAAAGTATCCACCTCCTCATACAGCTGCTCCTGGGGCAACGCGTGTTCGCAGAGGAAGCATGGACGCTCCTCTCCTATCTTGCCATCGGCACTAATCTTGGCATTGGCACTCTTGGCACGCGCCGGATTGTAGGTCAACGTATAGGTACGGCCATCGACACTGATTGTGCGATGATGCGCCTCGTGCAACGCTTCATAGCGCACACGACAAGCAGGCCAAAGTGGCAACTGACGGTCAAATAGTGATTCTAGCATAGATTTCTATACTGCGGATGCGATCCTTATAGAGATTGTTTCGATTTATTTTCTCGCGACTCAGCGCCGCATCGCTGTTACCACTCCATCGACGGCAATCGTACAACGACTCATAGATACGGCCGATGCGATACTCTCGGCAGATACGCAGCATGGCAGCATAATCCTCACCATAGCTGGTATTCGGCAACGGATGCTTCAATAGCAGGTCACGACGGAAGCCACGAGGCGCACCCAAGCCGTTGATGCGAAGCGCGTTGTTCATGCCATTCTCAGGCGTCCATTCCTTATGGTCGATGACTCCTGGAGGCAACTCCTGCAGACTGAAATCCGTCAGTCGGTAGCTGCCTACCACCGCCATGCAGTCCTGTTCGATGAAGGCCGAAACCATCTTCTGCAGCGTGTCAGGACGGCTGTAGATATCGTCACTATCGAGCTGCACGACAAACTGTCCGCACTTCTCCGAGGCCACCGCCTTGTTCCAGCAGCCACCGATACGAAGCGACGTCTCTTCAGGTACGATATGCACCACACGCTCATCCTCCTTCGCCAAAGCGGCAATCGCCTCGGTCGTTCCATCGGTCGAATGGTTATCGACCACGATGACATTATACGAGAATGAAGTCTGCTGTGACAACGCTGAGCGGATGGCATCCTGGATGGTCTTGACACGATTGTACACAGGTATCACCACGCTCGCTGTAATCGCACCAGATAACGATGTGGAATTCTGCATCACCCGATGATCGATATAAGCTCCTAAGGCCTTCAGATGCGACGTAAATACCTGCTCGTATTCCACCTGCACCGCACGGTTACGCGGATTGACATAGTCGAACTGACTCCCCGCCTCCTGTACCGCAGGACGATAAGTATAGAGGAACTCATTGAGGTGGAATGGCAACGCCTGACGCGACAACGCCAGTCGCAATGCATACCACGCGCCATACTGCCAGCAAACGCCATCAGATAAATCCGAAACCTCAGCAAGAGCAGAGATGAGTGCAGACACACGGATCATCACCAGCGCACCGAAATCAAAGTCATCGCGCACAGAACCCACCTGATAGTCGATCGTCTCGCAAAGCTCGTTGTTAACTGTTAACTGTTCACTGTTAACTGTCTCCTGCCTGAAATCCGCATACACCATCGCACTCCCCGTATCCTCCAGCACATTCTGCATGCGCAGCAGTTCCTGTTCGGTCAGCTCAACCTCACCTGGCAGCAGTTGCAGGAGCAGATAGCGCACCGATGCCGACCGTATGCTCTGCACCAGATCCTTGACCAGATCTGTGCCACATACTGCCGGCAACGTCATATAAAGGGTATTGTCGCTCAACGTGAGCATACCGCCTTGTAATGTCATAAATTTCTGTATTTTACTCTACGATACGTCGTGCACCCATATATCGGATGGCGTAATAGTCCATCGTCGAAGAGTCAATCTGGATGCCCGTACTTGCCGCATGGATGAAGTGGAACTCACCTGTGTCTTCGTTGACGTCCACCACGATACCCACATGACCCACATTCTTCTTGCGAGCGTTCGACCCCTTCCAGAATACCAGGTCGGCAGGCTGCAGATTGCGCGTATCATGGATCTCTCGTCCCTGCAGGAACTGATCCTGCGACGATCGGGACAGTCGGATATCAAACATCGCAAAGATATAAGACGTGAAGCCAGAACAGTCAAATCGGTCCGGACCCATACGGCCAGCCTTATACGGACAGCCGATATAGTCTCTGGCCGTCATCAGGATATCATTGCAGATCGGTGGCACAATGGTCTCGACATAATTCTTCGGACGGATGCGACGCTGCACCTCCTCTGGCACCTTCTCTCCAAGTGCCGTCAGTGAGTCGGCCACAGCATGCAGACGCACCAGTTCGGCATCATTGTGCCAGTCGTATGACTGCCATCCGCTCATATCTTCCACCTGTCGGCCATACGACGGATCGTACTCAGCTACACGAGGCTGAGCACTGCGGCCAGACAAGGACCTGAAGAGTGAGCATCCGGTCAGGATACACAGTCCAAGTGATACTAGTATGAAAGATATATATTTTGTCATAGGGGTACAAAGGTAAGAATAATATTTTAAATATGTGCATTTTCTGGTAGTTTTTATAATAAATTGAGTTATCAACACTCTTTTTAAGGCTTTTTTCGCTATCTTAACTTTCAAAATTTGCACATTTCTGCCAAAAACCTTATATTTGCAGCGTCTAAAAACTTAACATTATGAAAAAGATTCTACTTACCCTCGTCTGCTGCCTCATGTCACTGACAGCATTTGCTCAGATCAAGTCTATCGAAATCATGGCCGACTACCGAGCTGGCATCATCGGACCAAAGGGAGATCCAGGCATCGGCGTAGGCCTTACCTGGGAGCTTGCCGAGAATTTTGATGTCGTTCCTCGCTTCCATTGGTACCTCGACAATGACGCTACAAAGTTCAACGCCGAGATTGACTTCCACTATAACTTCACCGAGATCTCAGACAATTTCTACCTCTATCCTATCGTAGGTGGCGGTCTGTATCATTTCTTCAGCGACGAACACAACCGTATCAAGGCGCTCGCCAACCTCGGTGGCGGTATCGGCTATCCGCTCAATGACCACTTCAACCTTTTCGGCGAGATCAAGTATCAGATCATCGCAGGCGAGACCAGTGTGAGCGGCACCTACATCTCAGCAGGACTCAGCTATTGTTTCTAAATATGAAAAAACCTTTACTTTTATTTCTCTTAGCCTGCGGCACCTTCAGCCTACAGGCGCAAATCACCGAGTCAGCCACAGACGCCGTCAAGAACATGGGTCTCGGCTGGAACCTCGGCAACACCCTTGATGCCAGTAAAACGGCCGGCAAGGACATCTCCGCTGCCAGCTATTGGGGCCAGCAGGACAAAAATTCAGAGACTTACTGGGGACAGGCAGTCACCAAGCCAGAACTCTTCAAGATGATGAAGGAGGCCGGCTTCGGTGCTATCCGCGTACCTGTGACTTGGTACAACCACATGGACAAGGACGGCAACGTCGACAAAGAGTGGATGAAGCGCGTCCATGAAGTCGTCGACTATGTCATCGACAATGGCCTCTACTGCATCATCAACGTACATCATGACACCGGTGCAGACAGCAACGAGCATGCCTCTTGGCTCAAGGCCGACGAGAAGAGCTACAACGCCGTCAAAGACCGTTATGAAGGCCTCTGGAAGCAGATTGCCACCGAGTTTAAGGACTATGGCAAGGAACTCCTCTTTGAGAGCTACAACGAGATGCTCGATACTTATAGCTCATGGTGCTTTGCATCCTTCAACACAACCAGTAAGTATAACGCGACCTCAGCCACCTCTTCATACAACGCCATCAACAGCTACGCCAAGAGCTTCCGTGACGTCGTACGTGCCACTGGTGGTAACAATGAGACACGTAACCTCATCGTCAACACATACGCTGCAGCCAATGGCTATGGCACATGGAGCAATCACCTCATCGAACCGGTCTCTAAACTTACACTTCCAGAGACAGCAGGCCACATGATCGTGGAGGTGCACGCCTACCCTACCATCCAGAACAGAACGATCACCGACATCAAGAAGGAAGTCGATGGAATGATCAAGATCCTGCATGACAATTTTGGCAGCAAGAACTACCCTGTCATCTTCGGCGAATGGGGCACATCGAACGTCGATGCAGAAAAGACAGATTACGAAGCTCGCAAGAGCCTCATGTTCCAGTTCTGCGAATACTTCGTAAAGGCCACCAAGGATAAAGGTATGGGTACCTTCTACTGGATGGGCATGACCGATGGTCCATATCGTGCCATACCTGCCTTCACCCAGCCAGATCTCGCGGAGTGTGTTGCCAAGGCTTATCACGGAGCATCGTTTAATGGCAAGTATCCAGAGCCAGAGGCGGTCTCTTCTTATGACTTAATCACCGATCCTATGACTTTCAGCAACTGGGGAGAGCCACGTCTGAATATCCCTGCAGACTATTTCAAGAGTATTGGTGAAGACGCTCAGCTCTCACTCACCTACACTTTTGTTGGAACTAAAGTAGACATCCAGCTCTACTACGCTAACTGGTCTAAAAAGCCTACTTTCTCTATCGGCGACAAGAGCTACGAGGGTGACTACGACCCATCCGTAGATCATGCACAGACCGAGACTGTCACCTCCAACATCACCTTCAGCAAAGACGTCATCACAGAACTGAGCAAGCATGGCCTTATCATCTTCGGTGATAAGTTCACTCTTACGAAGGCGGTACTCTCTAATCCTAACTCCATCGAGACAATCGTAGACACCGAGTCCTCTTCCGACCTCCTCTACGACCTCTCAGGTCAGCGCGTCAACCGCGCCACAAAGGGTATCTACGTCCAGGGAGGCAAGAAGATTTACGTGAAGTAAGGCTTCAATAGAGATTAAAGCAATCTCTTCCCGCCACATTAACAGACAATTTACAAGCAGGACGTCCATTCATTATTGCACGAATGGACGTCCTGCTTGCAGTTTGTCCGTTCCTATTTGTCGGAATGGACGTCTTGCTGGCAAGATGGACGTTCTTGGGTGTAGGAATGGATGTCCTGCAAGCAAGACATCCATTCTTTGATACAAAAAAGGATGCCATGCAAGCACGGCATCCGGTATTATTTTCTATATCGCGCGGTGTGAATATCACAAGCTTGCCAGCCTTCATGAAAAATAACAGCGAATTTTGAGACAACATTGTCAGCAGATTCTGCCTTCAGGAAATAGGCCTTATCTTTGCACCAACAAAAATCGAAAGATATTAACCAACCTAAACTTTTTTAATTATGAAGACTTTTAGAAAAATGATGATGGCAATGAGTGCAGTTGCAATGATGACTGCTAGTGTTAACACAGCTAAGGCTTCTATCCATGATTGGAGGATGGTATCGCCTATGATCAGCGAAATGAGTATGGTATCGGATACTCCTACCAGCAGATTATTGCAGTATGAGTACGTTAATGATGAGAATAACGAGAGCCGCCGATTCATCTATAGTGTTGATGCTAATGGCCGAGTAACGGATCGCATCATGTATGGCTGGAACGAAGATCAGAAGTCATGGGTCCCAATGTCATTGACTCATGCAAAGTATGGCAAGCATACTCACTCTCTGACTCATCTCTGCTGGGATGCTAAGGCTAAGCACTTCGGCAAGAAAGAGACTCAGAAATTCGATGCAGCAAAGTTTCCTGGCACTATGATTCATTTGCCACTTGGCGCCAGTGAGCGTTAAGACAAAAAAAACACCATCGCAATGTTGTGATGGTGTTTTTTTGTCTTATTCCTTGCCTTCTGTCTTCAGCACCTCTCCTGCCGAATGTGCCACGAACTGCGGAGCGTACTGGCTCTGTATGGTGGCGATGCCGGAGGTGAAGGTACCAGGAGTGGTGACGTGACAGTCGTATGAGAGGGTGTGATGACCCTCTGGCAGACGTGTAATGAAGGCGTTGGTGACGGCGTCTTTGGTCTCGAGGTAGTAGAAGAAACGATCGGCACGAGTGTAGTGCGACGTCTGGTCGACAGTCTCGAGGAAGGCTGGACGCTGATCGACGAGTGTGACATACTCGAGGTCTTTGGCGGAGTGGATCTTGAGCGTGATGCGGACACGATCGCCGACACGGAGGGTATCGCCTTCGGTGAGAGCGGTGGCCTTGCCTTCTGCATCGACGCGGGTAAAGTGCTTGGTGACACCGAGTTCGTCAACGCGCTGCTCTCGTACCTCGGCCATCTTGGCCTGATACTGATGATAGAGCGATCCCCATGCAGGATTGAGACCTGTGCGAGAGACTTCGACGCGCTTGGTATCGGCTGGCAGGGTCATGCGGACGTAGCCGAGGTGACGATCGGTGTCAGCAACATCGACCTTCTGACCATCGACCAGGATCTCGAACTGTGGGACGCTATCGACCGAAGCGTGGAGCCAGTCAGATCCTGTAGAGAGGATGGCGTAGACGGCGTCAGCAGCGAGGCTCGATGAACCCCAGTCGGATGTCTGCTTCTCCAGAAGGAGCCACTCTCGCATCTCGTCGATCTCTGCCTGACGTGGTGAGACTTCGGCAAAGGCCTGGAGCATGGCTGAGGTGCATGCCACTGGTGAGAACCAGCTGTAACGGTCGAGCGACTCCCAGTACATGCCCTTGTGAGGATCGTGCAGAGCGAACTGACGGACACTCTCCATGACACCCTGCGCCTGAGACTTGCGACCGTAGCGATGAAGCGTGACGGCCGACTGAGCGCGTGAGGTCATATCGAGCGTACCCCACTCCTTCTCCAGTTCGTCGAGCGTCTTGTTGGTCAGCTTGGTGAGGTCCTTGGTCAATGACTTGCTGCCATAGCCAGCCACATCGAGGAGAAGCTGACGGGTGTAGACGTACGACCAGAAACGAAGGTAAGATGGTTTGTAGCCGTATTTCTTGGCATCGGCCAACATCTCCTGCTCGCGCTTGAGGGTTTCCTTATCATAATAATGAGAAGCTTCGGTGATCAGCTTACGGAGCGTAGCATCGTCTGGCAGACAGCCGAGGTGATGGATCTCGCCCAGGAGCTCGAGTACCTGCGAAGTGGCCCAATAAGAGGCCTCAGTGCGATCGCCGAAGTCGATCCACAGGAAGCCACCATCTTTGGCCTGGAGCTTCTCCAGAGAGTTGATGAGCTGTGTGGTGAGCGACGCGTTGCGCTTGGCATCGAAGAGCTGGTCGAGCGCCTGCATGCGAAGGGTCTGGCGCTCAGCGTCAGGAAGCCATGGGGATGCGAGGAGCGGACTGATCTTGAGGTCAGCGTTCTGCTGGAGCTGTGAGACGAGGACGTCGCCTACTTGTCCCTGGCGCTGCTTCCACGAGGTGACGGCTTCGGCCAACAATGGATTCTCGGCGGTGAGCTTGCCTACGAGTGCGATGGCAAAGAGGTTGTGTGCCAAGGCAGGACTGGTGATGGCATCGACATCGATGATGGATGGCAAGGCGGTGACACAGTACCAAGTAGGATTGTTGCAGTATTCGAGTGTGAGGCGTGAACCTGTGGTCGAAGCTGGTGCTACGACATCGAGACCGAGCTGCGCCGTCTGAGGCTGTAGGTAGAATGGCTGTGTCTCAATGACTGGCGTGATATCGGTGAGGATAGGGAGCAACTGCTGCTCGCCATCACCATTGCCATCAGCGGCCAGAGCCTTGATGCGGAAGCCGATGTATGGAGCGTCCATAGGTGCAGCGTACTGGATGCGGACGACCTCGGTGGCATGACCTGCGAGCTGGAGCTGACGGGTGAGTGTCTGCACGACTTCCTCGGTACGAGGATCGAAGAGCTCGATGAGCGCGTCGGCAGTGAGAACGTCGTCAGTAGCATTCATGACGTTGGCAGCAAGCTCGATGCTGTCACCAGCACGAAGGAAGCGTGGCAACGAGGCCTGCACCATGATAGGACGCTGCGCGAGGACTTTCTTCTGGAGCTTATCGGTCTGTAAGGTAGGCGTATAGGCCAAGGCCTGAAGGAAGTATGTGGTGTTGAAGTTAGGGACGTCGAACTCCACGTGGAAGTTACCTTCAGCATCGGACGTGAGCTGTGGCTGCCAGAGCGCTACCTTGACTTCGTCGGCGCGGACGGCGATGTCGCTCATAGAAAGCTTCTCCTCCTCTACAGACTCTGCATCATTGGCCACCATCGCAGCTTTCATCATAGGTTCTGATGACATGACCATAGGAGCTGCATCGGCCATCTCTTCGTAGATGGCACCTCCCTCGACCATAGGACTGGCAGCATAAGCCAGGAAATGCTCATTCTTGCTGCGTGTCATGCGCTGTGAGAAGAAATCCTGACCGTAGTAGTTTGGCTTCGGCAAGGTGAAGTCGAAGTTCTTGACCGATACACGTGGCACGTTGTACTGCAGGCGATAAGAGGAATCGTAGTAGCGTGGCTCGTGATAGCTGTGCATAGAGTAACCGAAGGTGGTAGCATCAAGAGACCAGGAGTTGCTGGCAAGGGCGTTAAGCGCGTCATTGTAGAGATCGAGCATCATGCGGCCATTGCTGATCGGATTGCCGTCTTTGTCAGTGAGACGGAAGATCCAATGCTCATGGCTACTTGGACGAATCTTATCGCGGAAAGAGACGGCGGTGAGGTTGGCCTCGTCACGCCAGGTTGCGCGGAAGTAAGCGTTCTCCTTGTAGGTCTGGCCTTCGCGGATGGTGTAGAAATTGATGTTGATCTGCTCGTCGAGCGCCTTTGGCATCTGCGCGGTGAACCAGTGGAGGCCAGGTGCATAGTAGAGCCAGCCGGCAGATTCCTGACGACCACGGCTGCTGACTACATAATAGATATGGCTACCGGTGGTGGTACCGACAAGGACACGGATGCGGCCCTCTTCGTCCATCTGCTGGCTTCCTGCTGGCACCCAGAGAGAAGAGGCGACAGGAGGACGTGCATCGCTCTCGCGATAGAGGACGAGATGTGACTCGGCTTTCTGAGCTTCCTCATCATCTATAATATATGCGCGAAGGAGGTACTCGCCAGAAGGGACTTTGTCCCAATTGAACTTCTGCTGATCAGAGAGGAAGTCCTCTGACTTGACGACGGTGGTGTCTTTGCCCTGGACACGCAGGAGGTCGTAGTGACAGCGGACAGACTTCTCTGTCTCATCTGAGCTGATGAAGCTGATGCCGTATTGCGCTGGCTTGCCAGGTGTGAGACAAAGGGTAGCATCGTAAGCCGAGAGGCCACGGCTGCGGCCAATCCAGAACTCACGCTGACCAGAATGGGTCTCGCCTGCTGCATTGGTACAGGTAGCTGCAATGGTATAGGTCAAATAAGGACGACGACCATTCTCCTGCTCGGCTGGAGTGGTCCACTCCTTCGGACAGGTGTACTCAAAGCGACCGTCCTTGTCGGTCTTCGCAGTGAAAGTACGTGCATTGAAGTCGGCATCATACCACCACATCCAGGCGCGTGCAGAGAGGCGACACTGAACCTCAGCATCGGCAACTGGCATACCTGAATAGGTCATGACACGACCTTTGAGCCTAACCTGCTCACCTTCGAGCTGGTGAGGATCGGTGTCAGTGAGATCGACAATGAAGGTAGGTGTCTTATACTCGCTGACCTCGACGTACTTATGGACGCTATAACGGTTGCTACCTTCGAGCGAATAGATGCGAAGGCTGAAGCGACCGTTCATACGGTCGGTAGGAATCTGGAAGGAGGTGACGGCCTGTCCCATCTGATCGGTCGTGAGGTCTTTCTTCTCGATCTCATTGCCTGAAGCGTCGCGGAAAGAGACCTGGAGCTTGAGCTGTGGCGTAGGCTGGCGCTTGGTGAAATTGACATTCCAGGCGACGACAGAGAAACGAAGTTCCTCGCCAGGACGATAGATACCCAAATCTGTCTGAACAGAGAGGCCACACTGACCGATATGATTCTCGTAATCAGAATAATACTCTGAGACCTCTGGCAGGTAGCGGTCCTCTCCCTGAGAGATGGTATATTTGGCCTGATGACGGAGCTCAAGGATGGTACGGCCGTCGATATCGGTCTGGTAGTCCTTGGCTGTGGCGTCCTTGCTGTAACGAGAATCTGGCGTCACACTGACGGTAGCACCTGGCATAGGCTTACCTGTCTGGCTGTTGACGGCGAAGACATGAATCGGCAAGGAAGAATAATACTCCTCTCCTCCACGCTCCTTGATAGCCATCGGACGAATCTGGAAGGTGCGGATATCGGAGACGTTGACCATGGCCTCTCGAACGTCGATCTCACTCAGTTTCTGCTCCTTATGCAAGCCAGCAGGCGTCTGGTAAGAGGCCAGGACGATATACTGACCGAATGGGACAGGATCGAAGGAGGCGGTGAGACCGTCGGCACTGAATGGAATCTGGCCATCAGCATGTACAGTGACGGTCTGGATGGCCTTGAAGTCCTTGACCTCCATCTTCCTGACCGTATTGCGCTCTGGTGTCTTGTGGAGGCGATAGAGGGTCAGAGTGATGTCGCTGACATTGCGTGAAGTGGCAGTCACAGTGAGACGGTCGGTGCTCTGCTGCACTGACGGATAAGAGAGGCGGACATCAGCGTCCTCAAGCTTAGCAACGATGTTCTGGATGCGCTGGGAGAAGTCGGAAGAAGGATAGCGCTTGAGATAGTCCTTGAAGGTAGCATAGTGCTCATCCTCAGGATAATCAGTAAGCAGGAAGAGAGCCGACTCAGGATGATCGATATACTTCTGGTAGAGCTGGAGACTCTCCTTGCGGAGGCCATAGCTCGACCAGAGGTTATAGAAGGAGCCTTTGGCAATGTATTGCTCAATGAACATGCGCGGCAGGACATCTGCATCAGCCAGATGGCGAGAGAGCCACTCCTGACGCTTCTCGTAAGGGAAATAGATACCCTCAGCTACGCAATAGGTGACAAAGTCAAGTAGCGTAGGGATGGCACGACTACCCCACTCCGAACCTGCAGTGATGAGATCGGAGTAGTCAGAAAGTGGTCGCTGGAGGGAAGAGACATCGCCATTGCCAAGTGGATCGAGCGCGTGATTAAAGAGGACACTGGCGCTCTGCTTGATCTCTGTGTCATGAGGTGCATAGTTGACGATATGAGCCTCAAGAAGATAGAGGAGCGAGCGAATATCTGGTGTCAGGAAATTGTCCTTGGCCAGGACCTCATCGATCTTATTGCACACCTCCTGGCCATTGTGGCGAGAGACGGCGGTGCGAGAGAGGCCTAACTGCACCAGAGACTGCACGATAGCATGGCCATCACGTCGAGCAATGGCGCTATCGAGTTCTTTCTGTGCATTCTTGGCTACCGTCTCAGGGTAGCGGAAGTCGGGAAGTTCGTTACTTTTCTGGCCGAAGGATTTGAATGGTAATAACATAGTCAGGACAAAAAGAATGGTTAATAGATAGCGTTTCATAAGCATATTGTATTTGATCCTAAGACACCAGAAGAATCATGAAGTTTAATCAGTGTATGCGTTTTCCGCGTGTTGTAGGCTTACCAGGACGTGTATTGCGCCGGTATTCTTGCAAAAGCGGCAACTGCCAGTGATACTGCACCGCCAGATAGCGGATCACCATGACAGTCAATGCACAACCTAGCTGCGTAACGATGACCGGAGCTCCCAGCATGATGGCAATGGTGTAGAAGAGGCCTCCTACCATGCAGGCCAACGCGTAGATGTCGCGACGGAAGATGAGCGGCACCTCGTTGATCAGGATGTCGCGTATCACACCTCCTGCAGCACCTGTACACATACCCATAATGTTGGCGGCCCAGAAGGAGAAGCCGGCATCGAGCGTCTTCTGGAAGCCTACGATGGTGAAGAGGCCAAGGCCGATGGTATCAAAGAGGAAGATGGTATTGGAGATACGTTCGATGAAACGATGGAGAAAAAGGAAGGCCAGCAGTGCCAGGCCTACGATGACGAGATAGATCCACTGCGTCATCCAGAAAGGACTGAGACCCAGCATTAGGTCACGCAATGTACCACCTCCTACCGCGGTGGCCATACCTACGATGAAGGCGCCAAACAGGTCGAACTGCTTGGCAGAAGCAAGTCGCAGGCCTGAGATGGCGAATGCGAAGGTTCCGGTATAATCGACGATATCGACGAATGTTATATCCATATTGATAAAAAGATCGTGTAAAGAAAAATCTCTACACGACCCGATATTTGCTTTTAGTAATAAAATCTCTAAATAAAAATGGAGTGAACGATTAACGAACTACCTCCAATGCAATGTAGCACATGGCAATCATATAGCTTGCAATCATGGCTAACTGAAAATGCTTGTTCTTAAATAACTGTTCCATAAAAATAAACACCTTAAAAATTAATAACCATTAAAATAATAACGCAGCGATTAATAAATAAAGTTTCTTTGAGGAGTACCTTTCGACCGGTCTGGAAATTCGTAGAAGACCGTGTCAGGGGCTTTCCTTTTGTTTTGCGCTGCAAAGGTACGACGTTTTTGGCGAATGTGCAAGGATTCTCATCAAAATCGCACAAAATCACAAAATATGAGTCGTTTTAATGGTATTTTGCTATTTTCGGGATGCAAAAAACATGTTATAAAACATATTTTCGACCCTTATGGAACGGCAAAAAGAGTGTCAAGCGAAAGATTTTAAAGCTTTTCGGTGTAGAAATTGACAGAAAAAAGGCCAAATCTTACTCGTAAACCTGATACATCATCTTCTGCAGTACGGTATCAGCTACCTCCTTACCAGCAAGGACAGTGACCATCTGATGACCGAGCTGATAGCCGACGCCAGCGCCACAGGCGGTGATGATGTTGCCATCGAGGATGCAAGACTTCTTCTGGAAGTCAGCACCGAGGAGCTTGTCCTCAAAGCCAGGATAGCAGGTAGCCTTCTTACCCTGGAGCAATCCCATGAGGCCGTAGACCATAGGAGCGGCGCATACAGCAGCGAGGTACTTGCCTGCAGCGTTGTACTCATTGATATACTCTGCAAGTGCTGCACACTGCGAGAGATTAGTAGAACCTGGCATACCACCTGGCAGGAAGATCATATCGCCGTCAAAGAGGTCTGATGCAGGCAATACCTGATCGGCAATCACTGGGATGCCATTACTGGCGGTGACTACGTCCTCGTCAGTGATGCTGACAGTGACGGTCTGGATACCTGCACGACGGAGAATATCAATTGGAAGAGTAGCCTCGGCAATCTCAAAGCCGTTGGCTAACATAGCATATACTTTCATATCAATTATCATTTTTCAATTATCAATTATTTTCTGATCTGTCCCTCTCCCACTACTATATATTTATAGGTAGTGATCTCTGGCAATGCCATCGGACCGCGTGCATGGAGCTTCTGCGTAGAGATACCGATCTCAGCACCGAAGCCGAACTGAGCGCCATCGGTCCACGAGGTAGGGAGATTCTGGTAGACACACGCTGCATCGATGATACGTGTAAAGCGACGGCAGATAGCCTCATCTTCGCTCACGATACTCTCCGAGTGGTGGCTGGTATGCTGCTGGATGAAGCCGATGGCCTCGTCTGCGCTATCCACAGTGCGGATAACCATACGATAGGACAATGTCTCCATGCCGAAATGCTCTGGCTGAGCTGGCTTCAAAAGCTCTGCAGGATACTTACCTTCCAGCGCTGCATAGGAACGCGTATCAGCGAGGATCTCTACTGGTGGCTGATTGTCTGCCAATGGTCGGCAAAGTGCTGGAAGAGAGGCTATATGGCTGCTGTGAAGGACGAGACAGTCGAGAGCGTTGCAGACAGAGACACGGCGACACTTGCCGTTATGGACGATAGCAGTAGCCTTCGCAAGATCTGCTTTCTCGTCGACATAAGTATGGCAGACGCCTGCACCAGTCTCGATGACAGGGACACGTGCGGTCTCACGGACAAAGTCGATGAGACGACGGCTGCCACGAGGAATGACAAGATCGACCTTGCCGACAGCTGAGAGGAGTTCGGCAGTAGCCTCACGTTCGTTAGGAAGAAGCGTACAGAGCGCTTCTGGCAAGCCTGCATCGGCCAGGACACGATGGATGATAGAGACCTCACATGCGTTAGTATCTGCAGCCTCCTTACCTCCCTTGAGGATCACGGCGCTACCTGCCTTGAAACAGAGCGAGAAGACGTCGATCGTAACGTTAGGACGTGCCTCATAGATGACACCGATGACGCCAAAAGGTACGGTGACCTTGCGGATGGTCATGCCATTAGGACGGACTGTCTCGCCAAGAACGCGGTTGAGTGGCGAAGGCAAAGCTGCTACGTTGCGTGTATCGTTGGCAATACCCTTGATACGGTCCTCGTTAAGCATGAGGCGATCATAACGTGAGTCTGCAGGATCCATGCGACTCAGATCCTTCTTATTAGACTGGATGATGTTCTTCTGTTGCTCCTCCAGTGCATCAGCCAAAGCCAGGAGCACCTCATTGACCTTCTCCTCGGAGATGTCGAGCAAAGCGTAACTGGCCTTACGAGCCTCATCGAGCATCTCTGAGACCGAAGGTTTCTTCACTACCTCAGCGTACTGGAAGCAGTTGTTCTTCTCATCGTATACATAACCAGCTTCGTTGAGCTTCATCATGAGCGAGGCTGAGTCAATATCCTCTTCGTCACAAAGTTCATCGAGCGAAGCGTACTGATCACGTAGTTTCATATTGATCATGCTAAAAAGCATGTCAGGATCTTGTGGAAGATACATAGGAGTTAGAAGTAGGGATTATAAGTCGATTCGTATTCAATGGTGGTAGTAGGTCCGTGGCCTGGATAGACCTTAGTGTCGGCAGGCAACGGCAAGAGCTTCTCTACAATACTGCGAATAAGGAGTGGACCATTGCCTCCCATCATCGGACCAAAGTCAGAACGTCCGACTGAGCCACAGAAAAGGACGTCGCCAGAGAAGAGCAGCTTGTCCTGTGGCAGATAGAAGCAGAGGCCATGGAAACTATGACCTGGACAATCGAGCACCTCAATGCGATGCGACTCCTCTCCTTCAGGTTCACCGAGCCAGAGTACGTCACCATCCATCAGGTTTTTGTCGATAGGAAGCCAGTGCAATGACAAGTCAATGCCGAAGGCCTGATTCTGGAGTTGCAGCGATGGCATGTGAGACTGTTCGTCCATGCTGCCATAGATATGTATATTATAGGTTCGCGCGACGTAAGCCGATCCCATACAGTGATCGGTGTGGCCATGTGTCTGCAGGACGAACTGCACGCTGAGCGAATTTTCCTCAATGAAGCGATGCACACGATTCCACTCATAGTCGCTACCCATACCAGGGTCAACAACAAACGCGAGGCGAGAAGTCTCGTCCCACGCTACATAGCACTGTTCACTGAACGGGTTGCAGACAAAGGTATCGACGCGTAACATCTTTTATTTCTTTATCGGAGTATAGAGTACATTCTTCGTCTCAAAGAACTCCTCCTTGAAATACGTAGAGATCGGAACCACCTTCGTCCCCTGACACTGTCGTGGCTTGAGTTCCTCTGCCAGATCACCTCCCTTGAGTGTGATAAGTCCTGTCTTGGTGCATCGACGTACGAGCTTGACGAGATCAGGCAACACCATGACTGCGCGGCTGACAGCATAGTCAAACTCTTCCTTGATTTCCTCAATACCTGCATGACGGAACTCCACGTTCTTGAGGCCGATAGCCGTAGCTATCTCCTGTGCCACACGTACCTTCTTACCGATGCGATCGACCAACAGGAAGTGACACTCCGGATAACGAATAGCCAGAGGAATACCAGGGAACCCACCACCGCAACCTACATCGACGATACGTGTACCTGTCGGCCAACCACCGTTGAGCGAAGTCTCTACATAGCGGCTGATAGCCAACGAATGCTGCACATGATGCTCATAGAGATGCTCAATATCCTTGCGGCTCACCACATTGATCTTGGCGTTCCAGTCAGTATACAACGGCAGCAGCGCGGCAAATTGCGTGCGCTGCTCGTCGGTAAGCTCTGGGAAGTATTGTAAGAAATCCATGTAAAAAGTTATCAGAGTGCAGCAGTCTTAGCCTGTGCAAAAGCCTTGACAGGAGACTCCGGATCGAGCAAGTTGATCAGTTCTTTCCAAGTCAACGAAACCGTCACAGGACCGTATGCATAAGGAGCGATCTCGTATGGATCATAGATCCAGGTAAGACCGTTATTATCGAGCATGAAGTTATCGTTTGGCTCAATGTCATTGGCAGAGAAGAAGATACCTGACTGTGCCAACTGCTCTACACTCTCGCACTCATTGAGGCTAGCCAAAGCCTGACGAAGCAATACGCCTACCTCTGCAAGGTTATCGCCAGAGAAGAGATTGCTCAAGGTGACGACCTGCTGATTCTGGAGATCGAAAACACGGTTGGCAGTAGTGGTGTTGCCATGAGCGCCACCCATATAGCTGAAGACCTTGAACTGATAGCTGAGGAAGTTCGACTCCTGGAAGGTGATAGTACCTTCGGCCAATTCTTCATAGCTCATCCAGGTGGCAGCAGCATCCATATCCTCGCCATAGCTGTCAATAGCGCCCTTGCCTTCCTGCAGGTACTGCATGATATAAGTGCGGAGATAGCTATTGGCCATACCCTGCACGGTGCCGTCACATTCTTCTGCAAAGGCTCCCTGACGAGGGATGGAGATCAGGAATCGCTGTAATGATTGAGAAAGGCCATTATTATCTTCGACATAAGGAACCTCCATGCGCAGATTGAAGTGGCAGGCAGGCTTCTCATAATTATGGAACAATGGGCAAATAGAATCTACAGACACACTGTCGATCGAAACCGTGATGTCCGAAGACTTAGTGGTGCAAGAAAAAAATCCCAACTGAAGAATCAGGGACGCAACTACGAAAAATGCTATTAAAAAGCGTTTCATTGTTAAAATAATATATAAAAAGTGCTGCAAAGATAAAGAATATTTTGAGAAAAGCGTTATCTTTGCACCGAAATTTTACAATTATGATTAAGAAACTCTTATTTTGTGTGCTAATGGTGTTGTTTTTCTCAGCACACATAGCAGATTCATACGCTCAGACCTACGACGAATACGTGACTCGTAGTTTCGATTATATCGAACAGGACAGTCTCGCTCTGGCCGAAGACGCCATGCGCAGTGCACTCCGACTAGAGCCTGGCAATCCTGGAAACGGACTGTTACTTGCTAATATGGGAACCATCCAGCGACGTCAGGGAAAGCTCAAGGAGGCCGAAGTTTCGTACACCATCGGACTCGGCTTCTTGCCAGAAAACCTCACTTTGCTCAATAGCCGCGCTTCGCTCTATGCCGAGATGGCAGAATACGCCAAAGCCATTGACGACTACACCACCATCATCGCCAAGGAAGCGGAGAACGAAGATGCCTACTACCAGCGTGCTCTTTGCCGACTGATGAACAGTGATACTCTCGGTGCGCGACTGGATCTGGAACTGATCGACAAGTTCAATCCGCAGAGCGCCAAGTCACGTCTTGGCATGGCTTATGTCTACAAGGCGCAACGTATGTGGAGAGAGGCTGCAGAGCTCTATGATGCACTGATTGAACGCAATCCAAAGAGCGCTTCTCTGCTACGAGAGAGAGCCGAAGTGCACTACCTCAGCGGACGAATGGGAGCTGCGTTGGCAGACATCGAAAAGAGTATTTCTATGGGACCTCGAGACCCCTATTCCTACATACTGCGAGCTCAGATCCGATACGCTAAAGGAGACAAGGAATATGCACGTCGCGACCTCAATCAAGCGCTTGAACTTGGTCTACCAGAGGCAGAAACGGGAGATTTATTGCTAAAATTGAGGTAATTTTGCATTTTTTTAGACTTTTTTGTCCAACCTATTATAAAAAAGACTATCTTTGTCCCCAAATTAAATTTAAATTGTAGTATTCTGCAAACACGATAACCATGCGTACATTCGCAACTTACATAGAGTACCTTCTGATGACTCAGCACTATTGTTATGTGCCGGGTAAGGGTGCGTATATGCTCAGCGAAGAACCAGCTACCATGGGAACACACCCTAGCATTGGCACAGACAGCCGTCGTGTGCACAAGCTTGAGGCGCCTCATCGTGTCATCCGCTTCTCGCCACTACACCATCATGACGATGGTATGTTGGCTAACTTGCTGATGGAGGCAGAAGGTATGTCCTTTGACGAGGCTTGCCGCTACATTGAGCGTCAGTCAGCGCTGTTGCCAGAGGACTTCCACACCTCTGCTTCATTGCATACTGATACTGACAATTTTGGCTACTCTGAGCTTTCCTTTGAAACTTGGGGAGACATTGAGGCTCGTCTTAATGCCGTTGCACATCCTGAGCAGAAAACTGCTGCAGAAGAGACCAAGAAGCGCGAAGCAGATATCATCGCCATCCCTCGCTATTGGGCGCAGCGTGTGGCTGTGGTGCTCCTGATTGCTGTATGTTTCTTTGCCAGTTTCCTTGGCCTCGACGATCAGACCACACAGCAGCAGTATGCCAATGTCATCGACCTCTCTATCCTGCAGCGTGGCACACACAGCCTCCAGTCTTGGGACAACTATGATCTGACCGAAGAGGAAGACAGCATCAATGCTGGCGATGAACTCGGCGACATCTACGCTTATGGAGCAGAGGACGACGAAATCTGGTCGGACGAAGAAATGGCTTCACATGCGCTGAATGCAGAAGAAGAGGAAGAAGAATCCGAAGCTGCTTCTGTAGAAACAGAGTCTGAAGCGCCAGTTGCTGCAGCTAAGCCAGAAGCGCCAGCTGCCAAGCCAGTAAGCAATCCTGTAATCAATCCAGAACCAAAGAAAGCCATTACGGTAGCTCCTAATGGCAAGCTTTATTATATTATCGTAGCAAGCTGCCCTAGCCAGCAGGACGCTGATCGCGCCCTCAATAACCTGCGCAAACAGGGTCACAACGAAGTGGGCATCTTGGAGCGCGATAACCGTTTCCGCCTCTACATCAACCATTTCGGCGATAAGACCGAAGCAGAGGCCTACCTTAAAGTCCTTCGTGAGGACAACAGCTTCCGCAGCGCGTGGCTGTTGCCTGTTCGCGAAGCATCTCTTTCGTCTATTATAAAAAATACATACGATGACAACCAATTATTTATGGAATTGTCGCACCTTAACCAACGAACAGAAAGAGATCAAGGATGAACTAATTGCTGAACAAAACCTCAACCCTATCGTCGCCTCTCTGCTCGTTCAGCGTGGCGTGACGAATGGAGAAGAAGCGCGTCGCTTCTTCCGTCCGCAGCTTTCTTCAGGACTGCATGATCCGTTCCTGATGAAAGATATGGATAAGGCGGTGGCCCGTCTCAACGAGGCCATCGGACGCAAGGAACGTATTCTCATCTATGGAGATTACGACGTCGATGGTACCAGTGCCGTAGCACTTGTATATCGCTTCCTTCGCAGCTTTTATTCCTCACTGGATTACTATATCCCAGATCGTTATGATGACGGATATGGTATTTCTGAGAAAGGTGTAGATTACGCCTATGACTCTGGCGTTAAACTGGTCATTGCCCTCGATTGCGGCATTAAGGCAATCAATATGGTACGCTATGCCAAGAGCAAAGGTATCGACTTCATCATCTGCGACCACCATAAGCCAGATGACGAGCTGCCTGAAGCAGTGGCAGTACTTGATCCGAAGCGTCTGGACGACGAGTATCCTTACCCACACCTCTCCGCGTGCGGCGTAGGTCTTAAGTTCATGCAGGCCTTCGCACGTAATAATGGCATGAATGAGCTGGGTATGATCTATCCATTGCTCGATCTTTGTGCCATGTCCATCGCTACCGACATCGTTCCTATCACAGGTGAGAACCGTGTGCTTTCATACAATGGTCTGCGCCGTCTCAACGAGAACGCCAACAATGGCATCAAAGCCATCATCGAGCAGTGCGGTCTCAAGGACAAGAAGGAACTCACCAACTCAGATATCGTCTTCAAGATTGGACCTCGCATCAACGCCTCCGGACGTATGATGTGCGGCATTGAGGCTGTAGACCTGCTCGTAGCACGTGATATGGCTACCGCTCGCAAGTGTGCAGACAAGATTTCTGAGTACAACGAGACTCGTAAGGAGCTTGACAAACGCGTCACAGAAGAGGCTATTGAGCAAGTTGACAAGATGAACATCCAGGACAAGAAATCAGTCCTCGTATACAATCCATCTTGGCACAAAGGCGTCATCGGTATCGTTGCATCGCGCCTTACCGAACACTACTATCGTCCTGCCATCGTCCTGACTTCAGCTTGTGGCTTTGCCAGTGGTTCTGCACGAAGCATCCAGGGCTTCGATGTCTATTCGGCCATCAACTCATGCCGTGACATCATCGAGAACTTCGGCGGACACACCTTCGCAGCAGGATTGACGCTCAAGGAAGAATACATTCCTGAGCTGACTCAGCGCATCGAGCAATGGGTTGAAGAGCATATCACCGATGCACAGCAGCGCCAGCACCTTGATGTGGATATGGAGGTGAAGTTCAACGAGGTCACCCCTCGCCTCTTCAAGAGCCTCAAGTCGCTTGCCCCTTTCGGTCCAGGCAACCAGAAGCCACTCTTCGTAGCTCGTCGCATCAAGGATCAGGGACAGAGCCGTCTTGTCGGCAAGGAGTCAGAACACATCCGCATGGAGATGGTAGATCCTGTCACGGGATTTACCCACAACGGTATTGCATTCAATCAGGCAGAGAAGCTCGATATCGTCAAGAGTGGCAAGCCTTTCGATATCATCTTCAGCGTCGAAGAGAATACCTTCAGTCAGAACAACATCCAGCTCCTCGTCAAGGACATCAAGGAGAGTGAGACCAACAGCATCGCAGCTGTCCTCAGCCTCCTCATCAAGAACACCAAGGACGATGCTGATGTGATTGGCGAGAACTTGACCAGCGTACACTAATACTAATGACTCAAGATATCCACCAAATACTTAAAGGATACTGGGGCTATGATACCTTCCGACCACTACAGGAAGACATCATAGCCTCAGTGCTTAATGGCCATGATACTCTCGGACTCCTCCCTACCGGTGGTGGCAAGAGTATCACCTTCCAGGTGCCTGCTTTGGCTCTTGGTGGATTGACATTGGTCGTGACGCCACTCATCTCGCTGATGAAGGATCAGTGCGATCATCTGGTGGAGCGTGGTATCAAAGCGGCGGCCGTGTTCATGGGAATGTCGCACCAAGAGGTGCTGGAGACTTATGAGCGCGTCATCTCTGAGGATTATCGCTTCCTCTACCTCTCTCCAGAGCGACTGGAGACACAGCTCTTCCAGGCCAAGCTTCGCTACATGGACGTACGATTGCTTGTTGTCGACGAGGCTCACTGTATCTCGCAATGGGGATACGACTTCCGTCCTCCTTATTTAAAAATAGCGAATCTGCGCAAGCTTCTCAAAGAGATCCGCGAAGCAAACCACTCCTCACTCTTCACTTCTCACTCCTCATTGAGCGAGGTTCCATGTCTCGCGCTCACTGCCACGGCCACCAAGGAGGTCATTGACGACATCCAGGACAAGCTCCACTTCCGCAAAGGTGCACAGGTTTTCCGTGCTTCTTTCGAACGACCAAACCTCACTTACTCGGTCATCCATACCGAAGACAAGCTTGGGACCTTGCTGCGCAAACTCGGACAAATACTCAGCACCAGCGAAGAGGGCTCGTCGGCCATCGTCTATGTCCGCAGTCGCAAGAAGACCGTCGAGATAGCAGAGCACCTCACGCTCAATGGCATTGACGCCAGCTACTATCACGCAGGCCTCAAACCTGAGGAGAAGCAAGCGCGACAAGATCACTGGATGGAAGGTCATCCCGCCGTCATCGTGGCCACAAACGCCTTCGGCATGGGTATCGACAAACCGAACGTCCGCGCGGTCTTCCACATCGACCTCCCTCCTTCTCCAGAAGAATATTTCCAGGAAGCTGGCCGTGCTGGTCGTGATGGCAAGCCTGCACAAGCCTGGATCATCAATGAGAGCGGTGACAAGCTCAAGCTCCTGCGCCACCTTGAGGACGAGTACCCACAGCGAGACTTTATCCGTCACGTCTATGGCCGACTTGCTTCGTTCTATCAGATCGCTATCGCAGCTGGTTATGGCAATATGTTTGAGTTCGACATCATGCGCTTCTGCACAGCTTACCGCCTCAGCGTCACACAAGTACACTACGCGCTCAAGCTGCTCGACCAGTCAGGATATATCAGTTATATCGAAGAGCCTGACCGACATTCACGACTGATGATCACCACCTCGCGTGAGTCGCTTTATCACCTCAATCAGTTCGATCCTGAGTGTCAGCGTATCCTGCAAGCCTTGTTGCGTCTCTACACAGGTCTCTTTGCCGACTATGTCTTCATCCGCGAAGAAGAGATCATGCGCTACACAGGCCTCGACCAGCAGACGCTCTATGAGAAGTTGCTGCTCCTCAGTCGCTTCCACGTACTGCACTACATCCCAGCGCGTCAGATGCCTGCCATCTACTACCTCACACCACGATTGGAAGACGAGGAGCTGCGTATCTCACACGTCGTCTATGAGGACCGACAGGCCCGTCAGGAGAAGCGTATCCGTGCGATGATCAACTATGTCGAGAATGATCAGGAATGTCGTCTTGTTCAGCTCCTTCATTATTTTGGCGAAGACATCGACCACCGTTGCCAGCACTGCGACGTATGTCAGAGCGACGCCTACTCCGGCAATATCCACGAAGAGCGCGAAGCCATCCGTCAGCTCATCCTCAACCACCTCCGCGCTACTCAGCAACCCATAGCCGTACAGTCGATCCTGACCAAGGTGCAACATCCAGACCTCGCTGCTGACGTCCTGCAACTCATGGTGACCGACGAAGAAATCACACTACAGGATAACGTCATCCAGCTGACTACGAATCAAAAATTATGAATTCTATAATATGAAATAACCCTTATGCTCATCGAATTATTACTTCTCCTCGGCAGCTACAATAGTTCTGATCAGGAATCCATCCAGCTATACTCTTTCAATCAGGAGACAGGACAGTTCTCCTACGTCAGTGGCGTCAAAGGCGTCACCAATCCGACGTTCTTGTGTACCAACGCTGCTCATGACCACGTCTACGCTGTCGGAGAATATGACGAGGATGACAAGGCTACGATGAATGCTCTGCGACTTGACAAGAGCACCCGAACGCTAACTCTTCTCAACACGCAGCAGAATCACTCTGGCGCTCCATGTAATATCACCTTATCTCCTGACGAGAAGCAACTTATCAGCGCCAACTACACTGGAGGCAGCCTCACCATATACGATCTCAACGCGGATGGTACGCTGCAGAAGCCAAGCCTCATCCAGTACTACGGACAAGGCCCTAACACGACTCGTCAGGAGAAACCACACCTCCATGCCGTCAACTTCACCCCTGACCAGCAATATCTCCTGGCCAATGACCTCGGACAGGACCAGATCCATGTCTATCCTTATCCTCTCGACACCAATCGTGGCTACTCGCTTCACGTCGATGCTGGTGCAGGACCACGCCATCTCTGTTTCGCTCCCGATGGTCGTTATGCTTACCTCATCACCGAGCTCTCCGGCCAGATCTTCACCCTTTCCTACGAAGCTGGCCAGCTCCGCGTTGAAGACTCACTCGTTGCCGATACCGTACAGGCTGGTGGCAGTGCAGACATTCACATGACCAGCGATGGCAAGTATCTCTACGCTTCACATCGACTCCAAAATGATGGCATCAGTATCTATAAGGTCAATCCTACCGACGGCAGCCTCACTCGCATCGGCTATCAGAAGACAGGAATCCATCCTCGCAACTTTGCCATCACACCTAACGACCGATTCCTCCTTGTTGCCTGCCGTGACAGCAACGCCATCCAAATCTTTGAGCGTGATTCTGCCACAGGCCTCCTCAAAGATACGGGTCGAAGCATCCAGATGACCCGTCCAATGTTCGTAAAGTGCATCGAATAAGCGAAGAAAAGGTATTCTAAAGGAGGAATTTTCTACATTTCCCAAATAAATAAGGTTTGAATTCATTCAAAAGTAAGTGCAAAAACCTGCGTTTGAAAGTATTCAAACCTTTATTGTCTATATCTAAACCTGCTATCATTGAGAACTCTCTATCTTTGCACCAGAAAATGTGTAGAAAACTATACCCTTAATATTGCATCGAAGTGTGTGAATCTAGAATGAAATAAGGTAATTAAACAATTAAGTTACACGACATCGAATGATAAGCTAATAGCTGTGAAGTTACACTAGCTTATAAAAGAGCCAATGATTATTAATCGTTGGCTTTCTTTTTTTTCATGACGGAAGGGATCACAATGATTCCTGCGATACCTTCCTGCACGTCGGAAGGGATCACAGTGATTCGTGCGATACCTTCCCACATGTCGGAAGGGTTCGCAGAGATTCCTGCAGTCCCTTCTTGATAGCAGAAAGGGCTCAGACGAATTCGTCCAAGCCCTTTTGTATTTTTGGAAGTCTCTCCAGTGATCTGGATGAGCATTTAGTTCTTCGATAACTTATTCCACATATAAATGCCGTAGAAGGAATTGACCAGATAGACACTATACTTGGCAACAGTCATGAATGAGAAGACCGAATCAGACATCATCCACATGGCGATGTATGCGACGTTGATGATCAACCACATATACCACTGCTCGACGAAAGCCTTAACAGATACCCACATGGTGACGATGCTGAGGATGGTAGTGAGACTATCGAGCCAGAGCTGCGATGTAGAGTCGTAATCCATCTTGAGCGTCTTGAAGGCTACCTCTCCCCAACCGAGTGTATTGAACAGATCGGTGATCTGCACGATCATCCAAGGACCGAAGTAGATGAGGAATTCACCAAGGACCAATGTACCCAGTACGACACTGAGCAACGTCCAGCCACGCTGCGACCAAGTCATATAGCGCGTGTGGATGGTTCCTGTGTCGTCCTGACGCTTGCGCTTACCCCACTTCTTCCAGCCGATGAACTGCATTGGCAGGTTGTAGAACAGACGCTGCAGGAAGTCGCCATAGATATGCGTGCAGAAACATATATATATATGAAGGAAGGCTTCGACGATACCGAAGATCCAGTTGGCCATGGATCCCTTGGCTCCTAAGACGACACAGAAGACGCCAAGAATAGCCGCTAAGGCCGAGATACACGCATTGACAGAGAAGTCACTCTTGATGATGAAAGATGCTACTGCAAGCGAAAGAATCGCCAGCAGTAGCATGATTTCAAACCAGTTGAGGTTCTTGAATGTCTGTCGGAGAAGAACGAGATATTTTCTCATTGTATCCCTTACATATATATTAATAAGAACGTGCAAAGAGGACGCGACGTGCTGAAGGCTTGCCTGTAACCATATCTACACCTGACTCAAGGTCTGCTGGATCGTGAGCCTCGAATGGGATACAGCGGATGGTAGCCTTGGTCTCTGCCTTGATGTATTCCTCGGTCTCGGTAGTACCGTCCCAGTGGCAGAGGAGGAAACCACCCTTCTCGATCTCTTCCTTGAACTGCTCCCAGGTATCTACACGACGGATGTAACCATCGCGCATAGCCTTAGCCTTAGCGAAGATATTGTCCTGAATCTCGTCGAGGAGAGCTACAACGCGCTCTACGATACCTTCCTGTGGTACGGTCTGCTTCTCAAGCGTATCACGACGTACGAGCTCAAGCGTACCGTTCTCAAGGTCACGACCACCGAGAGCGATACGTACTGGTACACCCTTCAGCTCATACTCAGAGAACTTGAAGCCTGGACGCTTGTTGTCAGCGTCGTCATACTTCACGCTGATACCCTTTGCACGGAGAGCGTCGATCCATGGCTGGATACGCTCGGTGAGTGCTGCGAGCTGCTCTGGCTTATTATAGATAGGTACGATAACAACCTGGATTGGAGCGAGCTTTGGAGGAAGGACGAGGCCATTGTCGTCAGAGTGAGTCATGATGAGTGCACCCATCAAGCGGGTAGAAACACCCCATGAGGTTGCCCATACATACTCCTGCTTGTTCTCCTTGTTGGTGAACATTACATCGAAAGCCTTAGCGAAGTTCTGGCCGAGGAAGTGCGAAGTACCTGCCTGAAGCGCCTTACCGTCCTGCATCATTGCCTCGATGGTGAAGGTATCGAGCGCACCTGCGAAACGCTCGTTAGGAGACTTAGGACCCTTGATGACAGGTACAGCCATCCACTTCTCAGCGAAGTCGCCATAGACATTGATCATCTTCATAGCCATCTGGCCAGCCTCCTCCTTGGTAGCATGAGCGGTGTGGCCCTCCTGCCAAAGGAACTCTGAGGTACGGAGGAACATACGGGTACGCATCTCCCAGCGCATGACGTTACACCACTGGTTGCAAAGGATTGGGAGATCACGATGTGAGGTGATCCAGTTCTTATAGGTTGACCAGATGATGGTCTCAGAGGTTGGACGTACGATAAGTTCCTCCTCAAGACGAGCCTCAGGGTCAACGACTACACCCTTCTCTGCATCGGCCTTAAGACGATAGTGAGTAACTACTGCGCACTCCTTAGCGAAGCCTTCAACGTGCTCAGCCTCACGGCAGAGATAGGATTTAGGAATGAGAAGTGGGAAGTAAGCGTTCTGCACACCCTGCTGCTTGAACATATCGTCAAGCACACGCTGCATCTTCTCCCAGATAGCGTAACCATAAGGTTTGATCACCATACAGCCACGTACTGCTGACTGCTCTGCAAGGTCAGCGTTTACGACCAGATCATTGTACCACTTAGAGTAGTCGTCTGAACGCTTGGTCATTTTGTTAAGTTCTTTTGCCATAATATTATTTTTCGATTTAACTATTTACTTTCAAAGTTTCCCTCGCTTTGCATCTCTCAGCATACCACGATTTGGCACCAGATAAATGGATACACGACGATTGCGCTCACGCTCACGGATATTGGCATTCTGATTGCGTGGCACCTTATTGCCAAAGCCGAAACTATGGATGTCTGCAGGACCTACTCCCTGCTTTGCGAACCAGCGGTGAACGGAGTTGGCGCGACTGGTAGACAAGCGATTGAGATAATTGTCAGAACCATTATTGTCAGAATAAGCAGCGATGATCATCGTGGCCACAGCCGTAGGTCCTTTGACTAATGGAAGCAAAGGACGCAGATGATTCTCTGCAGAACCGATAAAGACGGTATCTCCCTGAGCAAAGAGCAGACGTGCAGGAACGGTAATTTTCAGCACCGCCTCATTGCCACCTGTAAGCGTGAACTCCAGCTGACGATTGCTCTTGAGACGCTGAGCCTCTTGTACCCAGAAACGTCGTACAGCCTTCATCGTCTCATAATCGCCATTGACAAAGGCCATCTCGCCATACACATCCGACTCGACCTCAGACATACGCTCAAAGTTCTGAGCGACAGCCACTGAGACCGATCCGGTCAAGTGCATGACGACAATCAGTGCAAAGACTGACAGCAAGCGATTAACCCAGGCTCTCCTCATAATCGAGCTCTGCCTCTACTACCCAGTAAACGAGTTCTGGATCGAAATGGAAACCATCGCGTTTAGACTGCTTGATGACATAAGCGACGAGCTCTTCCATGTCGATGTCGACCTCCTCGTCCTCAAGCATGCCATTTGACTCGAAATAGTCATAGACAGTGTCTGAGATGTAAAGAATCTCATCATCATTAAACTTGTCCTGAGCCTCCTGTGGGAGGTGTGACTGGATATACTTGATTGCCTCCTGATCGTCATAGAGGCTGTCTTCAATCTGATCTGCCATAATTTATGTATTGAATGATTAGTTTTCTGATTTCTTGTTACGTTTCTTAGGAGCCAGTCGCTTGATCACTGGTTTAGTGACCTGCTCGGCTACCTTCACCACTGGCATGGCTACCTGCTCGGCCGCCTTGATGACTGGCTTGTTAAAGTCCTCCAGCTGACGGACACCCTTCTTCAGATTGCTCTGGATGCTGTAGTGAATGTCCTCAAAAGCATAGCGTATTGGTTCGAGGACGTTGGTGGTCGGATTCTCCGGACAGATGATCAGCAATTGTCCTACATGCGTCTGGATATCGAGCTCTCCTCCCATCTGCATCGGTTCGCCATCGACATGCACCACATCCGGTTGTGGCATAATGATACGCATGTGGCTCGAACGGAACGACAGGATGTTCGGATTTGTATCGAGCGACTTCGTGAAGAGCTGTATGGCCATGTGCGGCACCATGATAATCGGGAATGGTTTGACGAGAGAGACATCGAGCAAGCCGTCCTGCATGGAGGCGTGAGGCGTGATAAATGCATTGTTGCCCCACTGTGAAGCATTGCCAATCGCAATCATGAAAGCCTGCTCCTTGACCTCACCATCGTCAGTGTAGATTTCGTAGGTAGCAGGTTTATAGTCGCCTAAGAGGCTGACAAAGCTGCGAAGATAGTTGATAGGACCACGAGCACCCAGCTCAGCAAACTTGGCAGAGACTCTCGCATCGAAGCCTACACCTGCCGTGCAGAAGAAGATATGGTCATTGACCGTACCATAGTCTACAAGCTCTGCATGACCGTCACGGATGCATTCCAAAGCATGAGTAATGTCGAGCGGAATCTGCATGTGACGCGCCAGTCCGTTGCCGCTACCCATCGGTACAATACCAAACTTGACCTTGCTGCCAACCAGCGAACGTCCAGTTTCATTGATCGTACCATCACCACCAATAGCCACTACCGTATCAATCCCATTCTCTACTGCTTCGCGCGCCAGTTCACTGGCATGGCCTGCATACTCAGTGAAACGGATATCGACGTCGCAGCCACTATCGTCCGTAAAGACCTCACGGACCATAGCCGGTATCTCATCCTTCGGACGAACACCAGCGATAGGATTGATAATGACTAATATAGTTCTCTTCATTGATCAGACGAAACGGAGGAAAAAGCGAATCAACGAGGTACCTACAGCACCTAAACCGCACCATACCCAGTAGGTATTTGGCCACTCATACCAGCGCTCTGCTGCATAGCAGACGAGTGTAACGACTACGAATACGTAAAAAAGAATGCGCAGAAGCTTCTGCATGAATTCGATAGGATCCATTCTTCTTGTGATTATTTTGGAGGATGTCAGACACCCTGCTTTTGAAGACTAAAATTATTTGTATCGGATCTTCTGTCCCAGCTGCAAGGTCTTGTCGGCACGAATGCCGTTGAGTTTACAGAGCTTAGAGACTGAAGTGCCATACCTACGAGCAATGGCCGAAAGCGTATCGCCTTGCTTGACGCGATGGATACTGCCACCACCCGACTGATTGGCTGGAGCGTTGTTCTTTTTTGACTTACTGCTTGTGCTGGCGCTTGTATTGTTACTGGCTACAGTCACCTGACTGTTGCGACTACCAGACTCACGATACCTGGCACCACGCTTACCCTTGTTGTTCTGAGCCCATTCGGCCTGCGAGCGCTTGAAAGCGTAGAGAGGAGTCTTAGGCTTAAAGTTCACGAAGTCGATGATATCAGAAGGATCGAGGGCAATACCCATGAATCTCATCTCAAAATGAAGGTGCGGTCCTGTGCTTCGGCCAGTATTGCCACCTAACGCAATTGGCTGACCAGCCTTGACTTCTGCATCTTGATTGACCAACTGACGCGAGAGGTGACCATAAACCGTCTCAAGACCATTGGTATGACGCAATACGAGATAATAGCCATAGCCACGACGCTCATACTTCTTGACGCGCACCTTGCCATCGAAGGCTGCACGGATGGTATCACCTACATACACCTTGATGTCAACACCCTTATGCATACGACGACGGCGCCAGCCAAACGGAGAAGTGATCATACCGATGGTTGGTGCTGCAAAAGAAGAAACATCAATGTCGAGCGTAGCAGGAATAGTTCCCTGTGCATCCCACAGCGGACCATTTACGGCGTCGCTCCACGATGCATACAGGTCAAGTGCAGGGAAAAGCTCAAATGCCTCTTCCTCGATGTCATCGACACTCATCACAGAGTCGACCATCGCCTGGAAAGCCTGTGCTTCCGTCTGGATGGACTGCAATTGCTTGTGTATGTCGCGATGGATGTTCGGAACAACATCGTCTTTCGCCTGCGCGAACAATATTGAGAAAGCTGCCAGTAATGACAGCCAAATTTTTGCACAATTCATGCGGCAAATATAGCATTTTTCTACGAAACCGCCAACCATTTAACAAAAAAAAGCACCGATTTAGTGCTTTTTTAGACTAAATCAGTGCGCATACTTGAATAATGGCTAAAATATAACCAGTTTATTTTGCTGTAGACTCCATGGCCTTGGCCAATGCCAACGACAACTGATCTGGACAAGAAGTAGGCTTTCCGTTACAAGAGATGCCCTTCACACGACCAATGACGTCCTGCGCTTTCTGTCCTTTTACAAGAGCTGCAATACCCTGCAGATTGCCGTGACAGCCACCCATGAACTCTACATTCTGGATTACATTATCATCATCGAGCACCACATGGATAAAACGGCTGCAAGTGCCCATGGTTGGATACATTATTTCCTTCATAATACTTATGTATAAGGGGTTATTTTTCGACAAGAGAAGAGCGATTACTTCTTCTGCTCACCTGAGAAGAAATACTTCAGTTTAGAGAAGAGCGACTTGCGCTTTTCCTCATTCGGATTACAGTTGGTTTCGTCTCGCAGACACTCGATAGCCTTTCGCTCTTTGTCATTCAGGTTTTCAGGGACATAGACAAGAATATTAACGATCAGATCACCGGTTGTTGCTCCACCATTGGCAGGAAGACCTTTACCCTTCAGACGAAGCATCTTACCAGGCTGTGTTCCTGCTGGAACGTTGATACGCACACGACCATTGAGCGTAGGAATCTCAGCTGGTCCACCCAGTGCTGCTGTTGGGAATGAAAGGAGCAGATTATAGACAAGATCTTCCTTGTCGCGCATGAGCTCTCCGTGTGGAATCTCCTCAATATTGACGATCAAGTCGCCTGGTTGTCCCTGGCCACCAGGAGCAGCATTGCCCTTGCCTGCAGCCTTGAACTTCTGGCCTTCCATGACACCCTTTGGCAGCTTGACAGGGATGACTTCCTCAATCTGCTTGACGCCACCTTGACCATCAGCTACAGTATGACGGATCTTAACCTTCTTCTCAACGCCATTGACCACGTCATCGAGCGTGATTTTCAGCGTGATATTGAGATCTTGTCCCTTGACGGCACGACCACCGAATCCTGCACCTCGGAAAGCTTCTTCAAAGCCTCCGAAACCGCCACCAAAAGGATTGCCACCCATATTGGTGTAAGTATAGGTACGACCGCCACGACCACCTCCACCACCGAAGAAGGCGTTGAAGATATCCATTGGATCGAAGCCAGCGCCACCGAAGCCGCCAGCTCCTCCTCCACCGCCGAAACCACTACCACTCATACCCGCATGACCGAACTGATCATATCGTGCACGCTTGTTGTCGTCCGACAGTACGTCATAAGCCTCAGCAAGCTCCTTGAAGTTCTCTTCTGCAGTCTTTTTTTCTGCATCAGAAGCCTGGCTCCACTTATCTGGATGCCACTTCACAGCCAGCTTTCTATAGGCTTTCTTTATTTCGTCGGCACTAGCCCCTTTCTGGAGACCAAGTACCTCATAATAATCTCTCTTTGCCATAATTGCATTATTGTCCGACAACTACTTTCGCAAAGCGAACCACCTTGTCAGACAGTTTATAACCTTTTGTAACACAGTCGACCACTTTTCCTTTAAGCGATGGATCGGGTGCGGGAAACATGGTCACAGCCTCATGGATCGAATCGTCAAAATCACAACCCTGCTCTGCAGGAATGACCTCCATCTGCTGCTGCTTGAGATAGTTCTGGAACTTCTGATAGATGAGGTCCATACCCTCCTTGACCGAAGCGACATCCTCAGCCTTATCGATATGCTGCATAGCACGTTCCAGATCATCAATGACTGGAAGCAAAGCCTTCAAAGCGCCCTCAGCTCCATACTTGAGCAGATCAGACTTCTCCTTGATGGTACGCTTACGGTAGTTATCGAACTCTGCAGCCTGATATACATAGCGCTTCTTCTGCTCTTCGAGCTCAGCCTCAAGTGCAGCAATCTTCTCCTCTGGAGTCAGTTCCTTCTCTTCTTTTGGAGCCTCAGCGCCTTCAGCATTCTCCACAACAGGAGCCTCTGCATTGGCAGTTTCCGCGTTCTCAGACTTTGATTTCAACTCTTCTTCGTTAATTGTATTCTGTTCCATATATCGTTATTTTTATATTCATTGAATGATGAAATGTAGGATCTTCAAATTGCCTCACAAAGATCCATCCTCATCCTTGCAAATTTCGTGCCAAGACAAAATGACAAGTTTTTACTAAATTTACCATCTGGATAAGCGAATATCCAAAAATAATAACTATATTTGCACCGTAAAATTGTCTCAACGCTTATCCGAATCTTCACATTTTATATAAATATGAATTATCAACCATCCGACAAAGAGATTCTCTTTCCTGAAGCAAAGATCAACCTCGGCCTGTTCGTGACGCGCAAGAGAGAAGACGGCTATCACATCCTGCAGACGCTTTTCTATCCTATCGACTGGCGCGACGCACTCGAGATCTTGCGGCTCGACGATCAGCCAGGAACCGTCAAGTTCTCGCAGACAGGTATTACCGTCGACTGTGATCCTGAGCTCAACCTCTGCGTCAAGGCTTACCGACTGTTGCAGGAGCGCTTCCCAGACCTTCCTGCCGTATCTATGCACATGGAGAAGCAGATACCATTCGGAGCCGGTTTAGGAGGAGGCTCGAGCGATGGAGCTCATGCTCTGCTGATGCTTCGTAAGATGTTCGACCTTCCTGTATCAGACGCCGACCTTGAAGCCATAGCTGCACGTATGGGTGCCGACTGCGCTTTCTTCTGTCGTTGCGCGAACCTTTATAATACAAATAACAACGAGGGACAGTTGACCGCACAGTATTGCGAAGGCGTAGGCCACGAGCTAGAATACCATCCTCTAAGCCTCAAAGGCAAGTACATGGTCATCGTAAAGCCACCATTCGGAGTTAGCACCAAGGAGGCTTATAGCAATGTTCATCCGATGAAGCCAGAGACAGATCTGAACCTATTGCTCAACAAACCCGTAGAGGAATGGAAGACATGCATCAAGAATGATTTCGAAGATTCTGTCTTTCCTCTGCATCCTGAGCTGCAGCATGTCAAGGACCTGCTCTATCAGCATGGTGCTATCTATGCCAGCATGTCAGGATCAGGATCTGCCCTCTTCGGTATTTTCGACGCTGAGCAGCCAGATTGCCAGCAATGGTTTGAGGAAGGATATACAGCTCGCGGACATTGGGCATTGGTATAAAAAGCAGCAAATAGCGTAAACTATTGCACAAAATTCGAGCTAAATGCAAGCGTTTTTCAGGGGAAAAGATGATTTATGCAACAAAAAATCCGTTCAAAACGACTTTTTTTGAAATAAAATTTGGAATGTGTATTTAATTCTTTTATCTTTGCAGCAGTAAAAAGGAACTTCTCTTTAGATATACATTTATTCAAACAAAGCAGATTAGACGTTTTTTGCTTGTTCATAAATTCAAGATTTCCCCATGAGCGGTAAAGGTAAAGTAACCATTTATGACCTCGCGCAACAATTGCACACTACAGCGTCAACTGTTTCACGAGCTTTGCAAGATAATCCTCGCATCAGTGCAAAAATGCGAGAGGCCGTACAGAAACTGGCACGAGAACTGCACTACATCCCAGATCCAATTGCGCACCACTTGCGCACTGGCAAAGGGAATGTATTAGGTATCATCGTTCCTCGTATCGATCGTAATTTCTTCGCATCGATCATCAGTTCGTTCCAGCAGGTGGCCAACAGTCATAACTATCAGGTGATCATTGCCGCAAGTGGAGAGAGTCTGGCTGAAGAGGAAAGAGCCGTACAGGCGTTGGCTCAGAAGAAGGTCGATGGCATCGCGATGTCACTTTCTGTTGAATCGCACGATGTCAACTACGAAGAGTTCCTTGAGTCGCAGAATATCCCACTGGTCTACTTTGACCGAACTCCTATCGAGACAAAGACCGACACTGTCAGCAACGACAACTTCCAAGTAGGCTATGATGCTGTGATGCAGCTCTACAAGATCGGTTGTCGAAAGATCGGACACTTTGCAGGTGCATTTAATCAGTTGGCATACGCTCAGCGCTACAAGGGTTATTGTAAGGCGCTAGAGGATCTGGGTCTTCCTCTTCTCGAGGAGTGGCTCTTCAAGAAGTCCATCACCATTGAGGCAGGAACTGAGGCTGCTCAGAAGATCCTTCAGATGCAGGACCGTCCGGATGGCATCTTCTCATCTGGTGACTTCCCAGCCATCACCGCTATCGACATCTTCCGTCGCAAAGGGCTCAACGTTCCAAAGGACATTGCCATTATCGGTGTGGCCAACGAGCCATTTGACAGTTACTTGTCTACCCCTCTGTCATCGTTCGACCTGCACCAGCACCGCATCGGTGAGATGGCAGCACGCATCTTGCTCAGCCGTCTTGGCGAAGACAAGGAAGAAGAGATGCAGCACCCTGCGCACCTGATCGTCAACCATGACCTCATCCTGCGCGACAGTGCTATCTAAGTCTGCACCACAGTACAAGGGAAAGACCATCGTTTCACTAACTGAAATTTTGACCAAACATACACTAACATTATAAATCTTATCACAATGACTTCACTTAAGGATTTCTCTCTTGAGGGAAAGAACGCTTGGATCACAGGCGCATCGTACGGCATCGGTTTCAATATCGCTAAGGCTTTCGTAGCTGCTGGTGCTAAGACTATTATCTTCAACGACATCAACGAGGCAGCTCTCGAGCGTGGTCTTGCTAACTACAAGGAGGCAGGTATCACCAACGTTAAGGGTTATGTATGCGATGTAACCGACGAAGAGGGCGTTAAGGCTCTCGTAGAGAAGGTTCACGCTGAGGTTGGCCAGATCGACATCCTTGTTAACAACGCAGGTATCATCAAGCGTATCCCAATGCACGAGATGAAACGTTCTGAGTTCCAGCAGGTCATCGACATCGACCTCGTAGCACCATTTATCTGCGCTTCTGCCGTCCTTCCTGAGATGATGGAGCGTAAGGAAGGCAAGATCATCAACATCTGCTCTATGATGTCTGAGCTTGGCCGTGAGACCGTTTCTGCATACGCTGCAGCTAAGGGTGGCTTGAAGATGCTGACCCGCAACATCTGCTCTGAGTACGGTGAGTACAACATCCAGTGCAATGGCATTGGCCCTGGCTACATCGCTACCCCACAGACCGCTCCTCTCCGTGAGCGTCAGGCTGATGGCAGCCGTCACCCATTCGATTCATTCATCTGCGCTAAGACTCCTGCTGGTCGCTGGCTCGATCCTTCCGAGCTTGGTGGTCCTGCAGTCTTTTTGGCATCTAAGGCTTCTGATGCTGTTAACGGACACGTTCTCTATGTCGATGGCGGCATCCTTGCTTACATTGGCAAGCAGCCACAGTAATCAGATAGTAAATATCTAGTTACAACTATCAAATATCATCATCTATGCAGCGATTTGTTGCATAGATGATGATATTTGTCGTTAAAAGTTGCTCAATTGCAAAAAAAGCTGTATATTTGCGACATTCAAAATTCACAGAACAAGAAAATGAATATCCAGAATTTAACCTCACCAAAGCTCGCAGCTTCATTGCTGCTGATTTTTGCATCTTCACAGATTTCTGAGGTCAAGGCTCAGAATGTAGAGTACCAGAACAATTTAGCCGTCAAGACAAACCTGCTGAGTGGAGCCTTCCTGACCCCAAGCCTTAGCCTGGAATTCCCGATGAGCGATCATTGGACCTTTGACATTACTGGTGAATACAACCACTGGGATGCATGGGATCACCAGAAATGGCAGCATTGGACCGTACAGCCTGAGGCTCGTTATTGGTTCGAGGAGACATTCAACCGCTTCTTCTTAGGCTTTCACGCCATGGGAGGAGAGTTCAATGTCGGTAATTTGAAGCATCGTTTTCCTTCTTTCGCCGACAACATGAGCGACTTGAAGAGCTATCGCTATGTTGGCACTTTCCTTGGTGGTGGTATTGGCGTTGGCTACGCATGGCAATGGGGTCGCCACTGGGGTCTTGAAGCAGAGTTAGGCTTCGGTTACATGCGTGTGCAGAGCGACAAGCATAAGATCAAGCAGGATGACGCCTTAATCCAAGATGATGTCAACTCCAATTATGTCGGCCCTACGAAGGCTGCATTGAACCTTGTCTATCGCTTCAACAAAAAGAAGACTGTTCCTGTTGTCAATCTTGAGCCAGCAAAGGCTCCTGCACGTCCTGTGATCGCTCCTAGTTACCTCTTTGTACGTCCTGTAGCAGAAGTTATCAAGGCTCGTTCATTGGAAGGCCAGGCATATGTAGAGTTTGACGTCTACAAGTCAGACATCCAGCCAGAGCTCGCCAACAACCGTCAGGAACTTGGCAAGATCATTGCATCGATCGACTCTATCCGCAACAATCCTGATGCTAAGAATATCAGCCTCAGTATCAAGGGCTATTCTTCACCAGATGGTCCATACGAGCAGAATGCAGCATTGGCCAAGGCTCGTACCGAGCAGTTGAGCAAATACGTAAAGAAGCTCTATAAGTTCGACAACAACACCCTCACCACCAGCTACGAGCCAGAGGACTGGGAAGGCTGGCGTCGACTGGTAGATGCTTCAGACCTGCCTCACCGTCAGGAGATCCTCGACATCATGGACAATAAAAAGCTCACCCTCGATCAGAAAGAGATTCGCATCAAGGAGTTTGCCGATGACTACGACACAATGCGTGGCGACATCCTGAAGCGTCTTCGTCACTCTGACTATGTAATCAGCTACACCATCGACAGCTACACATCTGCAGAAGACATTCGTAAGGTGCTCAACACACGTCCTGGCAACCTGAGCCTTGCCGAGTTCTACACCGCAGCAGAGGGCTATACAGAGGGTTCTGAGGAGTTCAACAACATCTTCCTTACCGCCGTCAAGTACTATCCAAATGACGAAGCAGCTAACCTCAACGCAGCTAACGCTTACATGGCTAATGGCCAGTTGGCCGAAGCTCGTCGTCATCTTGAAAAGGCTGGCAAGTCAGGTGAGGCTCTCTATGCTCGTGGCGTTTATCAGGCTTTGACAGGTAACTACAACGAAGCTGTTGATTACCTCAAGCAGGCAAACAATGCCGGTATTGAGGGCGCAACCAAGCTTATCTCTACCGTGCAGAATCGTATGGAATGGGAGAAGCAATGGGGAAAGTAAACGTCAATAATTGACACCCGAATATATCAAACCCTCTATCGGAGTAATCTGATAGAGGGTTTATTTTAAATTAATGTACGCGCAAAATCTAAGATATTAAAATATTAATTATCTTCGCGGCGCGTTAATGTATTTAATACAAAAATCCAAAAATATTCACAAATTAACAGTTTTCTTAAATGGCAAATGTTATTAAGCTCAAGAAAGGCTTGAACATCAACCTCGAGGGAACACCAGAGCAGAAGCTCGTCAGCGTAAAGGAGGCCACTAAGGTCACCCTTGTACCTGACGACTTTGTCATGTGCACCCCTAAGATTGTTGCAAAGGCTGGTGATGCTGTGAAGGCTGGAGACGTTATCTTCAACGACAAGCAGTATCCAGAGATTAAGTTCGTGAGCCCAGTGAGCGGCACCCTCGAGGAGGTCGTTCGTGGCGATCGACGCAAAGTGCTTGGCATCGTCATTGCAAACGATGGTAAGGGTACCAGTGCAGAACTGCCAGTCATCGATCCAGCTCAGGCTTCCGCTGATCAGATCAAGGAGGCTATGCTCAACGGTGGTGTATGGCCATTCCTCACCCAGCGTCCTTACGGTGTCCTGGCTAACCCACAGGCTCAGCCACGTGACATCTTCGTCACTGCATTCGACTCTGCTCCTCTCGCTCCTGCAACCGAGATGATCGTCAAGGGTCAGGAGAAGGAACTCCAGGCAGGTCTTGCAGCACTCAAGAAGCTCACCGCTGGCAAGGTTTATGTCGGCGTAGCTAAGGGCACCTCGCTTCCTTCAGTAGCAGGTGTTGAGGTAGTTGAGTTCGATGGTCCTCACCCAGCAGGCAACGTTGGCGTTCAGATCAACGCTGTAAAGCCTATCAACAAGGGCGAGATCGTCTGGACCGCACAGATCCAGGATGTCATCATCATCGGCCGCGTATTGAGTGGCAAAGCTGACTTCAGCCGTGTTATCACCATCGCAGGTTCAGAGATCGTTGCTCCAGCATACGCTAAGGTTCAGGCTGGTCAGTCTCTCGCTGAGATTCTCGACGGCAAGGTAAAGCATACTGAGTACAAGCAGCGTGTTATCAACGGCAACGTCCTCACTGGCGAGGCTACTGGCATGAACGGTACTCTCGGCTTCAAGACTCAGACCGTTACCGTTATCCCAGAGGGCGATACTACCGACGAGATGTTCGGTTGGATCACTCCAGGCCTTGGTCGTTACTCTACCAGCAACACCGGTCTCGCAGGTCTCTTCGGCCTCTTCAAGAGCAAGAAGTGGACAATGGACGCTCGTCTCAAGGGTGGTCCTCGTGCACTCATCGAGAGTGGCAAGTGGGAGGAGGTATTCCCAATGGATATCTATCCTGAGCAGCTCTATAAGGCTACCCTTGCATTCAACATTGACCAGATGGAGGCTCTCGGCATCTACGAGGTACTTCCTGAGGATCTTGCACTCTGTGAGTTTGTCTGCTCATCAAAGACTCCTGTTCAGCAGGTATTCGCTGATGGCCTTGTTAAACTCCGCAAAGAAATGGAATAATGAAACTGAACGATTATATCAACGAAAAGATTGACCCCCTTTTCCAAAAGGGTGGCAAATATGAGAAGCTGTGGTCAGTATATGACTCCTTCCATACTTTCCTCTTCGTTCCTCGTCATACCGCAGCTCGCAAGGGCGTTCA
>JAZUDJ010000116.1:0-32788 GCA_045639585.1 Bacteroidales bacterium
AAACATCTGTTCTTCCTCCGAAAACTTTGATTTGGGTCCTCTAATGACGCTGCGCGAAAGAGAGACGATTTCTTCCCTCAGCGTGATCTTTTGTTCGCTCATTTTGGTTGATTTTTATTCAACCTTTTCTGGGGCAAGACAGTACCAATTAACCTTGTTACAGAACCACAATCTCATTTTCTCTGCTTACCCTTAGATTTCTTGTACTTTCTACGAAGTGAAAACACTGTGCAGATGCACCACACAGTGCCAATAGCAAACATAATTGTAAGAATAGTCATAATTGTATTATTTGAAAAAAAAATATGCTATTTCTGTTAGCTGGGCTAATAATATCTTATCGCCTCTCTTTTGCCAACTAGTGTTTACTCCTCCTCTGTACCGTTCACTGGCTCCTCAACAATCTCAGTGAGCTGATACTTGCCCAGGCGGAACACCTTATTTTTCGAGTCGCGCATCAGAATATCAAACAATTCTAGCACCATGTCGGTGCATCGGCTACGATCCTCGTCCGATGGCTCGAATGTAGCTGGTGCCACGGTCGTTTTGGCATGCTCCCTTTTGCGCTCATAGTGTTCCTTAATGAGAACAATAGTAAGGGTAATGACAGCAACGACTGCCAGGCCAATCTGGATCCATGCGTTCATTGAAATATTATCCATAACTAAGTATTCTTTATAATAACATCATATTGTTTTTCGTAATCTCTCTCATATAAGCTTAACCCCTATGCCTTGTTCTATCTTTACGAAACCACTTGTAATAAATTAACGCACCAGCGCATACTACTAACGCAAAGATACTCATTATGCCATAAAGTAATAAATAATATTCAACCATCTGTGTAATGAAATTTATATGCTATTCTGATTTATTTGAAAAGGAAAATATCTTTGACAGAAATCCGGATTCCTTATCTGTGTTATTCCATCCACCATAAGCTTTGGTTTCATCGGCTTTCGCATCTTCTGGTTCCTCGTCCTTCGAAGCAAGAACAGACTCAAGCTCTGGTATGGCAGTAACGTCTCCATCTAATATTCTGAGAATGATGTCATAGGCTTTATCTCTTTTCTTTTTTGTACAAAAGAATTCATCATAAGCCTCCTCTACACCATACTCAATTTCTATTTGACTAGAATCTTGATCTCGATACTTACGAACAGACTTAATAGTAGATATGCGGATTGCTCCATCGGTCATTTTCAGGAATTGAGAACTCTTTATAATTTGTTGGTTCTTACACATCTCATAATACTCCTCTTCAGTACACGGTTTAAGTTCTCCCCTTTGCCGCTTTGGATTATTCCGCAATTCTTCCTCGGTGGTAAATCCGCTGAGAAAGATTGGGCCATTAATATTATCATTATTTATGCGTTCCATTATATTATTTTTTTCTTGATTTCTTCTGTTATTCCCATTTTACAGGCAGCCTTATATGCACTCCGCTGAGATTTAGTAAACTCAGTATAAGAACTATAGTTCTGTGCCAGCTGTATTATCTCTGCTGCTGTAAAACGTTTATGTTTAGCCTCAGGGAATGCTTTACGCACCTCATCGAGCCAATTGTTTTTATTCGCGGCGGCATAGGCCGAAGCATATTCTTTCTTGAAATCGGCATAAGTTCGGCAACCAGCAGCAAGTGCAAGTACCTCTTCCAGAGTATATGGAGCTCTGACCGATGAAGGCAAAAGCTCTTTAACCTCATCGAGCCATTGACTCTTGTACGCAATCTGATACTCTCGGCGGTGATCGTTGATGAACTCAGAGTATGAAGCACATGTTTCGGCCACTGCAAGAATGTCTGCTTTTGATACGGTCTTAACCTTTGCAACAGGGGCTTTTTTGATGAAAAGCTCATCGAGCCAACCATGAGTCAAAGCAATGTTATACTCTTTTGGACAGTGTCTGAGGAAATCCACCTTTAGCGAGTATTGCTTTGCCAATTCTGCAATTTCCTCTTTACTGACCTCCTCTGGTTCCAGCTCTGGCCAGATCTTATGTAGTTCATCCAACCACTTCTGGCGGACGGCTACTGCATATTCCGTAGGATGATTCTTTCGGAACTCTGTATAGCTACTGCATTGGTATGCAACACTTCGTATCTCACTGAATTGATACGGTTGCCATGATCTACGCTCAATAAACAGACGTTTCAGTTCTTCGGTAAAACCGAATGCTGCAAGATCTAAATATTCGGTATTGTACTTCTGACAGAACTCTGTATAGCTTTCGCATTGCTTTACCTTCTCCAGAAGTTTTGTGTCTGAAATCAGTGGATTCTGCTTTGCCGGCAACAATCTGGTGATTTCTTCCATACATTGCTTCCTCAATGCTGCCCAATAGGCCTCAGAATAATTCTTTCGGAAATCATCAAAGTCCTGACAAGCCAATGCAGTATCTACGGCATCTTCATATATATAATCTTCAACCGCGACTTTAACTTGGTTAAGTAAAGTCCAGCCATTCCTCTTATATTGACTCAGATACTCATTTTCGCAAAGACTTGCCTCTTCTATAGACGAACACTCATTCAAGATTATTAGTTCTGGCTCATTACCTGACTCCATAATATAATCATGAACCTTTGACCCTTTTCGGGTCAGATGATCATGCTTACGTCTCTCGATGTCTGCCGAAATGCCTACATACACATGACGGTCAAGAAATTCGAAAGCATAGCAGATGCGTCGGCCATTCTCAACCTCTGAGGTCATGTGCTGGCAAACTTCATCCAGCAAGCCAGCACGCTGGCACATTGCAAAACCTGTACCACAATATTTGGCAAACTCAGATCTCCTTTGGTAGTTTGAAGCTACCTCAGTAAGTTTTTCTTGCGTCCAGTAGTTTTTGATGAAACGTTGATCTTTCAGAGGTGCAGTTATCTCTTCAAACCATCCGTTCGCCTTACTTGCATAGTAGCCAGGCTTGCATTTCTTATAGAACTCATGGACGTAATCGCACTGACTAAGATGTTCCAGCAAAGTATCCTTGTTATTCCAATAGCCATACGGTGCTTTTTTCGTTTTCATGTGAGCACAGATTTCATCCAAAAAACCGTGTCGCCGGGCATACATATAGGCTGAACTGAAGCGAGCATAGAACTCTGTGCGCGTTGTGCACGTCAATGCAGCCGCCATACAGCTGTCATAATCCCATTGGCGGGAAGGAGTTTTTTTAGCTATCGGCATAGTAATTTTTACTCATAGTTTGAAAAATTTGGATTAATCATACCGCAAAGATAATGTTTTTACGTGCTAAATTTAAAGTAGATGATATGCTAATTTACTCTATCGGATATTTTTAAAGTGAATAAATCTTCATTTGAAAACTTGACTTGACAAATTATATAATTAAGGGGTAACTGGGATGGCTACGATTGCCTATAAATGCATCAACTATATCCGAATATTACAAAATTGGGACACTTTCTGATTCTTTACTCGCCATCGGAAATTCGGAACCGTCCCTGCTTTATTTTGGAGGTTTTGCTTTGAGATAATAAAAAATGTTGGTGAATTATAAGTTTCTTTTTCAGACATTGGGCGCTTCCGTCATAATTAATTGAGCCTTCATTAGGCGGTGCGTGTAAATAGTAAGTTACTTTTGAATCAAAATATATTTAGATTGCTGGCAAATATGTTGCTTATAGACAATAAAATTTAAAATATTTACAGTTTTATTGTCTATACAAAATAAAATTACTATCTTTGTGGTCGAAAAATGCTAAAAACTATGAAGATAATATCAAGAAAGGACTATGCTGAGCGTATTGATGCCTGGCTGGGCAAGGAGCAGATTATTGTCCTTGTGGGTCAACGTCGTGTGGGCAAGAGCTTTGTGATGAAGGATTTTGTGGCTCGCCATAAGGAAGAGGTCGGCTCAAATATTATTTATATAGATAAGGAGAAGAAGGCGTTCAACTTCATACAGAATCATGAGGATCTTAATACCTACATCGATGAGCATTTTATGTCAGATCGGCACAACTACATCCTGATAGACGAAGTGCAGGATATCGAGGGGTGGGAACATTCAGTGAGAAGCTATCGTACGGAAGAGGATACAGATGTCATCATAACAGGGTCTAACTCGAAGATGCTTTCTGGAGAACTTAGTACGCTTCTGGGGGGAAGATATGAAGAGATTCACATTCAGAGCCTAAGCTATCTGGAGTTTCTTGAATTTCATGCATTGGAGGATGGCGAAGAGGCCTTGTGGCAATACCTGAACTATGGTGGCCTGCCTGGATTGAGAAACATCGGACTTGACAATGAGGATATGGTAAATGAATACCTATCAGGTGTGTTCAATACCATCATGTTGAAAGATGTTGTTGAGCGACATACAATCCGCAACATACCATTCCTGAACAACTTGATTGCCTTTATGGCAGATACCGTGGGTAAGCTGAACTCTGCAAGCAGTATCGCAAAATATATGAAGTCGCAGGGGCAGGATGTCTCTACGAATGTTGTGCTGAACTATATGTCTTATTTTGATGAAGCTTTCCTGACTTATTCTGTCGGACGCTATGAAATTCATGGCAAGAAGTTGCTGGAGTCAAACGACAAATGCTATTTCGGTGATGTCGGGCTAAGAAACTATATCGTTGGCGGAGAGCGCACACATGACATAGAGAAGGTGATGGAGAATGTCGTTTTCCTTCATCTGTTGCGACTTGGATATGAGGTGAAGGTCGGTCAGTTGCGGGCTGGCGAGATAGATTTCGTTTGTTCGAAAACTGGAAAGAAGGCATACGTGCAAGTATCCTATCTCATTGCAAACGAGGAAACTCGGAGCCGCGAATTCGGAAATCTGCGCCTAATTGCAGATGATTACCCCAAATATGTTATATCAGCATCTCCGCTTTTGAAACGAAGTGATGATGAAGGTGTAACTCATATCCATCTCAGAGAATTCCTAAAGAAAGGATTGGAATAAAATACATTTGCACGCAGAATTGAACATTTTGTTAAACAGACACTAATAATCAACTTAAATATTATGGAAGAACATATCTCACGCGAGGCAGCTATTAAGCTGCTTAAGAAGTATAACAAGGATCCTTTTCACTTGCAGCATGCATACACCGTGGAGGGTGTGATGCGATGGTATGCAGTCGAGCTCGGCTATGGAGAGGATGTGGATTTCTGGGGGTTGGTAGGACTCCTGCATGACATTGATTTCGAGGAGTATCCGGAGCAGCATTGTATCAAGGCTCCTGAGTTGTTGCGCGAAGGTGGTGTGGGTGAGCAGATGATCCATGCAATCTGCAGCCATGCATACGGACTCTCTACGGACATCGCTCCTGAGCACGAGATGGAGAAGGTGCTCTTTGCTGCCGATGAGTTGACTGGCCTGATCTGGGCCACCGCCCTGATGCGACCATCGAAGAGCTGCCAAGATATGGAGCTCAAGTCGCTCAAGAAGAAATATAAGAACAAGGCTTTCGCTGCGGGTTGCTCACGCGAGGTGATTGAGCGTGGTGCAGAGCAGCTCGGATGGGAGCTTGAAGTGCTGCAGCAGCGTACGCTCGATGCTATGAAGGCGGTGGAAGAGAGTGTGGCTCAGCAGATGAGCTAAGGCCAAGTCAGATAGAACACAAGCATGAAATGAAGCAACTATTATCAGTTTTTACGATTCTTTCTCTAGTCATGGCAGGAACGAGCCATGCAGATTGTCAGACGCTGGCAGACAGCACCAAGCTGGCTACGGGCAATCATAATCCGATACTGGACTTCCTGTTTACAGCTGATCCAACTGCCGTAGAGTATGAGGGAAGGCTTTACGTCTATGGCACGAACGATCATGAGCAATTTGACAGCGTGGGTATTCATGGCAAGAACTCGTACGAGAAGATAAAGTCATTGGCCATGATGTCGACGGACGATATGGTCAACTGGACGTATCACGGATTGATCCCGACGGGAGAACTGGCACCTTGGATCATCAATTCCTGGGCTCCATCGGTCGACAAGCGTGTCGAGGCGGATGGCAAGACACATTTCTACCTGTATTTCTCTAATAGTGGATATGGCGTGGGCGTGCTTACGGCTACCTCGCCTGTCGGTCCTTGGACAAGTCCGCTGCAGAAGAGCGTGGTGGATGCGCATACGCCAGGTTTAGGTGACTGCAAGGTGCCGTTCGATCCGGGTGTGGTGGTAGTCGATGACACAACCGCCTATCTGGCTTTCGGTGCTGGAGGACATTCCCGTATTGCCCGACTGGGACAGGATATGACCTCTATTGCATCGGACATGATGACGCTGCCAACGGCATTTCTTTTCGAGGCTAATGAGCTGAATTACCTCGACAGTACGTTCGTCTATACCTACAATCTCGACTGGAGCAAGCACGAACCATGGAACTTCCACGGCGAGGCTCCGAGCATCTGCTGCATGGCTTATATGACCAGTAAGACGCCTCTGGTGACCGACTCGTGGCGATACGAGCATGACTACTGCGACAATCCGGGTCTCTATGGCATGGATTACGGCAACAATCACACGCATCTGCACAAATACATGGGCAAGTGGTATCTCTTCAACCACACGCAGGACATCCAGCGCCACCATGGTACGACCGGAGGATTCCGCTGCATGACGGTCGATGAGATTGAGGTCGTAGAACACCCGCTTGAGATCAAAAAAGTGACCATGACCCGACAGGGTGTCAAGCAGATCAAGGCGCTCAATCCTTATCAGCGCGTCGAAGCAGAAACAGTCTGTGCGACAAATAATGCAAGCTTTGATCCTGCTGGTGCTCAGGGCAATATGGTGGCTCATGTAGGCAGTAAGCAGACAACCTTAATCAATAAGGATCTGGCCGTACTCAAGGTCAGTGGCGTTGATTTCGGCAAAGGTGCACGTCGAATGCAGTTGATGCTGCGAGGCAAGGGTTCGGTAGAAATCCGTCAAGGTTCGCACACGGGCAAGCTGCTGGGTAAGGTCAATGCCAGCTCTGCGGATTGGCGTTCGGTCAAGTGTTCCCTTTCGGCCAAAGGGGAACAGGACATTGTCTTCGTAATGAGAGGCAAGACGCTGCAATTCGATTACTGGTCTTGCGAGTAGAGCTCTGTATACTCGTAAGTGTTGCCTAAGATCTCAAGGCAACGCTCCAGATCCGTGCGACGGATGACGACGGTGCCGCGGCAGTCATTGGGATGGAAGGAGAGCGTCTCGGCTTGCTGGAGGTTCGCATCGAGGAAGAGGATGACGTGATGCTCCTCGTCATTGATCAATCCGAAGGGAGAGACGCTACCTGGCTCCAAGCCGAGGTACTTCATCATGCGCTCGGGAGAGGCGAAGCTGAGTTTGCCGGGAGAGTTGAAGCCGGCGGCCATGAGTCGCTCCTTGAGGCGATGCTCCATGTCGTGGATGTCCATGTCATGGTCGCAATGGAAGCAGACGAGGTAGTGCTGGTTGCCTTTGTGATTGCGGAAGAAAAGATTCTTGCAGTGGATGCTGCCGTCGTCTTTCCACCAGCGCTTGGCTTCCTCGATGGTCTTGCCTTCGGGGTGACTGTAGCAGGTGTAAGGGATGCTATGAGCGTCGAGCCACAAGAGGACTTTCGCTGCGCGCTCGCTGAAAAATTCATTGTTATTCATATCCAGACCTTTGAATGATACCATATTATAGCAGCAAAGATAGCAACTCTTCGGCAATTGACCAAAAAAAGAGGGCAAAATTTGCTGTTTTCGAAAAAATAATCTATCTTTGTCGCGGATAAACCTTTTATACCATTATAATATATAACATGAAGCTTACTATCAAAAAAACATGGCTCCTGGCCGGCAGCTTATTTCTGCATCTATGGCTCAGAGGGTCCAATGAGACCGACACAGCGATTCTGGAATATCCGTGACTGTGATGGCGGCTGAGTCAAATTAGTCACGAAATAATTAATACTCACCTATAATTATTATATCCACCCTCACTACAGTACTCTGTAATGGGGGTGGATATATGATGTTTTTATTTGCTGTAGCCTTAAAGAGCAAACTCCTTCTTAACAGCGTCAACGTAGTCAAGCTTCTCCCAGGTGAAGAGCTCTACCTCGACGGTCTTCTGATGACCGAGACGGTCGGTGAAGGTCTTGGTGACTACCTCGCTTGGACGACCGAAGTGACCGTATGCAGCGGTCTCTGTGTAGATAGGGTTGCGGAGCTTGAGACGCTGCTCGATGGCGCGTGGAGTCATATCGAACACCTTGCTGACCTTAGCAGAGATCTCAGCGTCGGTGAGGTTGACCTTGGCGGTACCATAGGTATTGACGAAGAGGCTCACTGGCTGTGCTACACCGATGGCGTAAGCAACCTGCACGAGCGCCTTGTCGGTAACGCCTGCTGCTACGAGGTTGTTAGCGATGTGGCGAGCAGCGTAAGCGGCTGAACGATCGACCTTTGAAGGATCCTTGCCAGAGAAGGCGCCACCACCGTGAGCACCGTGGCCGCCGTAGGTATCGACAATGATCTTACGACCGGTGAGACCAGTATCGCCGTGAGGGCCACCGATGACGAACTTGCCAGTAGGATTGACAAAGAGGGTGAACTTGTCGTCGAAGAGAGCGCGCTCCTTCTCGTTGAGACGATTGTTGATGACACGTGGGATGAGGATGTCCTTGACGTCCTGACGGATTTTGGCAAGCATCTTCTCATCATCAGCGTCGAACTCATCGTGCTGAGTAGAGAGGACGATAGTATTGACGCGTACTGGCAGGTTGGTCTCGCCGTCATACTCTACGGTCACCTGGCTCTTGGCATCAGGACGGAGGTATGGCATTGGAGAAGGCTCCTCGCGACGGATCTTGTCGAGCTCGATGAGGAGGAGGTGGCTCAGCTCGAGGGTCAATGGCATGCGGTTGTGGGTCTCGTTGGTAGCATAACCAAACATCATACCCTGATCGCCAGCACCCTGCTCCTCTGGTACGCTACGCTCAACGCCACGGTTGATGTCAGCGCTCTGTGCATGAAGGGCAGAGAAGATGCCGCAACTCTCGCTGTCGAACTTGTACTCGGCCTTGGTGTAGCCGATCTCCTTGATAGTCTCGCGAACAGCATCACGCAGTTCGACGTCGGCCGTGGTCTTGATCTCGCCGGCAATGACTACCTGACCGGTAGTAACGAGGGTCTCACAAGCTACCTTGCTCTGTGGATCCCAAGCGAGAAGATTGTCAAGTACTGTGTCACTGATCTGGTCAGCGACTTTGTCTGGGTGCCCTTTTGACACCGATTCAGAAGTGAATAAGTAGTTCAACTTTTTAGATGGTTGTTAATCATCAGCAACTTTTAATAAGGTTGCCAATCTTGTTGATAATAAAAGAATAATAACTCGTGTGCATTATAAAAATGCGGGCGCAAAGATAGGAAAAATATCTCTGCGCCGCAAATATTTTATGTAAAAAAGTTTAGAACACGCCTAATCCGCTCAAGAAAATCACCAAAATGCAAAGTGGAGCGAAGTATCGGACAACGAAATAAAATGCTGGAACATACCAGCCAGAGGTCGTACCGTTGTTGGTAAGTGTAGCCACAAACTTCTCTTTTGGCAATACCCAACCGACATAGAGCGACATCAGCATACCACAACCTGGCATGAGGTAGTTGGCCGTGAGATTATCGAACAAATCGAAGAAAGTCATACCGAAGACACTCAGCTGTTCGCTATAGACAGGACAGAACGAGAAGCAGCAGAGAATGCCAAGGAAAAGTCCGATGCCTGTAGTGCAAAGGACGGACTTGCGACGCGTCATGTGGAACTCCTCATGGAAGATGGCGATAGGTGTCTCAAACATCGAGATGGTGCTGGTCAGCGCTGCCAGAGAAAGCAGGAGGAAGAACAGGACACACCAGAAATAACCACCGAGCATCTGGCTGAAGACCTCAGGCAAAGTGATGAATGCCAGGCCAGGACCTGCATCTGGCATGACGCCGTATGAGAAGCAGGCTGGGAAGATGACGACACCCGAGAGGATGGCAATGAGCGTATCGAGCAAGGTGATACTCAATGCGGTCTTGCCCATGACGGTCTTATCGGTGAGGTAAGAGCCGTAAGTCAGCAGACAGCCGATACCTACAGAGATACTGAAGAACGACTGACCCATAGCCGAAACGACTACAGATGCGTCGATCTTTGAGAAATCTGGGTGGAAGAGGAATGACAAGCCTTCGCCAGCACCAGGGAGCAGCAATGAGTTAACACATAGTACTACAAGCAGGAAGCCGAGGACTGGCATCATGATGTTAGAAGCTCGCTCGATACCCTTCTGCACTCCTCCTAAAACGATGACTGCATTGAGCAGAATGAAGATGACGGTGCAGAAAAGTGGCGTGGTCAAACCCGTGCTGAACTGCGCAAAGTCTGGCAGCATATCGAGCAAGGCGGTGACTGCATAGTAGAGCGTCCAACCCGCTACGACCGAGTAGAAACCGAGGACGAGCAGCTGTGCGATGGCTCCGAGATAACCTAAGATTGGCCAAGCAGTGCCAGGAGACAGTTTGCGATAAGTACCGACAGGATTGCTATGTGTGGTGCGGCCCAAAGAGAGCTCGGCCAGCATCAGTGGAGTACCTAACAGCAGGACACATAACAAATATATAAGGATGAAGGCGGCACCACCATTGGCTCCCGTCTCGGTAGGGAATCGCCAGATATTGCCTAAACCTACCGCTGAACCTACTGCAGCAAGGATGCCACCGAGCTTGGTGACGAAAAGCGCGCGTTCGTTAGCCATAATAAGAAAGGATTAGAGGACACCGATACCGCCCAGGAAGATGAGCATGATACAGATAGGAGCAAACACGCGGAGCAACCAGAGGAGAGGCTTGAGATACCAACCAGAGTCGTTGCGCCAGTTGGAAATTGCATCGCGGATGATGTCCTTATCGAGACGCCAACCTACGTATAGAGAGGTGAAGAAGGCGCCGATCGGCATCATATATTTAGAGGTAGCGGTATCGAGGAAATCGAACATCTGATCGCCGAAGAAAGAAACACCCATCCACTGACCCATGATTGGCAGACAGCAGAGACCCAGGACGAGCGATACGACGCAGCAGCTCCAGGTAGCAATACGGCGGCTGGTGTGGAAGACTTCCTGTACGAAAGAAATAGGTACCTCGAAGATACTCATACATGAAGTGAGGCCTGCTACTGTAATGAGCAGGAAGAACAAAAGACACCAGATATAGCCACCAGGCATCTGCTGGAAGACGATAGGCAAAGTCTTGAAAACGAGGCTCGGACCTGCCAAATCAGCCGGCATACCGGCAGTGATGTCAGCTGGCATATCGAAATAGGTAAAGCAAGCTGGGAAGATGACGACACCTGCCAGAATGGCAATCACGGTATCGAGCAACGAAACCTGCAAAGCGGTCTTGCCGATCTTGGTATTATCACCGAGGTAGCTACCATAAGCAATCATGATACCCATGGCGACACTGAGGCTGAAGAAGGCCTGTCCCATGGCAGCGATGAAGGTCTCACCGGTCACACGTGAGAAGTCTGGCATAAAGAGGAAGTTAAGGCCCTCTGAAGCGTTATCAAGCGTAAAGCTGTTGAAGACCAAACCAAAAAGCAGGACGGCCAGAAGCGGCATCATGAAACGAGATGCACGCTCGATACCTTTCTGTACACCGCCGAGCAAAATCACAGCGTTGAGGACAATGGCAAAAAGCATCCATGCCAGCATATCAGTACTCTGCGTGAATTCGCCAAAATGTGAGGAAATAGCCTCAGCACCCTGAGGGAATCCATTGATCAATGAAAGCCAAGTATAATAGAGCGTCCAGCCAAGAACAACAACGTAAAAGCCGAGGATGAAGACGGCTACCAGGATGCCGAGGACACCGATCCAGTACCACTGAGAGCCCGGATTGAGACGACGGAAAGCGCTGGCGACATTGCTGTGTGATGAACGACCGATAACGAACTCGGCAATGAGCAATGGCATACCGAGAAGAAGAACGGAGAACAGATAGATGATCAGGAAAGCTCCACCACCATTATCACCGACCTCATAAGGGAAACGCCAGATATTGCCTAAACCGACAGCAGAACCTACAGCGGCTGCTACTGCACCAAGACGGGTCGCAAAGGTAGCACGAGACTCAGAATTATTGCTTGACTGTGACATATTCGGTTGTATAAAAGTAAGATTTTTTTGCCAAATAACGCAAATGTATTCGACCTATAACGCGAGTGCAAAGATAATGAATATTTTCGAAAAAATAAAAAAATCTTATCATTTTCCTATCAAAAAACATTGATTTTTGCCAGAAAAGGGGCAAATAGAATGGCAAAATGAGCAACAAGATTAAAAAAGTTTTAATTTTATATGCTATTATTTGTAAAATTGCAGAAAAATACGTACCTTTGACCGCTTTTTATTGACTTCACTTAGTAAAAATATAATTTTTAACATCACAAAATGGAGTATCACGTACCGGTAATGCTGAACGAATGTCTGGAGGGTCTGCAGATCCGTCCGGATGGCGTCTATGTGGATGTCACTTTCGGCGGAGGTGGCCATAGTAGAGCTATCCTGCAGAAGCTGGGAAAGAAGGGGCATCTCTATAGTTTCGATCAGGATCCGGATGCGGAGAAAAACATTTTCAGTGAGGAGCCAAGAGTTAACAGTGAACAGTTAACAGTTAACAACGAAGTGAAGAGCCCCGAGAACTTCACTTTCATCCGGTCGAACTTCCGCTACCTCAAGAACTGGATGCGCTACCATGGCGTGAAGCATATTGACGGATTACTGGCGGATCTTGGAGTTTCGAGTCACCACCTCGATGATGCAGAGCGTGGATTTGCCTTCCGATTTGACGCTCCGTTGGACATGCGAATGAATACTCGTGCTGGCAAGACGGCTGCGGACATTCTGCAAGAGGCAGATGAGCAGGAGCTGACAAGAATATTTACGCTGTACGGTGAGCTCCGTCAGGCAAGACGCATGGCACAGGCCATCGTAAAGCAGCGTCAGCAGAAAGCCATTGCCACAACGGGAGACCTGATGGCGGTAGTGAAGCCGATGATCAGTCCAAAGGCAGAAAAGAAGGAACTAGCACAGGTGTTCCAAGCGTTGCGCATCGAAGTCAATCATGAGATGCAGGCGCTGGAGGAAATGCTCAATGCAGCCATCGGCCTACTGACGCCTCCTGACAAGAATGGCGAGAATGCTGGTCGACTGGTGGTGATGACTTACCACTCGCTGGAAGATCGCATTGTCAAGAACATCATCAAGAGCGGCAAGGTAGACGGTCAGGTAGAGAAAGATTTCTACGGACGTGTCATCGCTCCACTCAAGGCTATCAACAACAAAGTCATCGAGGCGACCGACGAGGAGGTGGAGCGTAATCCTCGCTCTCGTAGTGCAAAGCTCCGTATCGCTGAGAAATCAGCATCAGACAAATAAACGAAAAAAGAACGTGAGTACATTTGGCAACATATTTGAAGAAGTCTCCAGCCTCATCCAGAGTAATGATTCTGGCGGCAAGGAGTTCCTCCATCGCAACTTCAAGAAGATCCTGGTGGTGGTATTGCTACTGATGGGATTCATTCAGTTGCGCTATGAGTATGAGGATAGTCTTTCAGAGATCAGCAAACTCAAGGCTCAGCGCAATGACCAGCGATATACCAGCATCGAGAAATGGGGTATCCTGACGATGAAGAACCGTCCGGAGTATATCATCGAGCAGGTATCGAAGAGCGATATCGAACTCATCGAGAGTGACGAACCTCCTGTAATCATCGACTAACAAAACGTATTGACAGAAGATTATGTTTTCAATGGACAAGTTTAAGCAATGGAATCCAACCTTTAGCATCCGCTTCGGTATCGTATGCGGAGTGCTATTGCTGTATGTCGGGTTCATCTGCTTATGCTCTTTCAATACGATGATCGTGCATGGTGATAAGTACCGAGGACTGGTCAAGAACCTGAAGAAAGACAGTATCTCGATACAGCAGATCCGTGGCGTGATCTATAGCGAGACTGGCGACATGATTGCGGCCTCGTTGCCACAATATGACGTCTATTTCGACTTCCGAACCAAGGACAAAGAGATGCCCAAGCGCATCTATGACTCAATAGAACACAAGAAGCGCACCATCATGGTGAAGCTGTTGCCTTCAGACACAGTAGCACACTACTTCGCGCCTAATGGCCCTGCCGCTCAGTACATGCATAAGCTGGCGCCACACCGTAGCGCGGCTGATCATGCAGCCGCATTCCGAAATGCATATAAGCAAGGCAAGGGACGCTATCTGGCCTTCCGTGCAGTGTCGTATCTTGACTTCAAAGAGATGAAGAAGAGTGCACCATTCTTCTCAAAGAATCCTAATCATATCGGTCTCATCGGCGAAGAGCGACCTCACCGCTATCGTCCATACGGAGAGTACCGCATGGCATCATCGACCATCGGCGGTGTCTTCCCAGCTGACACGATCCGTACCAATGAGGAAGGACAGAGAGTCAACATGAAGGGACACGGTCGCAACGGACTGGAGTCGACCTTTGACAAATATCTCTCAGGACGTGAAGGTATCGGATTCATCCAGAAGATCAAGTCGCGCCGCATCACCATCGTGCAGCAGGAGCCAGAGGATGGCGCAGATGTCTACACCACCCTCGACATGGAGATGCAGATGATCCTCGACTACGAGCTCAACAAGCGTATCCTTGAACTGAATGCTGCGGGTGGCTGGGCCGCTGTGATGGAGGTAAAGACCGGCAAGATCAAGGCTATCTCGAATCTAAAGCGCTTCGGCGATCGATGCAGCGAGGACTATAACCACTTCGTCACCGACATCTATGATCCAGGATCGACCTTCAAGACTGTGAGCTATATGGTATTGCTCGATGATGAGAAGATCACTCCTGAGACCCGTGTGAATACGGGCAATACAGCAGAGCATCCATCCTCATGGAACTATCACGGAAAAGAGATTCGTGACGACCACCCTGTAGGAGAGGTAACCGCCGATGAGGCCATGGTGCAATCCTCAAACATCTCTTTGGCAAAGCTGACTACATCAGCGTATGAGAAGAATCCTCAGCGTTATCTGGATCTGATCGACAAGACCAAGATTTTTGAAGACCTCAACCTCAACGAAGAGTTCTATGGAGCTCAACGTCCTCGCCAACGCAAGGTAGGTGATAAGACATGGAGTAAGGTCTCTCTCGGCCAGATTTCCTATGGTTACGAGACTCAGATCCCTGGTATGTATATCCTCAACTTCTACAATGCCATTGCCAACGATGGCAAGCTGATGAAGCCTTATATCGTCGACAAGATCGTCAAGGAAGGCGAGACCATCGTAGAGTACGAGCCAGAGGTTATCAACTCGAGCATCTGCAAGGCGTCAACCATCAAAGCTATCCGTCATGCACTGGAAGGCGTCGTAGATCATGGTACTGCAGCAACACAATGGTATTCGGATGGACGTATCCTGCGAGAAGGTGCCAAGAGCAAGAAACTCAAGATTGCTGGCAAGACCGGAACGGCTCAGCGTTTTGCCAACGGTTCTTATAGCGGCAACGGACACTATGTATCATTTGCTGGCTACTTCCCTGCAGATGAACCTCAGTATACCTGCGTTGTAGTAATCGATGCCCGTCCGGGTGGTAACTTCGGCCGTCCAGGTGGTGGTTATATGGCAGGCCCTGTGTTCCGCAACTTTGCCGAGCAGGTCTATGCTCGTAGCTGTTCGCGCAAGCTGAAGGAGGTGGAGCCAGACTCTGCCAATGTAGCCAACCATGGTATGCTACCAAAGGCAAAACGAGGACCAGTTGGTATGACCAGCGAGGTAATCGACGAACTGAACCTGGGCAAACAGCGCGACATGCTACGATTCCAGGAAGTTGATCTGGGTAGTGCTAAGCCTGGCCGTGTACCAGATGTGCATGGCATGGGAGCCGCAGATGCGCTTTATATGCTGGAGAGCGCTGGCCTGCGCGTATCTGTCTATGGTAAGGGGTCCGTGGTCAGCCAGAGTATGCCAGCGGGCAGCAACTGCAGCCGAGGACAGACAATCAGCATCACGTTGAAATAACAAGTACGACACGATCAAGAAACAGAAACTCATTTATTAACCCAATATGAAACTGAACACGCTTCTGGAGCGCCTCAGCTACACGCTAGCAGGACTCCAACAGACCGATATAGAAATCTGCAGCATTGAGCAGGACAGCCGACAGGTGAAAGAGGGAAGTCTCTTTGTGGCTGTTCGTGGCACCAATGTGGATGGACACTCATTTATTCCACAGGTACTGGCAGCCGGTGCTTGCGCTGTGGTTTGTGACCAGCAGTGGATGACCGAGAATGCAGCGAACATCGACAATAGCAAGACTTATGTAGTGGTTGAGGACTGCAACCTCGCCCTAGCTCTGCTGGCCTCTGCATGGAACGGTTATCCAAGCGAGCAGCTGACGCTTGTCGGCGTCACTGGCACCAATGGCAAGACGACCATTGCCACCTTGCTCTACAATCTCTTCATGAAGCTCGGCTATCCTTGTGGCTTGCTCAGTACCGTCTGCAACTACGTCATCGACCGTGCAGTACCAGCTACACATACAACACCTGATCCTTTGGCACTGAATGATCTGCTCCGCCAGATGGTGGAGGAAGGTTGCGCCTTTGCTTTCATGGAGGTATCGTCACACAGCGCTGATCAGAAGCGTATCGGAGGTCTGGATTTTGACGGCGGTATCTTCACCAACCTGACCCGTGACCACATGGACTATCACAAGACTGTCGAGAACTATCTCAAAGCAAAGAAGTCGTTCTTCGACGGACTCAAAAAGGAAGCATTTGCCATCAGCAACCTCGACGACAAGAACGGTGAGGTGATGCTGCAGAATACTCGCGCTCGCCGCAGGCTCTATAGCGTCCGTTCAATGGCAGACTATACCACTCACATCGTTGAGGAGGATTTCGAAGGTATGTCGCTCATGCTCGAAGGACAGGAGGTACAGACGCACTTTGTAGGTCGATTCAATGCATCGAACCTTATCGCCGTATATTCTGCAGCTTGTGAGATCCTGGAGAATGCCAAGAACGAAGGTCGAGACTTAGGTATCTCCCACGAAGATCTGCTGGTCAAGGTATCGGAACTCGTTCCTGTCAATGGACGCTTTGAGAGCATCCGCTCGCCAAAGGGTTTCAGTGCGATCATCGACTATGCTCATACGCCAGATGCACTCATCAACGTACTGGGTACCATCCGCGAGATTCTCGACACCAAGTCAACCGGACAGATCATCACTGTAGTAGGCTGTGGTGGCAACCGCGATAAGGGCAAGCGTCCTATCATGGCCAAGGAAGCCGCTCTGCGTAGTGACCGACTGATTCTTACTTCGGACAATCCTCGCTTTGAGGAGCCAGAAGAGATCCTCAAGGACATGCAGGCCGGTCTTGACACCGATGAGCTCCGCTGCAAGGCGCTTACCATCTGCGACCGTCGTGAAGCCATCCGCACCGCTGTGATGCTGGCACAAAAGGGTGACGTGATTCTCGTTGCCGGTAAGGGTCATGAGGACTATCAGATCATCCAGGGTGTGAAGCACCATTTCGACGATCATGAGGTGGTACGCAAGGCCATGGGCCTGTAATTTGTAATTCGTAATTTAGTAATTTGCAAAAATGCTATATTATTTCTTCCGATATCTCGATGAAGCCTTCAACATTCCAGGTGCTGGTATGTGGGGATATATCTCTACGCGAGCCATCACTGCATTGATCCTGGCGCTGATCATCTCTATGGTCTTCGGTGAGTGGTTTATCCGCTACTCTCGCCGCAAGAATCGAGTCGAGGCTCAGCGCAATGCAGAGATCGATCCATTCGGCGTGGAGAAGCGTGGCGTACCTACCATGGGTGGCATCATCATCATTGTGGCTACACTGATTCCTTGTCTGCTGATGGGTCGTCTGCGTAATATCTATATGATCCTAATGCTGGTCACAACGGTATGGCTCGGATTCCTCGGATTCATAGACGACTATCTCAAAGGTCATAGCAAGTCTTACGAGAAGATGCCAAAGTGGCTGAAACTGATCAGCGAGTTCTATGGAGCGTCAGACACTTATCGTGAAAAGAATAAGAACGGTATGCGCCCGATCATGAAGCTGATTGGACAGGCTTCCTTAGGATTGGGTGTCGGTCTGGTGCTGTGGCTCTCTCCGGATGCTGTGGTTCGCGAAGGTGGAGAACTCATCAAGTCGACCGTCACTACCCTACCATTTATCAAGGATCATAACCTCGACTATGCCGGACTTTTCGGATGGATGGGCAGTTGGCAGCAGGCGGCTGGATGGGTATTCTTCGTCTGCATGACCACCTTCATCATCATGGCGGTAAGTAATGGTTCGAACCTCAATGACGGTATGGATGGCCTCTGCGCAGGTAACTCGGCGATCATGTGCATCGCCTTGGGCATGTTGGCCTATTTCAGCAGCCACGTGGAGTATGCACATTACTTCAATATCATGTATATCCCGGGGTCGCAGGAACTGGTAGTCTTCATCATGGCCTTCGTCGGAGCGCTGGTAGGTTTCTTGTGGTACAACGCCTATCCTGCTCAGATCTTCATGGGCGATACAGGTTCGTTACCTATCGGTGGCATCATTGCGGTGATTGCCGTCATTATTCATAAGGAACTGCTGATTCCGATTATCTGCTTCGTCTTCCTGATTGAGAGTATCTCTGTCCTTGGTCAGAACTTCATTGCAAGGAAGGGAAATCGCATCGGCAAGAAGTTCCGTTTCGTCAATCGCGCTCCTATCCATGACGCTTTCCGTCTGAAGCCAGAGCAGCTGTCGCAGTTGCGTGCTATGGACAAGATCATGCTGAAGTGGCCTCGCAGTTCCTTCCATGAGAATAAGGTTACTGCACGCTTCTGGATTCTGACCATTATCCTGGCCTCGTTTGCCATTATGACACTGAAAATCCGATAAGAAAATTCATAATTGATAATTGATAATTTACAATTGGTATGTCACGCATAGTTGTATTAGGTGGTGGCGAGAGCGGCGCAGGTGCTGCAGTACTCGCCAAGGTGAAGGGCTTCGACGTATTCCTTTCAGACATGTCGCCTATCAAGGACAAATATAAGGCGCTGCTCGATCAGTACCAGATTCCTTACGAGGAAGGTCATCCTCACACCGAGGAGCTCATCCTCAATGCCGACGAGGTGATCAAGTCGCCAGGTATCCCTCTCACCGCTCCGCTCATCGTGAAGCTGATGGTGCAGGGCACTCCTATTATCAGTGAGATTGAGTTCGCTGGCCGATACACCGACGCCAAGATGATCTGTATTACCGGTTCGAACGGCAAGACCACAACCACGATGATGACCTACCACATCCTCAAGTCGTCTGGTCTCAACGTCGGCCTGGCTGGTAATGTAGGTAAGTCTTTAGCTCTGCAAGTAGCCACTGAGAACTTCGACTACTATGTCATCGAGCTCTCAAGCTTCCAGCTGGACAACATGTACAAGTTCCGTGCCAATATCGCCGTGATCATGAACATCACTCCTGATCACATGGACCGTTATGACCACCAGATGCAGAACTACATCAACTCCAAGCTCCGCATCGTACAGAACATGACCGCAGGTGACCATGTTATCTACTGGAATGGCGATCCTATCGTGGCCGAAGAGATTGAGCGACGTCTCAAGGCTCCAGCTGAGGGACTCGACTACACGGGTACCAACAACGAGCGTCCTGATCTCACCATGCCGGATGGTTCACGCATGTATCCATTCAGCGGACGTATCGAACCTCTCAAGGCCAACATCATCCCATTCACGGGTATGAGTTTGAAGGAGATGGGTGAGAAACCTCTCGTTCCTGGTGCATATATCAAGGATGGCAACCTCATAATCAACGTGCTCGATGCTGCCATGAGCGTCGACACAACCGAGATTCCACTTGACGAACTTCCATTGCCAGGTCCTCACAACCTCTACAACACCATGGCAGCTACTCTCTCTGCCCGTTTGAGCGGTTTGAAGAAGGAGCAGATCCGCAAAGCCCTTGCCTCATTCAAGGGTGTAGAGCACCGTCTGGAGAAGTGTGGCGTCGTAGATGGCGTGCAGTATATCAATGACTCGAAGGCTACCAATGTCAATTCCTGCTGGTACGCGCTGATGTCGATGGACAAGCCTACCGTCCTCATCCTCGGTGGCAAGGACAAAGGTAATGACTATACCGAGATCGAGCAACTAGTCAAGGACAAGTGTACCGCACTCGTCTACATGGGTCTGCACAACGAGAAGCTGCATGACTTCTTTGACAAGCAGGGTAAGCCAGTAGCCGATGCACTCTCTATGCGCGAAGCACTCGAGAAGTGCCGAGAGTTTGCTCGTCCTGGAGATACCGTACTCCTCTCGCCTTGCTGTGCATCGTTCGACCTCTTCAAGTCTTACGAGGACCGTGGCGACCAGATGAAGGCAATTGTCAAAGAGTGGATGTAATACTCACTGGAGACCCTATATAATATAATAATGTAATAGAAACAAATCTTCCATGGCCGGAGAACAGAAAAAACAGACTTTCGCAGGCAGCATCATGCGTGGCGACAGCAAGATCTGGATCATCTATGTGGTCTTGATCTGCATCTCGTTCGTCGAGATCTTCAGCGCCACTGCACAGTTGGCCAATAAGTCGGTCAACGCCAGTGATCCTGCGTTCAGTCATATCAAGAACCTGCTGACAGGATTCATCATCCTGCTCCTGACGCAAAGCATGAGCCTCAGGTCCTTCAAGGCATGGGACAAGATGTTCTATATCCTCGGCTTGGGATTCTTTGCTGCTACAGTCTTCCTGGGGGCACAGCAGAAAGGCGCGGCGCGTTCTATCGCAGGATTCCAGCCGGTGGAGCTATGTAAGATCGGTGTCATCACCATGTTGTGTGCGGCGGTGACGGCCAAGGATTATACCTACCAGCGACTCTCTTTCTATCGGTCGAGGACAACGCTCAAACGATACTGGACTTATATCTTTATCATCGCACTGCCGCTATTATTTATTATCGGACAGAATCTCTCAAGTGCGATGATTATCATCATGGCCAGCTTTGGCATTCTCTTCATTGCCGGGGTCAAGGGCAAATATCTGCTCAATACCGTCCTGATCGGTGGCGCGCTTGGTGCAGTCTTTGCAGGAGCACTTTTCCTGGTTTACAAGACTCATCACATGGATGCAGAAGCCATGGCGGACAGTGGAGTAAATGCCAGCAGCTATACGCTCGACAAATTCATGGGTCGTGCCACCACTTGGGCCAACCGACTTTATGACCACTCAGACATCCCGCTTTGGGAGGAGGATATGGGAGGTAAGAAGGCGCAGGAGATCTACTCGCACATGGCCATTGCCAATGGCTATCCGCTGGGTCAGTTCATCGGCCGAAGCCGTTTGCGCGACTTCCTGCCAGAGGCTTTCTCTGACTATATTTATGCCATTATCTTCGAGGAATGGGGATTCTTCCCAGCCTCGCTGATCCCGTTGCTATATCTGCTTCTGCTGGCACGATGTTACTATTTGTCGCGGCAGACGGAGAGTACTTACATCCGACTGATCATCATCGGCCTGCCGCTCATTATGGTTATCCAGGCGCTGATTCATGTCGGTGTCTGCACAGGAGCCATGTTCGTCACCGGCCAGCCATTGCCGCTGATCAGTCGAGGAGGATCGAGTATCATGGCCACGAGCGCGTCTTTCGGAATGATGCTGGCGCTGAGCCGACTCATCATGCAGGAGAAGCAGCAGCGCGAAGAAGCAGCATTAATGGTTGAAAAGAATATAAACGAACAAGAATAAAATATGCGATTCCTTATTAGCGGTGGTGGCACTGGTGGCCACATCTTCCCCGCTGTCTCTATAGCCAACGCCATCAAGAAGGCCCAACCGGATGCAGAGATTCTCTTCATCGGTGCACTGGGCCGTATGGAGATGGAGAAGGTCCCTGCCGAAGGTTACAAGATCATCGGTCTGCCAGTTCGTGGCTTTATCCGACCGCTGTTCCATCCCGGCAATCTCATGGTGCTGATCGATCTATTCAAGAGCATCCGTCAGGCCAAGAAGATCATCCGCGAGTTCAAACCGGATGCAGCTGTCGGCGTAGGTGGCTATGCCAGTGCCGCTGCGCTCAAGGCTGCGGCCAAGCTTGGCGTTCCCTATATCCTCCAGGAGCAGAACGGTTTTGCCGGCGTGACCAACCAGAAGCTGGCATACAATGCACAGAAGATCTGTGTAGCCTATCCTAATATGGACCGATTCTTCCCAGCTGACCGCATCGTGATGACCGGCAATCCTGTCCGTCAGTCATTGCTCGAATGCAAAGCAACCGTCGAAGAATCTCGTGAGGCTTTCGGATTGGATCCAAACCTTCCTACTATCTTTGTAACGGGAGGTAGCCTCGGCGCACGTAGCGTCAATAACGCCATCGCAGCCGGCATCAAGGAGTTTGAGGACGCTGGTGTACAGGTGCTCTGGCAGACAGGCAAGGCTGATGGCGACAAATGGGAGAATGCAGTACGTCATGCAGACGCCAAGCACGTCCACCCTACCATCTTTGTATCGGATATGGCTAAGGCCTATCGCGCTGCAGACATTGTCGTGTCTCGCTCTGGTGCGGGTGCCGTCAATGAGGTCTGTCTCTTAGGCAAAGCCGCCATCTTCGTACCACTGCCAACTGCAGCAGAGGATCATCAGACAGCCAACGCGCGTAGCCTCGCCACCCGTGATGCAGCCATACTGATCCCTGATCATGTGGCTCCTACCCGACTCGTCAAGGATGCTATTGCTCTTGTCAAGGACAGCGCACGTATTGCCCGTTTTGAGCGCAATGCCAAAGCCATGGGTAAGTTCGATGCAGCTGACACCATCGCAGACATCGTCATTAAAATTGCAGAGAAGAAATCGTAATCTGTAATTTGTAATTCGTAATTTGTAATCTGATTATGAAATCAATATATTTTGTAGGAGCCGGCGGCATCGGCATGTCTGCCCTCGAGCGCTATTTCAAGGCCAATGGCTATAAGGTAGGCGGCTATGACAAGACGCCATCGCCACTGACCGAGGCTTTGATCCAGGAAGGAATCGAAATTCACTTCGAGGATAATATCGACGCTGTTGCGCCAGAATTCAAGGATCCTGCGCAGTGTATCGTCTGCTACACGCCTGCCATTCCTAAGGATCACGGAGAGCTCTGTTACTTCCAGCAGAACGGCTTCCAGGTCATGAAGCGTAGCAAGATCCTCGGTATCGTTACCGAGCAGAAGCGCGGCCTCTGTGTGGCTGGCACTCACGGCAAGACGACCACCAGCAGCATGATTGCCCATGTACTCAAGCAGAGCCATGTAGATTGTAATGCATTCCTCGGTGGTATCCTCAAGCCTTACGAGAGCAACCTGATGCTTTCGGAGAAGAGCGATCTTACCGTCATCGAGGCCGATGAGTTCGACCGTTCCTTCCACACGCTGAGCCCCTACATGAGCGTCATCACCAGCTGTGATCCGGACCACCTCGACATCTATGGCACAGAGGAGGCTTATCGCGCTTCGTTCGCTCATTATGTCTCACTGATCCGTCCAGACGGTCTCCTGCTCAAGCATAAAGGTATCAAGGTTGACCACAGCCAACTGGCAACCGGCGCCAAGTACGCGGAGTACAGCAGCACCGAGGAGTCAGACTTCTATGCTGCCAACGTCCGCATCGGCAACGGAACCATCGTCTTCGACTTCGCCATCCGCGAACCTCAGCGCTGGGGCAAGACCTGCAACGGAGTCCTCTACATCAAGGACATCGAGCTCGGCGTCCCTGCTCCTATTAATATAGATAATGCGGTAGCAGCGCTGACTATCTGCTGGCTCAATGGCTGTACCGACGACGAACTCCGTGCCGGCATGAAGACCTTCGGTGGAGCTAAACGTCGCTTCGACTTCTATATCAAGTGCGACGATCTGGTGGTCATGGACGACTACGCTCACCATCCAGACGAGGTCAAGGCCTCGCTCTCTTCGGTCATGAAGCTCTTTGCCGGCCGCAAGGTGACTGTCTGCTTCCAGCCACACCTCTACAGCCGCACTCATGACCTGGTCGATGGCTTCGCCGAGGCTTTGGCACTCCCTGACCGCACGCTGCTGTTGCCTATCTACCCAGCTCGTGAGCAGCCAATCCCTGGCGTTACCAGCGAGTGGTTATTGGAGAAGATCCGCACCCAGGCGCTCAGTCAAGGAAATGAGTCATTGGCCAACGAACTGGAAGTCGTAGCCAAGGAGGATCTCGTAGCGCGACTGAAAGACTTACGTGCCCAGGGTAAACTGGACGTCGTAGTCATGATGGGTGCAGGCGTCGACATCGAGCGCCTCGTCAAGCCTGCCGCCGAAGCATTGGCATAAACTAAACAAAACGTAATCTGAATGATCAAGACCATCTTCAAGGTCATAGGCATATTGCTCATCTTAGGCTACCTGCTGGCGGCCGGACTGATGTATGGCGGTTGGCGAGAGGAACCCGTCTATCGTGGGATCGAAGTCAACGTCGACTACCCGAATGACGACGCTCACTTCGTCAATCCAGCCGACATCCGCTCGAAGATCTTGCCATCAAAGCTCAACCCTATCGGCAAGCCTTTCAGCCAGGTCAACACGATGGAGATCAGCCAGCTGGTGGAGCAGAATAAGCTTGTACGCAATGCCGCTGTCTACCACACGCCAGACAGTCTCCTCCGCATCGACATCACCCAACGCAATCCAATTATCCGCGTCAAGAGCTCACTGGGAGTCAAAGACTCAAAAGGAACGGCTGTAAGCGACTTCTACATTGACCTCGACGGAGAACTCATGCCGGCTCAGTTCGGTTCGGCCATCCGATTGCCATTGGTTACCGGATACGTCCGTGACCGCCATATCATGCCACTGCATGACTTTGCGCTGTTCCTCAAGGACAATGACTTCTGGAGCGACGAGATTACACAGATCTATGTGCGCGAAAATGGAGACATCGAACTGATACCTCGCATCGGAGATCATACCATCCTGGTCGGAGACTTTGAGGACATCGACACCAAACTCAAGCACGTCCGCACTTTCTATAAAAAGGTCTTGCCGAAAAAAGGCTGGAACGCCTACAAGGTGATCAATGCGAAGTTTGACGGACAGATTGTCGGAGAAAAAAACAAATAATAGAAAATGAAAATACTTACCTGCGCCATCCAGTTTGGCACCTCTCGTATCATGGCTATTGCAGCCTGGAAGAATACAGAGACAGGCATGCTGGAGAATATCGAAATAGAAAGCGAGAACACCAAGGGCTGCATCACCCATGGCTGTGTTTCGAATGTCGAACAGACCGCCATGCATATCAAGAGCATCATGCAGAAGCTCGGCAACCGCATGCGCACCACCATCTCTGCTGCATACGTCGGCATGGGTGGCATCTCGCTGCATTCGCTTATCCAGCTGCCATCAGTGCAGATTCCTGGCTATGACGTACTGCAGGCCGAACCTATCAGTGGTGGCCAGCATCAGCTCATCGTCGGTGAGAAGCGCTTGCGTCAGGGTGTCGCAGCAGCCATGGAGCGCGCCGGCATCAAGTTGATCGACGTCATCGTCCTGCCACAGGCCTCAGCACGTATCCTCACTGAGACCGAGCGTCAGCGCGGCTGTGTGCTGATCGATATGGGAGCAGGTACAACGACCGTCTCGATCTATAAGAATGGCGATTTACAGCACATGGCCGTCATCCCATTGGGTGGCGACGCTGTGACCAGCGACATCCAGTCGAACGGCTGTTCGGAGGAAGAAGCCGAGCGCAACAAGATCGAGTGGAGCAACGCCTCTGAAGACTCAGCCGAAGTAGCAGCTGCAGCTCAGCAGGCGGCAGCCAACGCCGTATTTGCAGAGAAGGCGCTCTCCATGTCGCAGGAGACACTCAACACCATCGTCATCTGCCGCTACGAGGAGATTGTTGCCAACATCCTTCACCAGATCAACAAGACCGGACTCAAGAATAATCTCGCAGCGGGTGTCATCCTCACCGGTGGCGCAGCCATGCAGCGTGGCATTACTTCGTTGATAAGCAAGCGACTGGACATCGGCCGCGTCGAGACCCGCGCCTATGCTGAACGTGCATTCGTCGGTAGTGAGCGCAAGCCACACCTGACCAATCTCCTCGCTATGCTTAATTTCTGCAACGAGGACTGCATGACCCCTGTGGCCAAAACAACGGTAGCGGAGGCTCCTACCACCGTTAAGCCTGTGGCACCTGCTCCAGCAGCAAAGCCTGCAGTAGCCACCCCAGCAGCAGACACAGCAGCCAATAAGCCGCAGACATCTCAGCTCACACTGGATATACCTCAGCCAGATCCTGAACCAGAACCAGAGATTCAGGATCCGACCATGGAGGAACCCAAAAGTAGCACTCTGCTCCGTGGCTTGAAGCATTTCCTCGGAGACCTCGTCTCAGGACAGAATTAAATAAGAAATAAAAAACATCGCATATATGGAAGATCAAAACGAAATCAATAACGCAACACTCGAGTTCGATTATCAGCCAACGCAGGAGAACCACTCCATCATCAAGGTGGTCGGTGTCGGTGGCGGCGGTTCGAATGCCGTGCAGCACATGTATGAGGCTGGCATTCAGGACGTCTCGTTCCTCATCATCAACACAGACAAGCAGGCGCTCAAGGGTTCCTCTATCCCCAACAAGCTGCTCATCAGCGAGAAGGGTCTCGGCGCAGGTGCGCGTCCTGAGGTAGCACGTGAGTGTGCTGTGCAGTATTCTGACGCCATCCGCCAGGCTTTGAGCGATGGCACTGAGATGGTCTTTATCACCGCCGGCATGGGTGGCGGTACTGGTACAGGTGCTTCGCCTGTCGTAGCGCAGATTGCACATGAGATGGGACTCCTCACCGTGGGTATCGTGACCATTCCGTTCCAGTTCGAGGGACGCAAGAAGATCACAGCAGCCCTTGAAGGCGTACGTGCCATTGAGCGTTGGTGCGATGCACTCCTCGTGGTCAACAACAACCGCCTCATCAGCATCTACCCAGATCTGACCTTCGACAACGCTTTCGGCAAGGCCGACGACACGCTCACCGTGGCTGCTAAGTCTATCTCGGATATCATCAACATCCAGGGTTATATCAACCTTGACTTTGCCGACGTCAGCACCACCTTGCGCAACGGTGGCGTAGCGTTGATCTCTACCGGTCAGGCTTCTGGCGAGGGCCGACTCACCAAGGCCATCCAGGAAAGCATCACCTCTCCATTGCTCCAGGACAACAAGATCAACGATGCCAAGCACCTGCTTTTCGAGCTCTGCTTCAGCCATGACAACCCTATTTCTATGGCTGAGATTGGCGAGATGAACAAGTTCGTCGAAAGCCTCAACCCAGAGATTGAAGTCATCTGGGGTGCTATGTACGACGACAACCTCGGTGATGACGTCCGCATCATCCTGCTGGCCAGCGGCTTTGCCATGGATCATACCACCGGTGGCGTGATTGCCGACAGTGGCATGGAGCGTAAGGTACGTGAGATGGAGCTCGAACTCCGCGACGCTATCTGCCGCACCCAGAACCGCATCAATGAGTTTGCCGACTTTCCAGAGGCTTCGAACATCCTGATGTCTGCCATCCGCCTGGCGACCAACAAGGCCGACAATATGACCCTCGATACAGATCTTGAAGAGGAATTCACCAAGCTCACTCAAGCCGTCGAGGCTGCACGTGCCAACATGCAGGCCAAGATCGAGGCAGACGAGCAGGAGCGCCTCCGTAAAGAAAAGGAAGAGGCCGAGAAGAGAGCCATCGAAGATCAGATCAAGCAGCTTCAGGAGAAGCTTAAGGCTGCCAACGCTGCTGCGGCTGCACCTAAGGTCGAAGAGCCTTCTCTTGATGACGCTCAGGCCCGCTTCGAACAGCGCAAGCAGCGTGAGGCCGAAGCCGAGGCTGCAGCACAGACAGCAACATCAGCACCAGCAGCAGCCACTGCCACTACCACTTCCACAGCTCGTCCACAGGCAGACCCACTCAAGGGCATTGAGGAGATTCGCCGCTTCTATGGCGACGAGGCTGCCAACAAGATGCTGCTCGACAATCAGCGCAAGACCTATTACGTCCTTGACGATCAGGAGCTCTCTAACGAGGCGCTCATCGAGCGACTGGAGCAGCTTCCTGCTTATAACCGTACCCTCGAAGATCTGGGTCAGCTCAAGGCTGTGTCTCGCACTCCAGCCACACCTAAGGTCATTGGCAATCCTGCCAACTATCCTGACGGCACCATCCACTTCTAAACATCCATAACAGAATGTCAAAACATAAACTCTCTGTCCGCCAGATCGTCATCCGCACGTTCTTCATGCTCATCGCGATTCTCCTTGTGAGCTGGTTCTTCCCTCACAACGAAGCCTTCCGATATGAGTATGAGGTAGGCAAGCCATGGCGCTATGGCCGACTCACGGCTCCTTACGACTTTGCCATCTATCGTAGTGACAGTGCACTGCAGGTGATGGAAGACAGTCTCCGTCAGCAGATTGTCCCGAGATTCATGCATACTCCGGGGATTGCGGACGAAGCGCTCCGTCAGTCGCATGTAGCCAGGAATCAAATGCAGAGTGAGGCTTACCGCCACCTGCGCCACCGGTTAGAGAGCTTATATAGCAATGGCATTCTCCTGGGAGAAAAGAAAGATCAGCTGCTTCGTGAGGGTTGCCAACAGGTGATACTGAAGGGCGACACCGGGTCCGCCATTCTTCCTTTGGCACAGATTCCTACCGAGCTGGAAGTTTACGCGCAACTGAAGAGCGACTCCCTCTATAGTCACGCTTATAGCGCTGTCAATCTGCGCGAGTTCATCCACAACAATCTGGAGCTCGACACCGCGGCCATGCGCTTCGAATATGCTCGTATCCGGCAGCAGGTCAGTGCCACGAGTGGCGTCATCCTGGCAGAGAGCCGTATCATTGATCAAGGCGAGATTGTAACGCATCGCACCTATGAGATCCTAGAGTCCTACCGCCGTGAACAGCAGCAACGACTGTCGCTTGCCAGTTCCGAGATGACCATCTTCCTCAGCCGCACCTGCATCGTGGCGCTGATTCTCTGCAGCATCCTGCTCTTCCTGGCACTCTACCGTCCATGGCTCTATTTCCAGCAGGCCGAAGTTTTCGTCGCAGTAGCTGCCGTCACCCTGATGGTGATCCTCACGGCCGAAGCCAACAAAATGGTGGTCGGCGGTGTCTATCTCGTACCGATTGGCATAGTCACCATCCTGCTCAGCACCTTCCATGGCTCGCGTACGGCCTACTATTGCCACATCGTCATGGTGCTGCTCTGCTCATTCATCGCACCGTCGCACTTTGAGTATCTGGTCATCCAGTGCATCGTCGGCATGATTATCGTCTTCAGCCTCAAGGATGGTCTGACCGACCGCAGCCAGCTCATGCACGTCTCTATCTTCTCGGCCATCGGCTATACCGGCCTCTATGCGCTCTACACGCTGGCCACCGAGGGTTCGTTGACCAATATCTCGCTCCCTATCGTCACCATGATGGTGATCAATGCCGTGCTGCTCCTCATGTCATACCTTATAATATATATGATGGAGCGCTCCTTCGGCTTTATGAGCGGCGTGACCTTAGTCGAACTATGCAATCTCGGCCGTGGCCTCCTCCTGCGCCTGTCACAAGAGGCTCCTGGCACTTTCCAGCACTCGCTGCAGGTAGCCAACCTCACAGCCAGTGCAGCCAAAGCCATCGGCGCTAACGCTTCGCTCGTTCGCACGGGTGCCATGTATCACGACATCGGCAAGCTCTGGAACCCGAACATGTACACAGAGAACCAGCAAGGTCCGAACCCACATGACAAACTGAAGATTGAGGAGAGCGTCGAGATTATCAAGCGCCACGTTGCCGAGGGCCTCAAGCTGGCTCAAAAGGAGAAGCTCCCTCGCGAGATTTCCGAGTTCATCCAGACGCATCACGGCAATAGCCTCATTAAGTACTTCTATGTCACCTGGTGCAATGCGCATCCTAACGAGGAGCCTGATCCGCAGATGTTCACCTACCCTTATCCTGATCCTATTACCAAGGAGCAGGCGCTGCTGATGATGGGCGATGGCATTGAAGCCGCTTCACGCTCTCTCAAAGAATACTCGCACGATAGCATTGCCAAGTTGGTCAATGGCATGATCGACAATATGGTCAGCACCGGCCGACTGAATAACGCCAAGATTACCCTCAGAGAGATTCAGGCATGTAAGGATTCTTTCATACACGACCTCGAATCTATCTATCACGCTCGAATCGAATATCCAGAACTGCATAAATAAACCTCACCATGGACAAGATCATTACCGAAATTACCCCACTCGAAGAGAAAGATTGTTTCTATCTCGTAGATCGCAACAAGGAAGTCTTTAACTACCCTCTGCACAAGCATGAGGAGTTGGAACTTACATTTGAGGAAAATTGCGAAGGGACACGTCGCATCGTTGGCGACAACATTGAGACCCTTGGCAAGTTTGACCTTGCCCTCATCGGCAGCAATCTGGAACATACCTGGGAGCAGAACGTAGGCCAGAGCCGCCACATGCGTGAGGTGACCATCCAGTTCTCGCCAGAGCTTTTCAGTGATAATCTGCTCAACAAGGATCAGATGGCGTCCATCCACCAGCTCCTCGAGCGTGCACGCAATGGTGTGGCCTTTGGCATGAGCGCCATCATGCGCATCTATGCCAAGATCAATGAGGTAGCACAGGCCAAGCCGGGGTTCTATCGCTTCATCAAGCTGCTCGAGATCCTGCATGAACTCTCGCTCGAAGATGATTACCACATCCTGGCCAGCAACAGTTTCGCACACACCAAGCAGACACCAGACAGCCGCCGCGTCCGCAAGGTCGAGGAGTATATTGACCAGCACTTCAAGGAGGAAGTACGCCTCCAGACCGTCTCTGACCTGGCCGGCATGACTCCTACCGCCTTCAGCCGCTTCTTCAAGCTGCGCACCGGCAAGACCCTTTCCGACTATATCATCGACATCCGACTCGGCTACGCAGCCCGTCAGCTCGTCGACACCACCACCTCGGTCGTCGAGATCTGCTACGAGTCAGGCTTCAACAACGTCTCTAACTTCAATCGTATCTTCAAGAAGCGCAAGGGTTGCTCCCCTACTACCTTCCGCGAGAACTATCATAAGAACAAGATTATGGTATAAACACGATCATATCCTTATCATTAAACACTATTAACCACATGAAACTTCCATTTTTCGCTGCCGCTGTCCTCGCCCTGGCCGCCTCATGCACCAGCCAGACAGAACAGCCAAGCACTTTCGTCACCGTCCGTGACGGCCACTTCTATCAGGGAGAAAAAGAGTATCGTTACGTCGGCACCAACTTCTGGTATGGCGCCATCCTCGCCTCAGAGGGACGTGGCGGCAACCGTGAGCGCCTCATCCAGGAGCTCGACGACATGAAGCAGACAGGTATTGACAACGTCCGCGTCCTCATCGGTGGCGACGGCCGTGAGGGTATCCCAAGCCACATCGCTCCTAAGCTCCAGCTCGAGCCAGGCGTCTACAACGACACCATCCTCCAGGGCCTCGACTACCTCATGGTCGAACTTGAGAAGCGCGACATGAAGGCCATCCTTTACTTCAACAACGCCTGGGAATGGTCAGGTGGCTACGGCGCTTATCTCGACTGGGTAGGCTTTAACACCGACGTCTATTCAAGCGACGGCCAGGGTTTTCCAGGTCCTGACGGCCGACTGATGAAGCACTTCGACCGCACCCCTGTACCAAGCCACGAAGGTTGGTCAGAGTTCATGCAGTATGTGGGTAACTTCGTACTCAACGACTCTGCCAAGACCCTCGCAGCCAACCACGTACGCAACATCGTGACCCGCGTCAACACCCTCAATGGCAAGCCATACACCCAGTCACCAGCCATCATGGCATGGGAGATTGCCAACGAGCCACGCGCCTTCGGTACCGACTCATTGCACAAGACTAAGTTCGTAGAGTGGATTGACGATCAGTCAACCCTCATCAAGAGCCTCGACCCTAACCACCTCGTCACCACCGGCAGCGAGGGTCGCAATGGCTGTGAGGAGGATATGGAGCTCTTCAACGCCATCCACACCCTCCCGAACATCGACTACGCCTGCATCCACATCTGGCCAAACAACTGGGGCTGGCTCGGCAAGTTCAACCAGAACTACGATGCCGACAAAACCATCTCAGCCGATGCCCCGGATCCTATCGTCGACAACGTCAGCATCGCCTGTGAGAAGACCTTGGCCTACATCGACGAGGCTTACAGCTACATGCAGAAGGCAGGTCGTCCGATGGTCCTTGAGGAGTTCGGCTACCCACGAGACCGCTTCGTCTTCACCCCAGGCTCACCTACCCAGGGTCGTGACGCCTATTACAAGTACGTCTTCTCGATCATCCGCGACAGCGGCAAGATCGCCGGCTGTAACTTCTGGGGTTGGGGTGGCCGCGCCAACGTCAAGAACGTCATCTGGCAGCCATACGACGACTATGTATGTGACCCAGCACAGGAAGAGCAAGGCCTCAACTCTGTCTTCGCTTGCGACACAACTACCCTCGCTATCATCCGCGAGATGGCAGAGCAGCTTGTCTTGCCCCAGAAAAGGTTGAATAAAAATCAACCAAAATGAGCGAACAAAAGATCACGCTGAGGGAAGAAATCGTCTCTCTTTCGCGCAGCGTCATTAGAGGACCCAAATCAAAGTTTTCGGAGGAAGAACAGATGT
>JAZUDJ010000117.1:0-18819 GCA_045639585.1 Bacteroidales bacterium
TATCGAGCGACCAAGCTGAAGCCTTCTCGTCGAACGAAGCCATATCCATGATCTTCCACTTGAGGGTCAAAGTCTGGCTCTCGCCTGGCTCAAGGCTCTTGGTCTTAGCGAAGGCCTTGAGCTCCTTAGCTGGCTTGTCGAGCTTGCCCTTAGGAGCCTTGACGTAAGCCTGTACAACCTCACGGCCAGCACGGTCGCCGGTGTTAGTCACCTTGACCTCCATCTGGCACTCATCGCCATTGATGCTCGAAGAAACAATCTCATAGCCGAAGGTGGTGTAAGAGAGGCCATGACCGAATGGGAAGGCAACAGCCTTACCGAAGGTGTCGAAGTAACGATAGCCGATATAGATACCCTCCTGGTACTCGGTATAATCTACGTTACGCTTGAGCTCTGGCTCCTTGGTGATCTGAGCCTTCTCTGCAGCGTCCTTGTTATATGCACGTGCAAACATGCTCATATCGAATACGTAGTCAGCAGGGAAGTTGTCATCAGCAGGAGCATCGCCAAAGGCAACCTGCCAGGTCATTGGCAGACGGCCACTTGGATTGACCTTACCGGTAAGGACGTCCATGATGCTGTTGCCACACTCCTGGCCTGGCTCGAAGGCGCAGACGATAGCGTCTGCATACTCATTGATAGCTGCGGTCTCGATAGGGCCACAGACGTTGAGCACAGCGATGACACGCTTGTCAGCCTTGTGATAAGCCTCAGCTACGACCTTGAGGAGGTCCTTCTCCTCATTGGTGAGGAAGAAGTGCTCACGCTTACGGTCAGCACCCTCACCACTGGTACGACCCAGGGTGATGATAGCGATGTCATTGTTCTTTACGTTCTCAGCAAGAACCTCAGCGGTTGGAACCCACTCTCCTGCACGCAATGGAGCGGTGATAGAGAAGGCTGGCACGCCGTTAGGATAGTTCTCCTTGTTCTTCTCAGCGATGTGCTTCTTATAGGTAGCTGCGAGAGTCATATCTGGAGCCATGCCAGCATTGCGGGCAGCCTCTACCATGCTTACGATGTATGGACCTACGTTGGTACCACCGAAACCCATAGCAGCAGGAACCATCTCATAGCTGGTCACGCCATAGAGAGCCACGCCACGCTTAGCAGCGAAGCCACGGTGAGCAGCAGGGTTGAATGGCAGGGTATTGTCAGCATTCTTCATGAGCACCATACTCTCTGCACCGAGCTGGCGTACGAGAGCTGCATGTGACTTGAGGTCGGTCTCATTAGGATAGACATAACCATTAGGGGTGTGGCACTTGAGCACGAACTCAAGGGTACGCTTTACACTGAGGTCGATGAGAGCCATATCGAGGCTGCCATCCTTAGCAGCGTTGAGGATAGCCTCACGCTGACGAGGCTGGCCAGGCTGGAGCATATCGTTGCCTGCCTTGATGCTGGCTACAGCGTCCTTACCTGCATTCCAGTCGCTCATGACGAGGCCATTCCAGCCCCATTCCTCGCGGAGGATGGTCTCAGTAAGGTCATGATCCTCGCAGGTATACTTGCCCTGTGAGCGGTTGTATGAAGTCATGATCGACCAAGGATTAGACTCCTTGACAGCGATCTCGAAGTTCTTCAAGTAGAGTTCGCGGATAGCGCGCTGTGAGAGACGTGAGTCGTTGTTGTTACGGTTGGTCTCCTGGCTGTTGATAGCGAAGTGCTTGAGGCAAGTACCTGAGCCCTGGCTCTGGATACCGTTGATATAGCCTGCAGCAATCTTGCCAGCGAGGACAGGATCCTCTGAGTAGTACTCATTATTACGGCCACAGAGGCTTGAGCGCATCAGGTTGACACCTGGAGCGAGGAGCACGTCAAGGCCGAAGTCACGTACCTCAGCGCCGATAGCCTGGCCGATCTGATAAGCAGCGTCAGTATCGAAGAGCGCAGCTACGTTGGTCTCTGAAAGGAACTCAGTGGTGATATATGTCTTGCTGTCCCAGTCGCGGGTCTTGTTCATGTGGAGGCGATGAGGACCGTCAGCCAGATAAGCCGAGATGACGCCGAGGCGTGGGATGTCACGGGTACGGCCAGCAGTGCCAGGGAACTTGACCTCGCCGAAGCTCTGGCCACAGCCGATCAGCATATCGACCTTCTCTTCGAGGGTCATAGCGGCAATTACTTCATCGATGTTGTTGGCATTCAACTGAGGCTGAGCCATCACCTGCATAGCAGAGAGGGCGGCCAAAGCTGCTGCGCCAAGCATTTTGATTGTCTGATTCTTCATAGGTAATATTGTTGTGTTTATATTAAGTTTTTTCTCCTATATTATATAACTCAAGAAATCACATTTTATTATCTTTGTAAGACGATAAGGAGGATGTGAGGGCGTAAAACCCTCACATCCTTCAAACAAGGATAACGGAAGATTACCAACCTGGGTTCTGTGGGAACTCAGCACCGGTATTGAGGTCAATATAGGTCTGAGGGATTGGCCAGTTCTTAAACTGGATAGGGCCCTGGAACTCAGCCCAGCGACGCACCTCAGGATACTTCTTAGCCGAACCAGAAGCAGTGTAGGTAGCATAGTCCATGATACGCTTCTGCCATTCCTCTGGCTTGTTGCGGAGGAGGGTTGCCCAGCGGTCTTCCTCAAGGAGGAGCTCACGCTCACGCTCATCGAGAATTACCTGAATATCGATAGAGGTAGCATCGTTGGCATGAGCACGTGCACGTACTTTATTCAACTCATCCAACGCCTCTTTGGTCTTACCCTGACGGTAGTAAGCCTCAGCAAGGAGAAGGTATGCATCAGCCGAACGAGCGATATACTTGTTTCGATAGAGACAAGCCTTTGGCACGAAGAAGAACCAAGGCCAGCCAGTGTTCTCGGTATCCCAGTCCCACTGATCCATTGGAGTCTCCTTATAGAAGATAGCACCGAACATCGAGAGCTCGTTCTCAGAGATACCATCGTAGCCAGAGATTTCCTCCCAGCCTACATACTTCTCAAACATAGGGTGCTTCTCGTTGGTTACGAGATACTTGGTACGTACGCTGACACCCTCATCATAGCGGTAGTCATGCTCAGTGCCGAAGTTACGCTGGTTCCACACATCGTAGGTAGCGTCCCAAGTGATGGTGTTCTGAGCCCAACCTGTACCGCCATGAATATAAGGAGAAGCCTCACCACCATACTTAGCAGCCACGTTCTCAGAGAATGGCTTGCCGTATGAGTTGCCGGCTACGTCGCCCTTCAATCCGCCGTAGTCCTGAAGTGCAGGAGAGAGCGAAAGGGTGATTGAACGGTTACCCTGGCTACCGTTAGCAGCATGAGTCCTGTAGTCAGGAGCAGCCATAGCAATCCAGATAGCCTCAGTGTTAGCAGGATTGATCATATTCTGCGAAACGAAGAGGTCGGTATAAGGAGTACCTGCCAGGAATTCATTCTTAATACCGTTACGGTCACCAGGAGCACCTGGAGCACGCATACCGAAACGCTCAGTAACCAAAGGATGCTTCTCGGTTACTTGCTTTGCATACTTTTCAGCCTCGAGGAATGCGCTTGACTCATTTGCCTCAACACCGAGAGCCAGATAAGCCTCAGCGAGATAGAGAGCAGCAGCATACTTGCTGGCTCGACCCGGCTCACCATCCTTGACGGTAAACTCAGGGAGTGCTTCGTGAGCCATCTTGAACTCATCAATAGCATAACGATAGACGTCAGCACGAGAGTCACGCTTATAGTCGACCTTAAGTGTCTCGCCATACTCCTTTACCATAGGCACATCACCATAGTACTCAGCCAGGCGGAGGTGTGCAATACCACGGAGGAAGTGAGCCTCAGCCTCAAGGCGAGCCTTGTCACCAGGGTTGCTCCATGTCACATTGTCAATCTGCGAAATAGCGAGATTAGCGTATGAGATCATCTTATAATAGCCGTCCCACATAGACTTTACGAAACCAGAAGTAGTCATCCAGTTCTTCTTGAAGTCGCTATAGTGTGTATTTGACACTTTGCAGTCGAGGATATCGGTACCAGCAGCACGATAGGTGAAGTTATCTGAGCCCATGCCCTGAGCGAAGAAGAAAGACTCGTACTGGGTGTAAGCAGCCAAGACAGTAGCGAGGAGCTGATCGCTGTTATCGAAGGCGTTCTGTGTGGTAACCTTGTCCTTTGGCTTCTCTTCGAGGAAGTCGCTGTCACTCTGGCAAGCAGCAAACAGGAGAGCTGCAGCGCCAAGAGAAAGGTATTTATATGCTTTCATAATTGTTGTTTCAAGAATTAGAATGATACATTAAGAGCCATGGTGAATGCACGTGGCAAGTAGCAGCCGGTTGCAGAAGCAGCCTGAGGATCACTCATCTTCCAGTTAGGAGCGATGTAGAAGAGGTTACGGCCTGAGAAAGAAACCTTAGCATTCTTGATGCCATAGTTCTTGACCCAAGGAGTAATGTTGTACGAAAGGCTCAAGTCCTGAAGACGGATGTGAGTGATGCTGTTGTAGATCTGATAAGCGCCACTTGGGTTGGTGTAAGCAGGGCTTGGACAATCGGTGTCCTTGTTATCTGGAGCCCAGAATGGAACGTCGATAGCGCTCTTAGAGTGACCTGTATTATAAGTGGTGTAAGCGAAGGTATTGTTCTGCAAGCCGTAGTCGCCGCCACCGAAGATACCACTGAACATTACATACAGCTGCCATCCCTTATAAGTAAAGGTGTTGGCGAGGTTCAGGCGGAAGTTCTCCATGGTGTAGCCGAGGATCTTACGGTCATCAGCCGAAGGAGTCTCAACCTCCTGGCCATCCTTGTTGATGAAGAGAGGAGTACCGTTCTCTGGGTTGATGCGAGAAACCTCATAGCCGTAGATAGCGCCGAGCGACTTGCCAAGGAAGAGTGAGCTTGAGATATCGTCCTGGCCATCACCATAGAGGTCTACGAGCTTATTGCGGTTGAGGGTGAAGGTAAGATCAGAGGTCCAGCGGAAGTCCTTAGTCTTAATGTTGGTAGAGTTGGCATTGATCTCGATACCCCAGTTATCTACCTGGCCCATGGTAGCCTTCTGCTGGGTTACACCGCTACCCATGACAGGGATGTTACGGTTGAAGATCTGGTCGGTAGTCTTAGAGTTATAAGCATTGAGCTCTACGTGGAGGCGACGGTTCAGCACGTCAGCCTCGAAGCCACCGTTCCAAGATACGGTAGTCTGCCAGCCGAGGCCCGAGTTACCCAGCGCGTTGATTGCCTGGCCCCAGTGGATCTGGCCATCATAAAAGTTAGGGATACCGCCTGCCTGACCGAGGACGATAGTAGAGAGCGTACCATAAGGAGCGAGGGTCTGAGCACCATTCTTACCCCAAGAGAGCTTGAGCTTCAAGTTGTCGAGCCACTTCTTGGTACCAGCCATGAACTTCTCATTAGAGATGGTCCAAGCGCCACCGAATGCAGGGAAGTTACCCCACTTATTATCCTTACCGAATACTGAAGAGCCATCACGACGCATAGAAGCGTTCAAGTGATAAGTATCGCGGAGAGACCACATGACACGTGCCAGGTAGCCGACGTCGGTGTGGAGCTGGTAGCTAGGGCTATTGATGGTCTGAGTAGAAGCATTGCCCAAGCCATACCAACCTGTGAGGGTATTACCAGCAGTAGCAAAGCCCTTGCCTGAGTAGCCCTCGCCTACGATCTCCTGGCTATCACGGGTGTAGACCAACGAACCGCTGATGTAGTGATCGCCGAATGACTTAGAGTAAGAGAGGATGTAGTCCATTACCCAGTTGATGCTCTCAGAGTGAGAAGTAGAGCCACCTGCCTCCTTCAGGTCATAGTACTGAGCGCTGTAGCCCTTGCCGTCCCAGTCACTTGAGAGGAGTGCTGGATAGTAGCTCTCGTGAGTGAATGACTTGTTGTCGCTGTTTGACTTAGAATAAGAAAGGTTCGCGCGGAAGTTCAGGCCCTTCACCCAAGGGATGTTGACGCTAGCAAAGCCACCGAGAGTCATGTGGGTACGGCGGTTGTCTTTATCACGAGTGTCAGTAGCGTCCCACAACGGGTTGAACTGAGTAGCATCCTGACCATCAGGGAACTTACGTACGTCACCATTTGGCAGATAAGGCTCACCATAAGGAGTCATATCGAAGTTGCCCTGACCTACAGCATACGAGTCATCGATCGTATAAGAGTAGTTGAAGTTGGTACCAACCTCAAGCCAGTCAGTAACCTTAGACGAAAGGTTAATGGCCATGTTGTAGCGCTCGAACTCATTGCCCTTCAATACACCACGCTGACCAGAGTGACCAGCGCTGATGAAGTAGTTGGTCTTCTCCGAAGCGCCAGAGAGGTTGAGGTTATAGTTCTGGGTATAGCCCATCTGGGTGCCGAGATCCTGCCAGTCAGTGATCTGGCCCTTATCGTAGTTAGCCTTCTCGAAAGCGGTCATGAAACCGGTATCGTTCAGGTCGCTCGAAGCGTTCTTGATGTTCTTATAGCGGATGTAGTCCTTGCCAGAGAGATACTTCTGGGTGTAGGTCTTGCCCGAGAACTGATGAGAGGTCGAGAAGTTGATCATTGGCTTACCGTCCTTACCCTTCTTGGTTGCCACCATGATCACGCCATGAGCAGCCTTCGAACCGTATGCAGCCAGTGAGGTAGCATCCTTGAGCACGCTGAGGCTCTCGATAGAGGTAGGATCGATATCGTCGAGGTGGCCAGAGAAGATCACACCGTTGAGGATGATCAATGGCTCATCGTTGGTAGCATTGATACTCTTCTTACCACGTACGCGGATGCTAGAGCGAGAACCTACAGAAGCAGACTCAGCGCCCATCTCAACACCGGTGAGACGGCCACGGAGCAGGTCGGTAGTAGACGAAAGGTTCAAGTCAGCTACAGGCGACTCAGACATCTTTACCTGATCCACCGAACCGGTAAAGTTCTTAGCCTTGGTAGTACCGTAACCGATGACGACGACCTCCTCGAGGCTTTCCTGATTCTCCGAAAGCTTGATCTGCATCTTAGGCTCAGCCTTCAGTTCGAGGGTAGTATAGCCCACATAAGAAACTACAAGGACAGCGTCCTTATTGACCGTAAGAGTAAAGTTACCATCAATGTCAGTAACGTTACCGTTAGCAGTACCTTTTTCGAGAACGCTGACGCCAATCAATGGTTCGTCAAGGTCGTCGACGACTGTACCCGTTACTGTCACCTTAGCCTGCGCCCAGACTACAGGGACCATCACGAGGACGAACAGGAGAAGCATAATACTACGCTTCCAACCTGAATGCAATTTGTTAATCATAGATGTTGTGTTTATAATATAAAAAATAATGTGTTGTTGGCACGTGTTTTCCACACTTCCAAATTTGCGGTGCAAAGTTACTCACATTCCTTCACGGCACGTTTACATTAGTTAACAAAAAACTTATCAAATCTCATTTCCACATTTTCCATTTGTCCAAAAAGTATCATATTTGTGCAAAACATGCTCTACGACATACTACAGAGCTCAGATTTTGACATCTGGTTCCAGATGTTGAAATCCTGCATCGTGGAATTTGACGTTTGATTCCAAATGTCAATATCCCGCATCGTGAAACTTGACGTTTGGTACCAGATGTCAATATCCCTCGTCGTAGAATTTGACGTTTGGTACCGAACGTCAATATTCACGACCGAGCCATCTCCTACACTGTACCGTGCAAAGGTTGCCATACAATGCGAAAGGGGCAATGCATCACTGCAAGCCCCTTCCTAACCTATATACCACATACTATTTATTCTTGTTGAATTTGATGGCGCAAAGATAGCGGTTTTTGGGCAAGTAAAGTTTTCGCAGATGTGCAGAAAGTTTTCTTATTTGTCCAAATCGCACATACGCGGTTATATTTTTGTGCAAAATGCTTGGAAAATCGGCTAAAAATCAGTAATTTTGTGCTGCACTAAATGTAATTAGCTCCTGATTCATGAATAAATTTTCCCTAATCATCGGCCTAGTCCTGGCCGCTATCCTGAGTGGCTGTACGACCCAAAATACCGAGGGCGAGGAGGCATTGATCTCCTCCGACCTCACCATCTCTGCATCCCTCTCGAATCTGCGCATCACCAGCATCGCAGAAGACCAGGAAGGCTATATCTGGATAGGAACCTCGCGCGGACTGAACCGTTATAATGGCGCCGACATGCACCAGTATTTCTGCAACGATGAGCCGAACGCCATACCCGACAACCGAATCAACGACGTATTCTGCGACTCGAAGGGCCAGATCTGGATTACCACCAAGAACGGTGTGGCGCGACATACGGAGCAGGATGACTTCGAGCAGATCCCAATCAAGCTTGCCAATCCCCGCTGCCAACAGATGGTCGAGACCAGCCGTGGAGAGCTCTTCGTGATGCAGACCAATGCCATCCTCAAATATGACGAGGAGGAGAACGCCTTCAAGAAGGTCATCGAGGACGTGTCGTATGTCGACCCGATCTTCCAGAGGACATTCATCGACGAGGAGGACAATATCTGGGTCATCGACGACCGAGGCGCGGCTTGCTATAGCACAAGTTCCTTCAACCAGTTGGAGCACCTCGACCTGGGAGAGAATCCGGAGATCCAGACAGCAGGACTGATGATGCAGTATCTCTGGATGGTGGCCACGGATGGCCTGCACATCTATCATGTCAGGGAGCGCCGATGGGTGCCTATCCCCGACAATCTGCGCAACAACGCTTTGTTCAATAAGGCCCAGATCAAGTCGATCATCAGAACCAGCGATGAATATATATTGCTCTGCACGTCGGAAGGACTGTTTCTCTACAGCCCGGAGAAAGACCTGCTGCTGCACCAGAGCCAGCCGAACTTCCCATTCAGCCCGATCAGTTTCGCAGCAGACCTGGCGCTCAATGACTCGCAGGGTAACCTGTGGTTCTGCTCTGACTCGCAGGGCTTTACGGTACGTAAGTTCGACAGTGAGAAGTTCAACTCCCACCCTACCCTCATCAACGCGCTGCGCGGACTGCCGGTAGCGTCATTGACCGTAGACAGCCAGCAGATGCTGTGGGTGGCCACGCAGGACAAGGGCATATACAGCTACGACACCAGGAACGAGAAGATCACGTATTACGACCCGGAAGACTACGCTCCGCTCTCGCGCAACATGAGCCGTCGCATCAACAATATCTATGCTGACAGCCATGACAATCTCTGGGTGGCAGTCTCTCCGCGAGGCCTGCTGCAGCTGAAGCACAAGGGGGAGCGCCTGGAGCTGATAAGGCGTTATGACGTGCCCAACGTCATCGTACTCAACGAAGACAAGGACGGTACAATCTGGGCAGGCTGCTATGGCAATTCGTACTTCTCGAAGCGTGCCACGGATCATCACTTCCAGGAGCATCACCTGTTCAGCAATACTTTCTCCTATCTCTCCTGCCTGGAGCTGCTCCACGATGGAAGCATGGCGGCTCTGGTGCGCGAACAGGGACTGCGCCTCATCAACCCCGAGACGCAGGAGCTCAACGCCCCGGTCATCACCGACTCATTGCTCAACACCTGCATTGCGCGTAGTACCTTCCTGCCAAGTACGCTCAAAGAGGGACGCGATGGCCGCCTCTGGATTGGCACGATCAGCAACGGACTGATGTGCTACGACGCTGAGAACCAGACGCTGGAGAGTGTGAAGGGAACGTCGTGCGAGGATATTGCGTCGATAGAGATTGACCAGCAGGGAGACCTCTGGGTCAGCACACAGTACGGATTGGGCAAGTATAACATCCAGAGCAAGACATTCACCAACTACTATAGCGTGGATGGACTGAACGGCGATGAGTACTATGACCGCGCGTCATGCCAGCTGGCAGATGGTACGCTGGTCTTCGGTGGTCCTCATGGCCTGACGGTGTTCAATCCGCTCTTCATCCCGGAGACGCGTGAGGGTAAGATCCTGCTCGAGGACCTGAAGGTGCACAACCGCCTCATCCGGCCTCGCAAAGACGAAGCCATCGCAAAGAAGCTGAACCTGAGCGAGAACGTGGTGCTCAACAGCGACGAGACGAGCTTCAGTATCTCGTTCTCGGCACTGGATTTCTATATCGAGAAGCGCTTCAACTACCAGTATATGCTCGAAGGGTTCAACTCGACGTGGGTAGATGCGAACAGCAATCACGAGGCGTTCTTTGCCAATCTGCAGCCGGGTAGCTATGTGTTCCGCGCACGTATTACGAATAAGGACCGCGACAAGATCATCGCCGAGACTTCAGTGCCAGTCATCATCACGCCTCCGGTATGGGGCACATGGTGGGCTAAGCTGCTCTATCTGATACTCTCGCTTTCGGTCATCTTCTATATGGTACGCGTGACTCGCAGGGCGCGCAAGGAGAAGTGGAACCGCCTGCAGAGTCAGCGCGAGAAGGAGCAGGAGCATCGCATCAACCGGATGAATATGAGCTTCTTTGCCAACGTGAGCCATGAGTTCCGCACGCCATTGACCGTCATCTCGGGCCCGATCAGCCAGCTCTGCCAGAACCCGGAGATCAAGGGCGAGGAACACCACTTGCTACAGGTGGTGAACCGCAGCGTGAACCGTATGCTGCACCTGGTGAACCAGATGATGGACTTCCACAAGCTGGAGAATGACACGCTGCGCCTGGAGGTGAAGCGCCAGGACATCATCGGCAATCTGAAACAGACAGCTGAGTTCTTTGCGGTCAATGCCAAGGACAAGAGCATCAGCTTCCATACCCACGGACTGGATGACTACTTCCTGATGTGGATGGATGCGGACAAGCTGGATAAGATCATGCACAACCTGCTGGGCAATGCGATGAAGTATACGCCTGCCAAGGGTGAGGTGTCGCTGAGCTTCGATGTGGTGACGCGTGACGAGGCGGCTTCGCTCTTCGGCCAGCCGGAGGAAATGACTGACAACCAGTATGTCAAGATCTGTGTGACGGACAACGGTATGGGTATTCCTGCGGAGAAGCGCGAGAAGATATTCGAGCGCTACTACCAGCTGCAGAGTACCAAGAATGGCAGCAACTTCAACTGGGGCACAGGCATTGGCCTGTATTATGCCCGCAGCTTAGCGTTATTGCACCACGGCGCGCTGAAGGTGCTGGATAATCCGGACGGTCAGGGCAGCCAGTTCGTATTGCTCCTGCCTATCAATAAGTCGGCGTATAAGGAGAGTGAGTATGCGGAGCAGGAGCAGAACCAGTCGGTACTCTTCCCGTTGCAGCAGACGGCTTCGGCTTCGTCGGAGAATGGGACATCGGACATGGATGCAGCTTCATCGGAGGCTTCGGATCAGAGCAAGCCGCATCTGCTCGTGGTGGATGATGATGTGGAGGTGATCCATTATCTCAAGCTGCTGCTCGGCCAGCAGTATCGCGTCACTTGCCGCTTCGACGCGGAATCGGCACTGGAGACACTGCAGCGTCAGGACCAGGAGGTGGACTTGATCATGAGCGACGTGATGATGCCGGGGACCTCAGGCGTGCAGCTCTGCCAGCAGATCAAGGACGACCCGCAGCTCTGCCACATCCCAGTCATCTTGGTTACTGCCAAGACTACGGTCAAGGATCAGGTGGAGGGTCTGCAGGCAGGCGCAATGGCGTATGTATCAAAGCCTTTCGACCCTGCTTATCTGCAAGCGCTCATCAAGAGCCTGCTCGACAGCCGCAACCATACGCGCCAGTTGCTGCTGGCAAATACGCAGACGGACGCGCTGGAGGAGAACGCGCTCTCGAGCCAGGACAACGCCTTCATGACCGAGCTGTATAAGCTGATGGAGGAGGAATTGGCCAACCCGGACATGGACATCACGCGCATGACCGAGCTGCTGCACATCTCGCGCTCGAAGCTCTACTACAAGATCAAGGGCCTGACGGGAGAGAACCCAAGCGTCTTCTTCAAACAATATAAGCTCAACCGTGCGGCTGAGCTTCTCAAGGAAGGAAAGTACAATATTTCGGAGATCTCGCTGCTGACGGGATTCAGCACGTTGTCGCACTTCTCTACGAGCTTCAAGAAGCAGTTCGGGGTAGCGCCGAGTGAGTACTGACTTATCTTTGCAGCATCGAAGAAATCTTCTGTTAACTATAAATACAATCATCTATGAAAACCCTCAAGACTATCGCAGCTGCTGCACTTCTAGCAGCCGTATCCCTCCCGGCCTCTGCACAGTGGCAACGTACTCCTACTCCGAATGACACACTGCAGTCAGTACGTGTGAATCCGAACGGAAGTGTCACTTACAGTATCTATGCGCCTAAGGCTCGCACCGTCTCTCTGGCTGGCGACGCTATGCCATGGGGCGCTAAGGTCGAGGCTAAGGAAGCACCTAATGGTGTGTGGAGCTTCACCGTGCCAAACGTCACACCAGGTGTCTATCGTTATCACTTCGTGGTGGACGGCGTGCAGGTCTATGACCCTAAGGCTCCATCGACCGTAGAGCTTGGCGCTACTGCCATGGTGGCTCCTAAGGGCGATGAGTTCTTTGCCTATCACAAGGACATCAAGCACGGCGCCATGGCGGTTCGCAGCTATGAGTCGAAGACCCTTGGCACGACTCGTACCATGCGTGTCTGGACTCCTGCCGGCTATGAGAAGTCATCGCAGAAACTCCCTGTCCTCTACCTGATTCACGGCGGTGGCGATACCGATACCTCTTGGCCAGGAGCTGGCGCTGCAGGCAACATTCTCGATAACCTCTTGGCAGATGGCAAAATCAAGCCAATGATCGTTGTTATGCCAAACGGAAGCATCGACGTTCCTGGCGACTTCACTGGCGAGATACCTCTCTTTGCCCAGGATATGACCACCGATATCATCCCATTCATCGAGAGCAACTATCGCGTACTCACCGACCGCAAGAACCGCGCTATGGCTGGCTTGTCAATGGGTGGCATGGAGACGCTCGAGACCTGTCTACAGAACATCGATATGTTCAACTACGTATGGGTACTCAGCAGCAGCTTCAAGCCAGGTAGCGACTTCAAGGCAGAGGCAGAGCGCCTCGGTGTCTTCAAGAATGCAGAGAAAATCAACAAGACCTGGAAGGAATTTGTCTTCACCCAGGGCGGACCTACCGACATTGCATATCAGAATGGCGTGAACTGCCGCAAGGTCTTTGACGAGGCAGGTGTCAAGTATGAGTACGGCGAGGTGTCAGGTGGTCACAGCTGGGAAGCTTGGAGACAGAATTTGTATGATCTCGCACAGAGACTGTTCAAGTAATACATATTATATAATATAAAAGAAGAGTCCGCAATAAAATGACAGTTGCGGACTCTTTCTTGTTATGTTATGATAATCAAATTCCGTCGTAAATAACCTTCACAATCAGAATAGTCAACACCGTGATAATGACAGGGCGAGCAATGGTCTCGCCCTTCTTTATGAATGAACGTGCGCCGAGATAGTTGCCTGCCACGCTGAAGACGGCGGCGACAAGGCCGAGCTGCAGGACTACCGTGCCATTGAGCAGGAAGACGCAGAGCGACATGATGTTCGACGAGAGGTTGATGACCTTGGTGATACCTGCCGACCGACGAAGCGTGAGGTGTGCCATACCTGTGAGCAACAGCATCAGGAAGGTACCAGTGCCAGGGCCATAGAAGCCATCGTACATGCCGATGAAGAAGGCCGAGGCAAGGACTACCACCCAGGTGCGCGTGTTGACGATAGGCTCCGTGTCACGCGCCAACGTCTTGTGTGTGAAGACATAGAAGGCGATGAGCGGCAAGGCGATGAGCATCACAATCATAAACGCGCGGTCAGGAACCAGCAGCGAGAGTTGCGAGCCAACCCACGAACCAAGCAAGGCAAGGATGCATGACGGCAAGGCCATGCTCCAGAGCATATAACCTTTGCTGGCATATTGCGCCGTAGCTACGGTGGTTCCGACTGCAGAGCTGAGCTTGTTCGTACCTATGGCCATGTGTGGTGGCAAGCCTGCCAACAGATATGCAGGCAACGAAATCAGGCCACCACCGCCGGCAATGGCATCGATAAAGCCCGCCAGAAAAACCAGCGGGCATACTATGAGGTACTCCATGAGCTTTAGTTTAGAGCTTAAAGTTTAGAGTTTAGTGTAGTTTGAAATGTTTAGAGTAAATTAGTGTTTTGTTGCGCAATATCTTTCTACAAAAGAACTCTCAACTATCCTACTTAACTACTACTCTAAACTATAAACCCTAAACTCTTAACTCTTTTACTTAACGGTAACGAGGAAGTAATTCTTCTTACCCTTCTGGAGGATGAGATACTTACCCTGAAGCAAGTCAGCCTCGGTAATCTCCTGATCGAAGGCGCCGAGCTTCTGCTTGTTAAGGCTGATACCACCACCCTGAGCGAGCTTGCGGAACTCACCCTTAGAAATGCCGATACCCTCAGCGAAGAGGTCAACAGCCTTGGCGCTCTCGGCCATCTGAGCCTTTGTTACCTCGAAGGTTGGAACTGACTCGAAGATCTGGAGAAGAGTCTGCTCGTCGAACTTACGGAGCTCCTCAGCACCACCGTTGCCGAAGAGAAGGTTTGAAGCTGCAACGGCCATCTCAAAGTCCTCCTGGCTGTGTACCATGACGGTGAGCTCCTGAGCGAGGCGCTTCTGGAGTGGACGCAGGTGAGCTGCCTCCTCCTGCTGCTTCTCAAGTTCGAGGATCTCCTCCTGAGTCAATGAAGTGAAGATACGGATATAACGCTTAGCATCATCGTCTGTGACATTAAGCCAGAACTGATAGAACTTGTAAGGAGAGGTACGCTTAGGGTCGAGCCATACGTTGCCGCTCTCGGTCTTGCCGAACTTCTTGCCGTCAGCCTTGGTGATGAGTGGACAGGTGAGTGCGAAAGCCTCGTTGCCAGTCACCTTGCGGATGAGCTCAGTACCGGTGGTGATGTTGCCCCACTGATCTGCGCCACCGAGCTGGAGCTTACAGTTGGCTACCTCGTTGAGGTGGAGGAAGCCATAGCCTTGGAGGAGCTGGTAGGTGAACTCGGTGAATGACATACCGTCAGCACCATTCTCGCCGGTGAGACGACGCTTCACAGAATCCTTCGACATCATGTAGTTGACGGTGATGAGCTTACCTATGTTGCGGATAAAGTCGAGGAAAGAGAACTCCTTCATCCAGTCGTAGTTGTTGACCATTACGGCTGCATTTGGAGCGTCGCTATCGAAGTCAAGGAACTTAGAGAGCTGCTTGCGGATGCACTCCTGGTTGTGACGGAGCATAGCCTCATCGATGAGCACGCGCTCCTTAGACTTGCCCGATGGGTCACCGATCATACCAGTAGCACCACCCACGAGAGCGTATGGCTTATGGCCGCACTTCTGGAAGTGACGGAGCATCATAACACCTACGAGGTGGCCGATGTGGAGGGAATCGGCAGTTGGGTCAATACCGAGGTAAGCGGAGGTCATCTCCTTCTGGAGCTGCTCTTCGGTGCCTGGCATCATGTCCTGGATCATGCCACGCCACTTGAGTTCCTGTACAAAATTCTGCATAATATTTTCGTTTTATATTTTTATCTATCCGGATTTTTACCTTATCCTTTATCCTTTTACTTTAAAAGGCGGGCGCAAATATACACATTTTTTTTTTATAATCCAACTAATTCCCCGAAAATCTAACAGTTACGTTTTTGCAGAATGTATGTAAATGCCTTTTGTGACATATTTTACGCCACAAACTATAATATTTTTAAATCCTTGGTGCAATCTTCACTTTACATTTTTGAAATACGATCTGTTTGCCATACTCTGCTCTTTGAGTTGTAGAGCACATCCATAATATAATCCTCACAGTATTATTTCTTCTCATATCCTTCGTAGTAGCTGTACATGACAAACTCAAATCAAGTTGTCTTTATATAGATATATTTTGGATATTCACCAAGGAAGAATAGCATGACTGGGCAAAACCAAACCGTTTTGTTAAAGCCATCAAGATTTTCAACCTTATAGGTGACACCATACTTATCAGATCCAATCTTTGAAAACTTTATGTATCTTCCATCTGATTCATATGACACAATTGGCTCTTTGGTCCTTTCAGCATCCAGCTCAACCCTCGCGGTGCAACCATCCGGAATATCTCCATTAGGATGAAGCCGATTATAATAATTCAAAAAACTATCTGCTCCGTTAACCATTTGAAGATTATGGCGAGCCCCCTTCCAATTCGGATAGTCAAAATACCAAAGACTATTTGTCTCTTTGTTGAAACTTATGTGGAAGACATTTTCTTTAGGCTTTGACCTAAAGATATTAGCAATAAATTGAACTATACTATTTATCATATTTGTGATTTGGTCAATATTGTTTGTGAATCTGATTTGGTAGAGTGAATTTTGGATCAATACATTCTATTATTTCACCATAGGGCAATAAAAGGTGTACTGAGGTTGGCCACATCGTATCAGTAAAAAGAATCCCTTTTCTAGTAAAACATGCAATCTCTAAAAGGTACTCTTTGTCATAAAGCGATGAGTTATCTTCCGTCCATCCAAAAGCAATCGAGTCACGTCCTTCTTTGCACATAACTAGAATGTGATCTCTTGCGATAGTTAATACATCATCTATCTTTTCTTTAGTCACAATGTCTTCAAGTCTGATCTTTTACAATGTAGAATCAACGTATGTGCCCCTACTTTCAGAAATAGAGACATGACCAGTCTGTCCATCTCCCCATTCATATATTTTTTTGAGACAGTAAGTGCTAAGACCTGGTAACGATTTTGTCTGATTTATTGTATAACGTTCCCGATAACAAGATGTCGTATTGTTAGCATCATCTACTATGCCTTTCCAATTGTTTTCCATCAGTTTATGCATCACCTCCTGGTAGTTTTTACAACCAGAGATAACCTTTTCTTCTGTAGATAACAATAGTTCAATTTGTAATAGCTGCTGTTTTTTATAGTCAGCATCACCACCGTGCAAATTTAGTGAGGTAGACATATATATAGTATCGTTACTAAACAGTAATGTATCTTGAATAGTTTCGTTAACCGGAGGTAGTGTATTATCTGGTATTGCGTGCCTGATTCTTGGATTACTTATTTGCTTCAGGACATCGTATGATGAACATAGCATAAGCAATATCAAAATAGTGATAAATATTTTGTTTCTCATACTCTTCTATTCGTTTTGATAATCATAAATATCGAAACAATCCGATTCTAAGAAATCCTTTGAGACAAATAACGTGTCGTATAAGTATTCTGACTCTACGCGACTATAACCGAAAATGCCGTTAACAGAGTATCCGTTTATCGCGTTGTTAACAGATAGATATAATGCAGACAAATCGACTCCACCATCAACTGAAGGTTTGATTTCTGCAATTTTCTTAACTGTTATATTCGACTCTTCATCTCGATAAATAATATAACTTGTACCTGTTGCTATTGCTCCACCCCAATCTATTGTAAACAATCGCACTTTCTTATCATCTGAAAAAGAAGAAATTACTGTCCATGATCCAATCTTGCTGATTTCCTGTTCAAAAGATTCGTTGGTCTGGAAAAAAGATTGAAGAAGTGAGTCCGTATCAACATCATCGTAATCATATTCTTCTCGGGCAAATATGTCTTTATTATATTCCAATCTCTTTATAAATGTAGGACAGTATTTTGCCAACTCATCAGGTGTCATCCAGAAACAATCTTTCCTATAGGGATATGGGAAATAGACAACACCAACTCTCTCAAGGCCATCAAGAGTTTTCACTTTCCATTGATTATATGAACCAGAGTAGATATAGTATTTTCCTTCCTTCGTTGAGTATGTCATATAACCTGATTCACAACCTTCCGAGCCCCACAATGCGATACCACAATTAGACATTGGAGTTAGTGACTTTAACCTAATACTATCTTTATCGAAACACAAGTATGTAACAAATTCGTCATCTGCGATAGGATATTGTATAGTGTCGCCGTTTTCTATAATTATAGTGTCTCGAAAGTTACATAATGTTGGTAAAAGTAATCCATCTTCTATAACTTTAATAGGTATATTATTATCTTCTATATGCACAAGATAAAAATCGTCTATAGTCGATTGAGATTTATCTGTACTGCAACCTAATAGGATAATCGATGAGAAGAAAAGAAGAACGCAAATTGCAATATATCTCGTTTTCATGTAGATGACTATTATTCATTATATAGTTTACGGTTTGGGGAGATAACATAAATTGGGAATTGCCAGAACAGAGTCTTTACCCTTTCGACAAATCTAGTCTTAATGCAGACGGGTTTTCTTTGGGGTGGTTGATTTGAAAGATCATCCGTGTATTCTACCGTCTTTGCTAATTCTTTTAATCTTAGAATCTCCTTTCGTAGATTCAACTCTACCGCATCTTTTCTGGCTATAATTGCTAGAAGTTCTTCTTTAGACTTCGCTCTCAATGCGGGAGAGATTGTAGATAATTCTTGTTTCTGTTCCATAATAGTAGTATTAGTCAATATTCCAATATGCATCAGGGTCACCATCAAAAATAGTTTCGATGTCATCATCGCTATATCCCATCACGTCCTGAGCATACGATCCTCCATATCGGTCGTATGTAGGAGTGTCGTCATCGTCCAATCCTTCATAGTAATCATCTTCGGCATAATCATCTTCAAAATCATCCCTCCAATGATCAAGATTGCTCTTTCTTGCTTTTTCAAAGACTGGAGATGTGTATTGATTTGGATATATCTGATGAATCTCCTCCATCACGCTGTCTTCTAACAGAAAGTGCTTGATGTTATAGACACACCAATATATATACATAGAACCCATGTCAATGACATCACTCAAAGTAAAGCCTTTGTAGCTACCAAACTCAAAAGTGTCTGACAAGTGGCAGAAAACGTATGGAGAAGGATTATGA
>JAZUDJ010000118.1:0-16120 GCA_045639585.1 Bacteroidales bacterium
GGCATGAATGGGTTTGGCAGACGCTTGTTGATGACGGTACCGATGAACTCGTAAGGATTAAGGACACCTGGATCAGTAACTACTGGCATTGCCTCAATGTAACCAATCTTCTGGATGAATGAGCGGAGATCGTCATCAGCCATCTCTGCTGAAATAAGATCGTATCCCAACATCACACCATAGATTGACATGGCGGTGTGGAGAGGATTGAGACAGGTAGTAACCTTCATGGTCTCAACCTGATCGACGGTCTCACGAGTGGTATAGAGTGCACCACCGAGCTCAAGTGGTGGGCGACCATTGGTATAGTTATCCTCAACGACAAGATACTGCACCTCCTCTGCATTGACGAATGGAGCGGTGAAGGTCTTCTTGTCGGTGATGATGGTCTCGTTATCCTCGAAGCCGTCGGCTGCAATCATAGCCTGTACCTTCTCGTGTGGACGTGGAGTGATCTTATCGATCATTGACCAAGGGTAGGTCACCTTGCTCTCATCCTGGAGGTAAGCGAGGAACTCAGCAGGAGCCAAACCGTCAGCTACCCACTTCTGAGCGTAAGCCAAGACGCCAGCCTTGACCTTGTCGCCATTGTGCGAACAGTTGTCAGTACTCTGTACGGTGAGTGGAAGTGCACCAGCCTTGAAGCGCTCAAGGAGGAGTGCACAGACTTTACCCATCGCAAAGACTGGAGCAAGGCCACGAGCGAGGTCGGCGTCATTATAAGAATATCCCTTCTCGGTGATGGTGAAGGTGATCATCTGGAGCGATGGAGCACGGAAGATCTCCTGGAGGCGAGCCCAGTCGTCACCGAACTGCGGATCGGCCTTGAGGCTCTCAGTAACCGAAGCGATGACTTTCTTCTCGATGGTACCGCTTGACTGGAGGCTCACGAGGAGCGAGAGGTTGTTGTAAGGACGATAAGCCTTGTCGATGATCTCGTAGTCGAAGCTCTCTGCTACGATGACACCACGGTCGTACTTACCGCTATTGAGTGCATCATTGAGGATGGCTGCTGGGAAAGCACGGAAGATGTTTCCAGCGCCGAAGTGAAGCCAGGTTGGCTCGTCGTGAGTCTTCTTCGCTACGGCAGCAATGTCGAACAAAGGCAACTGATAGCCTTTGCTCTCCCACTCGGTTTTATCAAAACCGGGAGTGAGGATGTCTGTAAGTTTCATTTACTGATTATTTTGTGTTAGTATATAGTACAAGAGTTTTATCGCCACAAAGATAACGTAAATTTTACAATTTCGAGAGAAAAAAGACTATTATTTTATCGAATGGTACAAAAAATAGGTAATTTTGGATAGCAATAAGAAAAAAGAAGTATCTTTGCCGCGAAGTTTTTCAATTAACCATTTCCAAAAACTATGACAGCACTTACAATCACAATGATCGTTCTGGCAATCATCCTCACCACCGTGGGCATGATCGGTGCCATCGTTCCAGCTTTGCCAGGACCTCCTTTGAGCCTGGCCGGACTTGCCATTATCTATTGGTTCATCCCGGGTAGCATCAGCACTCCGTTGCTCATCACCATGATCATCCTGACAGTTGTGGCCGCAGTCCTCGACTATTTAGCGCCGATCCTTCTCACTCGAGTAGGAGGAGGTTCGAAGCAAGCGGTACTCTGCACGACGTTGGGACTTATGGTAGGACTTTTCTTTATGCCGATGGGATTGATCTTAGGTCCACTAGTTGGAGCCTTCGTTGGAGAGTATTCCAATTCGCAGCGACTTGGCAAGGCGCTGTGGGTAGCGTTCCTCTCATTTCTGTCGTTTCTGTTTACGACTGTAATAAAAGTGATACTGACGGCTGTGATGACATATTATATGGTGATGGGGGTAATATCACAGCTCTAAAGGAGTGTGTCTTTTGATTCCGTTTTATTCCTTCTTATATAGCTTCAATCCATACAGTCTTGGGAATGCACCATCAGGAGCAACAAAGCGGACAGGAATAGTCTTTTTGCCCACCATGTTATCTGCACTGACAGTAACTGCATAATCGAAGAAACGATCCTTGGTAGCATTGCTGACCTTGGCCGGTATGATGATGGCTCGAGTCAGCTTACCATTCACATAGATAGCGCCTTTACGACCACGGTCGAGCAAAGAGAAACGAAGTTGAAGGGTCACACTATCGCCCATGGCCAATGGAACATTATTGCCAAGTGCCAAGTCGTACTGGAACCAGTCACCAGGCTGACAAGAACGGAAAGTATTGCCGTTGAGCTTACCACTGTTGTGAGCCTCACCGACTTGCACGTTATGAGCGGCTTCACTGGACGGTTCTCCGACTTCTACTGCATCGAAAGTCAACTTAGCCAGAAGCTGAGCTTCCTTCTCTCGGAGATAGAGAGGATTGCGAAGCCAAGCACTCTCGGTCTGCTGATTCCAATAAACCGTATACTTTTTATGTTGCGTCTGGAAAAGCGGACGAACCTCAACCTTATCGAAAGCAGAACCCGGAGCAGAAGCATTGACCTCAAATTCCAGATTCGAAGGATCCACGACACTGATACGAGTAGGTATCTGCGAGCGCTCTGTAATCAGCATTGGCGCAATGGCCAGACTATGCTGTGGCTGACGATCAGCATTAGAGTGATCGCGACGACCTGCTCCAGCGTACTCATGCTCAAATGGAGCCTTACGAGTACTGGTCTCAGTAACACCTGCCAGGACAGTTGGTCCATACTTCAATGCAATATAAGTAGGTACGCGCGGACATTCTTCAAAAGAGAAAGACATCGGATACTTGATCTCAATGACATCTCCTTGCTTCCAGCTCTTTCCACAAGACACATAATAGCACTCTTCGTCTTTCTTGAAAGAGACGAAATTCTTTGGCTGTTTGCCGTTGACCTTCACATCGTAATCCTGATTGGTCCAGGATGGACGACGGACAGCAATTACATAATTACCTGGTTTATTGATCGTGATCTTACTCTTCTCGCCAAATGGGAACTTGCTTTCCTGCGTAAGTGCATACTTCTCATTCTTCAGTTCACTGGCGATAAAAAGATTGACAAAGAGCGTATCCTGATTGACCGTATAGATGAAGTCTCCATATTTCGACTGGCTCTCCATGCCAGTACCCACACAGCACCACATAGCTACATTCGGCTGAGAATAGATACGATAGGTATTTGGACGAAGAGATGTATGGAAGACATAGCCGCCAGACTCCCGATCCTGATTACCAAGGATATGATTGAGCATGGCTACTTCATAATAATCAGCATAATGTGCATTGCGAGAACGGTCGAAGAGGCGCTCGGTCAACTTAAGCAGATTATAAGTACTACAAGCATCAGGACCATTAAGCTCTGAGATATAACGTGTACTCTTATTGACTGGCTGGAAAGTTCCATTGACACCCGTACCTCCGATAGCGGTCATACGATGATTGACAGCCTCATCCCAAAATACATCTGCCGCACGATCATAACGGTCTTCATGCTTCAATTCGCTGATACGAGCATAGCCGACGAACTTGGCAGAGGTCTCATTGACATTCTTCAGATCGAGGAATCCATGGTTAGGTCCATCTCGAAGGACATTTTCGACAATGATCTGATGAGAGTATTTGTTCGCAGCCTTAATATATTTGCTGTCATCAAACAGTTTATAAGCATCGGCCAAAACCTCATTGACGCCACCTGGCTCCCATTGAAGGATCTGCATCTCCATGTCTGCATCCTTGAAGTTGTGAACCAACTCAATGATCCAGTCTGCCATCTTATGGAAAACCTCAAGCGCCTTGGCATTACCAGCATGAACGTATGCATCGCGCAAACCAGCCAGCACCTTATGTTCGCAATAGAGAGGAGCCCAGTTGCCACGCTGGTTATATACACGGTAGTCTCCAGAGTACAGAGCCTTCCAGATTTCATTATCAGGAACACCTCCGATAAATCCTTTCAATCCGCTCTTATCATCGTCAAAGACAGCCTGACAGTCAGAAAGGACATCCACGATATGATCGATACGCTCCTTCAGCTGAGCGCGCATATTCTCATCGCGACAAGATGCATAACTCATAGAAAGAGCCGAAAGATAATGTCCTGTCACATGGCCATCCATCGCCAGATCCGGTTGCCAGGCCCAGTTGGTATAAGGCTTATTCTTCTCTACCCAACCATTATATTTACCAGGAGCATCGCTCAAGCCCGCCTGACGGACATAAGGAGTCAGAAGGCGATCGACCTGATAATCGAGCAAGGTCTTATAGTTCCGATCCTGCGCCTGCTTGAATGGACTATCAAGCAGAGTAACCTCACTCAAGTCAAAATGAGTGGGGTACAACAAGTGCTGAGCCCTGACAGACGACACTGAAATCAGCATCATCAAACAAGAATAGAGCATAAGAAGAATACCCTTCTTTGTCATGGCTTGGGAATTTGAATTTATTTTTACCAGCTATCTGCTGGAAGTTGAAACAATGCAGCCTTATTTTGCAAGAACAATGCGGAAGCCGCAATGCATAATCATACTTTGAAGACGATTGGTATCCTTGGCACCACCGGTATACTCCTGACGACCGGCATTGTCAAAAGAAGAACCACTCGACTGATACCAAGATCCGCCACGGGTAATAAGCGTATCGCCAACGTAGCCATCATTAGCATGCAGAGGCAGGTGCTTTGCATTGAAAGCCGGAGTAGCGATGCTATCGCGATAAGAATATCGATAATAAGCATTCTCTACCCACTCAGAGACATTGCCTGCCATGTCATAGATGCCAAGCTCGTTAGGACGCAACTGACCACCTGGATGCATGCCATAATCAGCTGCTCCAATACCCTGAGAGGATGCATTAGTAGCATTCCAAGCTACCTCTGAGAAAGTATCACTACCCGGATAAAGGAATCCGCAGGAATATCGGCCACCACGAGCGGCACACTCCCACTCCGCCTCTGAAGGAAGGCGGAAGCGCATACCCTGAGCATTTGGCATGTGGCAGATTTCATTGAGGCGCTCACAGAAAGCAACGGCATCGGCATACCAGACATTATAAGCAGGATAATCTGGCCCTGCGCCTACACAAGTATACCATGCACTATCTTGACGGGTAATACTCTCAACACAGCGACGACCGGTTGGCCACTTTCCCATAACGGCCATCCACTGGGCCTGTGTCACCTCAAATTTTCCGATGTAGTAATCCTCAGGAATACACATCTCAGTCACAGGACCGACCCAAAGACGACCATTGTCCTGACCAGAAGCCGTAGGCATCTTATAAATCTGAGTGAAGCGGACAGTATCTACTTTGACTGTACCATTTTCCAATGTATGGCGATAAGCTCGCTTATCAAGAAGATGGACATAATCAACAAAAGCAGAATTCTTTGTGATGGTCATCTTACCATTCGCATCCGTAAATTCAGTCAGTTTCAAAGAATCCGAGTTGGTCGAAAAAACAGAAGAATAGTTAGCTCGAGAAGTCAGGCGGGACTGGGCTCCCTGATAGAACTGGCAACTTTCGACTTTCACCATATTATCGAGCAAAGAGATGACAACCTTTTGCTGCTCCTGATCAAGTGTATGGCTGATAGTCACCTCTCCGATTGAGAGCTTTCCTTTCCAGTCGACCATACACATGTCGACATCACAAGCGCTGACCGCAGCCAACAAAAACAGAGCACTTATTGCGTAAAAAATTTTATTCATTCAAATTAGTCGTTATTTCGGGGGGCAAAGTTACAAAAAAAATAAGAACTTACCAATTAATTGGACATTTTTTAAGACTTTTTGCGCTTCTATCTTGTTTTTTCTATAGAAAAAGTCTATATTTGCAATCGAAGAAGAAGAAACTATCTTCATTTGCCTCATGATTACTCTCGAAAAAGAACATCCGCTCAATATCTATAGAGCATCTGCCGGTTCAGGCAAGACGCACCTACTGACAGGTTTTTACCTCAAGCAGCTCTTCCTGCCCTCTGAGCTTCCTGATTCATCCTGCACAGAACTTCGCTTCAGCGAGATTCTGGCCGTCACCTTTACCAATAAGGCAACGGCCGAGATGAAAGGTCGTATCATTGAGGAACTGTATCTTTTGAGCGTCAATCCTCAGGAATCACACTATTGGAAAGACGTCAATCCAGATGGTAGCAAGACACCAGATCAGATCAGCAGAAAAGCCAAGGATCTGCTGGTCCAGATCCTCAACGACTATGCATCATTCAACATCAGCACCATTGACAGTTTCTTTCAGAAAGTAGTCAGAAGTTTTGCAAGAGAGCTCAATGTATCAGGCAATTACGAGATTGAGATGGATCTCGATAAAACACTGGATGCGACTCTCTCTAACTTCCTTGACAAACTCGACGAACGCAAACAGAAAGAGACCTTTGACTGGCTGGTAGAATTCTCCGAGAAGCGCAATGAAGAAGGCGCTGGATGGGATTTCCGCGAGCCACTCCTCAAGATGGCCAAGAAGGCGTTGAACAGCGAAGAATACCGCAATCACAGCCAGAAAATCAAAGAGTTCACCAAGGACAAGAAGGCCTTACAAGCTTATGAAAAGCTGATTAAAAGTATCCGTCAGGAATGGCGCGAGAATGTAAAACGCCTGGGGCAGGACGGTCTTGATACACTTGAGAAATACGGCCTTCAGATCAGCGACTTCTACAAATCCTTCCCAAGCAGACTGGCCGATTGGGCCAATTACGAATCTGGCAAGATCCCAGAGCCAACTGCTACTTTTGTCAACGCTGCAGAAAACCCAGACAACTGGTTCACGAAAAAGAGTCCTTACGCTAAAGGCCTTCCGACTGAGACAGAAGCCGCCATCAAAGACGTCTTCTCGCGCTGTGTCGAGCATTTCATCGGCAAGCCATATCGCGATTACTGCACGGCAAAAGCCATTGCTCGCAACCTCTACGAGTTGGGTATCATGGCCAACATCGACGAAGAGCTAAAGGTCTATTGCGACGAGCAGAACATGATGTTGCTCAGTTCCACCAACGAACTGCTTTCCAGACTGATAGGACCCGATGACGCTCCTTTTATTTATGAGAAGACAGGTACGCGCATCAAGTCATACATGATCGACGAGTTCCAGGACACCTCTGGCATGCAGTGGGGTAATTTCGTGCCGCTGATTGACAATTCTTTGAGCCAAGGCTACCAGAATCTGATCGTTGGCGATGTTAAGCAAAGTATCTACCGCTGGCGTGGCAGCGACTGGGGGCTTCTTGACTCTCAGCTCAATCGTTATCACCCCGGCATGCACTTTGAGGATCCAGAGGCGCTGAAGATCAACTGGCGTTCCTTAGAGTCTATTGTCTCTTTCAACAATCAGTTCTTCGAAGCGGCAGCCGAGCGTCTTGACCGCTTGGTCGAATCCGAGCAGATCACTCGCATATACCGAGACTTGAAACAGGATCTGCCACAAGGCCTCAAGAATGATCCTTCCGCACCTAAGGGCCTGGTAAGCGTTGAGTTTCTGGAATGTCATGACAATGAGGGCAAAGTAATCGACAAGCCGAGTGCTGACGACAAAGAAACAGAGGCCATGCGACGACTGCCAGAGCAGATTATCCGCCTCATGGACCTCGGATTCCAAGCCAAAGACATCGCCATCCTATGCCGTAAGAAGGCCGAATGCAGCAAGGTAGCAGAGACACTCCTTAAATATAAGCAGGAGCATCCTGACAGTCCTTATAATATGGATATTATCTCCAATGAGGCGCTGCTGATCTCTGCCAGACCTTCTGTGCAGACGGTTATCAATGTGATGCGACACTTACAGACACCTGAGTCTGACATCCAGCGCATGGTAGCACATACAGGATTTTTCCAGCTCGAAGGCTGTACTCCGAGCGAAGCCTTGAGCCAGTTCTTTGCGATGAAATCAAGAGAAAGCCTCTTTGATAAGATGCTGGCACATCATCCTATCTATGAGATGACTGAGCAGATCATTGGCAAGCTACCACAACCTGTACAGCAGCTGGATGCACCTTTCCTGCAAGCATTCCGCGATCTGGTGCACAGCTTTGCCGGCACACAGGGTTCTGATCTCTCCTCTTTCTTACAATGGTGGGACCAGAGCGGATGCACAAAGAGCATTTCTACGCCTGATGGCCAGAATGCTATCCAGATTCTCACCATTCATAAGTCCAAAGGCCTGGGTATGCCAGCCATCATCCTGCCATACGCCTCTTGGGATATGGACATTGACACGACTCATGGAGAGGTCATCTGGTGCCAGCCAAAGGAGGAACCGTTTACTCAAGATATCCTTTTACCTATCAAGTTCGAAAAGTCCTTGAGCAACACCATCTTCTCAAAAGAGTTTGACGAAGAACGCCTTCGCACAGTCATCGACAATCTCAACACCGCTTACGTAGCCTTTACTCGCGCTAAGGAAGCCATGATCATCATGACACCAAAGCCAACGGGAAAGAGCGGAGGATGCATGCTGGAAAACCTCTTGTCCGAGTATTGCGACTTATCTGACGGCCAGACCAGTATGACAGATGGCGACGGTCGCAGGAAAGAGCAAGAGGAACCAAAAGACACGAAGCAAAAGAAAGACGAAGAAGAGAATGTGGTAACCTGCAGCAACGATCAGCTCTTCCCTACTGCCACAAAATTACCGAAGGTCAAAGTCCTCCACAGTCCTCTTCTACCAGACGTTACAGCCAAAGACAAAGGCACCTACATCCACCGTGCATTGCAGGAGATTCGCACGCTCGACGATGCCACCTCTGCCATTCACTCGCTCTATCTGCGTGGCATCATCAATCCAGAGATTATCTGCGAGGAAGAGATGCAGCAGATTGTCAGCCAGCTGCTGGCTAATCCTAAGGTGCAACCCTGGTTTGCCCCTACGCTGACCATTCTCAACGAACAGGCTATTACCGACGACAAAGGCAAGCTACAGCGTATCGACCGCCTTGTCATCACCCCAGAGGGGCGCGCCATCGTCATTGACTACAAGACCGGACATTATCACAAGGATTACCGCACACAGGTCAAAGACTACATGGAAGCCTTGCACCAGATCGGATATCCAGAGGTTGAAGGCTATCTGCTCTTCATCAAAGACGGAAAGGTAATGAAAATCTCCTAAGCTTCACCCACTATCAAATTATCCTTAAATATATAAATAAGGATAGCAAGTCATAAAAAAAGCAATTCACCACCCCGGATCAAACCAGGATGGTGAATTGTTTTTTATGTTTTAATTCGGAAACGATCCGGATTAGAGAGCGCTGATTACGCTAGCGAACTTAGCGAACTCGAGGTCGTTGAGAGCCTTGTTCTTGAGTGAGCTATCCATTGAGATAGCCTTGAGGAGGTTGCTCTGAACGTCTGAGCTATTGTTGGTGCGAGCACCTACGATAGCATTGAGGTAGTAGGTCATAGCGTCCTTGTTAGCAACAGCGTCAAGTACAGACTTAGCAGCGCTGTAGTTGCCAGCACAGATCTGAGCAACAGCAGCATTGTTGGTCTTAGCATCGCCGAAGCTAGAGATAGCCTGAGCGTACTGACCCTTGTTGGTAAGGAGGGTACCCATAGCCTCACCATACTCTACACACTCACCAGCCTTGCCGAGGAAGGTCTGAGCAGCCTGCCAATCAGCAGCGTTCATAGAAACGAGACCCATGTTCATGTTAGCCTGAGCGTTGTTAGCGTCCTTAGCGAGGATGTTCTTCCAGATCTGCTCAGCATCAGCCTGCTTGCCCTGCTTGTAGTAGAGAGCTGCGAGGTCGTTAGCTGCACGGTAGTCAGAAGCGAACTTCTTCTCAGTGAACTTATAGATAGACTCCTGTTCAGCAGCGTCCTTCTTGGTAGCGAGGTAGAGGAGCTCCTCGAGGGTGAGCTCATCCTTGCTGTTCTTCCAGAGATCAGCGATCTCCTCATCGGTGTGACCGATGTTACGAACGGTAGCAGTTACCTTAGAATAACGAAGCTGTGGAAGGATCTCGTCAGCGAGCTCCTTGTATGCAGAAGAGAGGTTGCGGATTTCCTGCTCACGAGCCTCAGGATCGCTGATGCGGCCGAGGACGTTGAGGATCAACTGCTTGTCCTGGAGGCTGCTGCTCTCAACGAGCTGTTTGAAGCCGTCCCAGTCCTCAGCGATCTGCTCAGGAGTGATCTCACCCTGCATCTTAGCCTTCTTGAGGAACTTCTGGAGGTAAGCAGCAGAAGACTTCTCACGACCAGCTGCGAGCTTCTCATTGAGAGAGTACTTACCCTCAGGTGAAGCGGTGCTGACCATGTCAAGACCCTCGAACTGACGACGCTCCTGATCCTTGGTAGCAGTGATAGCATCCTGCATATCCTTTACTTCCTGCTTCTTAGCGCTCTCAGTAGCACGGAGGTTGGTGCTCTGGTACTGATAGATCATAGTAGCGATGTACTTATCAAAGGTATCCTTTACGAAGTTATCCTTTGCATAAGCAGGAGTGTTGCTGGTAGCAGAAGCGAGGCTCTCAGTTGCGATAACACCGTCAGCGATGTATACGCTAGGGAGAGTGATCTGCTTGCCCTTGATATCAGCTACGAAGTCAAGACGGAGGCGTGAGTTAGCCATCTCATCCTTGTAGAGGAAACCACAACGGAAGGTAGCAGTACCACCATACTTGTAGTTAATCTCCTGATCATTGCCACTTACCTTCTCACCCTGGAAAGATACTGGAGTACCCTTGGTCTCACCAGCAGCATACTCCATAACTGGGGTAATGGTAAGGGTTGCCTTCTTGTTGAAGTACTTCTCTGGATAGGTCACAGTCACAGTAGCATTTACCATGCCACCCTGCTCTACGAGAGGATTAGGGTTGCATACGAAATTGTCAGCTGTGAGTGGATCGAGCTTGCCGCAAGATGCCATGACTGCAAGCATGACAGCAGCACAAACGGTCGAAAACAGTTTCTTAATCATTTCGTTTGATAATTAAAATTGTTGGTATTTTGTTTCAAATAAATAGCTGTATATAGGCAAAATGTGCGTTTTAGTACATTCTACGGGCGCAAAGATACTCAAAAATTACAACAAATGCAAAAATAGCGTATGTTTTTTTTAAGAATACATACACATTTTCTTATTCTCCCTCTTTTTTCCTCTTTTTATTACGCGGATGATAGGTCAAAATCTCCTCTCGCAGCATCTGTCGGTCTACCTTAGTATATATCTCAGTCGTCGAAATCTGCTCATGTCCCAGCATCATCTGGATGGCTCGCAGGTTGGCTCCTCCCTCCAGCAGATGCGTGGCAAAAGTGTGGCGGAAAGTGTGTGGCGACACCTCCTTCTCAATCCCCGCCTGCTGGCAGCATTGCTTCACGATCTTGAACACCATGATACGCGACAGCTTCCGTCCGAAACGATTCAGAAAGACATAGTCTTCAAATCCTCGCTTCACATCCAGTTCGTAGCGAAAGGCCTGATAGTTGTCATTCTCCTTCAGCGCGCTCTCGGCAATCGGTACGATACGTTCCTTCCTACCCTTACCCAGCACCTGAATGAATCCTTCCTTGGCAAAGATATGTGACAATCGCAGTTCGGTCAGCTCCGACACGCGCAAGCCACACGAATAGAGCGTCTCCAGGATGGCTCGGTTGCGCTGTCCTTCTATGGTCGATGGATCTGGTACGGCAATGATACGGTTCACCTCCTCCAGCGTCAATACCGTCGGGATGACATCCGGCAGCTTAGGCGAGTCAATGCAGTCGGTCGGATCCTTCTCCATCACGCCTTCCAGACGCAGGAATTTATAGAACGCTCTCACTCCTACCAGGATACGTTTCTGCGACTTCGGTACAATACCCACTTCGTGGAGCCCCCAGATAAACTGTTCGATCTCCATAGGGTCCAGTTCCGTGAGCTGTTTACCCAATCCATCAGCGAACTTCTGCAATTTAGCGATATCAGAAAGATACGCCTGCACTGAATTTTCGGTGAAGTTTCGCTCAAATTTGAGGTAAGAATAATATTTATCGAAGTAATTGTTGGTCATGTCGCAGAAAAAACGTATTTTTGCAGCGGCAAATATATGTCTTTTTGGCCAATAAAACAAGAAAATTATGAAAATTCTCATCATCAACGGACCTAATTTGAATCTTCTGGGCCGACGTGAGCCTGGAATCTATGGTGCTCAGACTTTCGAGGATTACCTCGAGAAGCTACGCGCGTCTTATCCTGACGTCGAGATCACCTACTACCAGAGCAATCACGAAGGAGACATCGTAGATGCGATCCACATGGCAGGGTTCGGCGATGAGGCCAACTTCAATGAGGCCTGGACGTCACAGAAAGCAGGTTCCATCGGTCTTCAGGACGGCATCGTGCTCAATGCAGGTGCTTACACCCACACCAGCGTGGCCATTCACGACGCCATCAAGGCGGTCAAGACACCGGTCATTGAGGTGCATATCAGCAACGTGCATCAGCGCGAGGAGTTCCGTCACCACTCTTACATCAGCCCGGCCGCCAGCGGCATCATCGTCGGCTTTGGCATTGAGGGATATAGGTTGGCGATAGAGGGACTCAAGGCAAACTGCAGCAAATAAATAGTGTTTAATAAATAGTATATTTTAAGGTATTTATGATTGATAAGAAAACGAAGATCGTCTGTACGATCAGCGACATTAACTGTGAAGTAGATTTCATCCGCGACCTCTATGAGCGCGGTTTGAACGTAGTACGAATGAATACAGCTCACGCCAACGACGAAGGTATCAAGCGCCTCATCGCCAACGTGCGTGAGGTCAGTGAGAACATCCCAATCCTCATTGACACCAAGGGTCCTGAGATCCGCACCACCACCTTCCCTGACGACTACACCGTCAAGGCGCTCATCTTCGAGCCTGGTGAGCACGTCCGTATGGTTGGCAATCCTGAGGGTCGCACCACCCACGACGAGATCTCGATGAACTATGCAGACTTCTGCAACGACGTCCCTGTCGGCGCTACCGTCCTCATCGACGACGGCGAGATCGCTTTCTCGATCATCGACAAGCAGGGTGACGTCCTCATCGCAGAGGCTCTGAACCACGGCGAGCTCGGCCAGCGCAAGTCGGTCAACGTGCCAGGCGTCAGCATCAAGCTGCCATCGCTCACCGAGAAGGACCGTCACAACATCGACCTCGCCATCGAGCAGGACATCGACTTCATCGCTCACTCTTTCGTCCGCTCTAAGCAGGACGTACTCGACATACAGGAGATCCTCGACGCTCAGCGCTCTAAGATCAAGATCATTGCCAAGATCGAGAACCAGGAAGGTGTCGACAATATCGACGAGATCCTCGACGTAGCCTATGGTGTCATGGTAGCTCGTGGCGACCTTGGCATCGAGGTAGCACAGGAGAAGATTCCTGCCATCCAGCGTATGCTCATCCGCAAGTGTATGCAGCGCCACAAGCCAGTCATCGTGGCTACCCAGATGCTGCACACCATGATCAAGAATCCACGTCCTACCCGTGCAGAGATCAGCGATATTGCCAATGCTGTATTTGCTCACACCGACGCTGTGATGCTTAGTGGCGAGACCGCTTACGGTGCATATCCTCGCGAGGCCGTGCAGACCATGGCGCTCGCCTGCAAGGAGGCCGAAGCTGAGCTGGAGAGCCAGCCATACGCTGTGCCACGCAACCTCAATGGCGTATCAGACACCACCAACGTCTACATCTGCAAGCATGCAGCCATCGCCAGCGAGAGCCTCGGCATCAAGTCGATCATCACCTCTAACAATACAGGTGTCACCAGCCGCACCCTCTGCGCCTTCCGTCCTCAGGTGCCTATCTATGCACTCTGCAACGACATGCACATCGTGCGAATTCTCAACCTGAGCTTCGGCATTCAGCCATACTTTGTGCAGTTCTCCGATACCTCAATGAGCGACCACATGTTCCAGCAGCTCGGCATCCGTCAGCTCTTGGCCAAGAACATCATCGAAGACGACGAGCTCGTAGCCTGCCTCATGGGTGCTACCAGCAAGGGTGCTTACTCATTATCTATTAATACGGTCAACCGACTCAAGTAAATTTAATTTTACATTATACATTATTAATTATACATTTAGTAAATGCAGAAGGAGTTGAGATACGAAGAGATAGCCGATGCGCTCGACGAATACGTCCGAGCACACATCGACCCTGAGCCTGCACTGCTCCATCAGGTGCAGCGCCTCACGCATCTTCGCCTCACCTACCCTCGCATGTGCTCCGGCCACCTGCAAGGCCGCCTCCTCAAGATGCTGTGTCAGATGGTCAATGCACACCGCATCCTGGAGCTCGGCACCTACAGCGGCTACAGCGCGCTCAGCATGGCCGAAGGTCTCACTCCCGATCCAGTCACCGGCATCGAGGAGCTGCATACCATAGAGGTGTTCGATGAGATTGAGGACTTCCTCCGCGACGTCATGTCTCGTGCTGGCGACCTCGGCAAGAAGATACACCTGCATTTTGGTGATGCTCTATCGCTCATCACCAAAATAAGTGAGGAGTTAGGAGTGAGGAGTGAGGAGTTGTGGGACCTTGTGTTTATAGACGCCGACAAGCGTTGCTACAACGAGTACTATGACCTCGTCCTCCCCTACGTCCGTTCAGGCGGCCTCATCATTGCCGACAACACCCTGTGGGATGGCAAGGTCCTGGATCCGAATCCGAAGGAGTCCGACACGCAGACACGTGGCCTGCAGGCCTTCAATGACCGCATCGCACAGGACACTCGCGTTGAGAAAGTCATCCTCCCGATGCGTGACGGATTGACGATCATCCGAAAGAAATAATTTTACATTATACATTTTAAATTTTACATTTTGGAAAATACCCGCTTAGACAAAGTCAACCGCCTCCTCGAAAAGGAGCTGGCTGAAATCATCCGACAGGAGACCGCCAAGACCCACGGCCTGCTGGTCAGCGTCAGTGCCGTACGCACCGCGCCAGACCTCTCTTTTGCCCGTGTCTATGTCAGCGTCTTCCCATCCGATCGTGGCACAAGCGTCGTCGAGAACCTTAATAATCAGGTCGGTGGCATTCGCTTTGCTTTGGGCAACAAGGTACGCTATCAGCTCCGTGTCATCCCAGAGCTCCGCTTTGACATCGACGACTCGCTCGACTATCTGGAGCGTATTGACGAACTGCTGAAGAAGTAAAATGCTAGCATTCAACATCGCCCTGCGCTACCTCTTTGCGCCAAAGAGCCATTCAGCCATCAACACAATCACGTTGGTGGCTGCTTGCGGTGTGGGTATCATCACAGCGGCGATGATCTGTGTCCTCTCTGTCTACAACGGCTTTGAGGGCCTTGTCAGCGACCTCACCTCACGCTTCGACCCCGATCTGCGCATCGAGGCCACCGTCGGAAAAGGCTTTACCGAAGACCCACAGCTGCGCGCTCTCATTGAGGATCTCCCCGAGGTAGAGTCAGTCAATGTCACCCTCGAAGAGACCGTCCTGCTCAGCTACAGCGGCCATCAGGTTCCTGCCAAGATGAAGGGTGTGGAAGACACCTTTGCCGAAGTCACGCAGATCGACAGTATCCTGCTCGGCACCGATGGCTTCCTGCTCGAAGACGAAGTTGCACACTACTGCATCCTCGGCGCTGGCCTCGGCGCCACCTTAGGTATGAGCCGCGGCTTCGTCCGTCCTCTCAGCGTCTATTGTCCGCGTCGCACCGGCAAAATTGACCTGCTCAATCCCGAAGAATCCTTCTCCGAGATGCCCCTCTACTGCAGCAATATCTTCATGGTGCAGCAATCACAATACGACGACCAGTATTTCCTCTGCTCCCTCTCCACCGCTCGTGAGCTCCTTGGCGACAGCCTCCTCACAACGGCGTATGAAGTGAAGCTCTCTGACGGAACAGATGCCGATAAGGTCAAAGCAAAAATCCTTAGCAGCATCACTAACAATTCCTCACTCCTCACTCCTCACTCCTCATTAAACCCTAACTCCTCACTAAACCTGCGTGTTCTCACGCAGCATGAGCAGCAAGCCGACGCCTACCGCATCATGCAGATCGAGAAGTGGATCTCCTACCTCCTCGTCGTCTTCATCCTACTCATCGCCTCCTTCAACATCATCGGCGCCCTCTCCATGCTGATGATCGATAAAAGCTCCGAAATCACGACTTTACGCAATCTCGGAGCATCTAATTCTCTGATTAAAAA
>JAZUDJ010000119.1:0-7756 GCA_045639585.1 Bacteroidales bacterium
TGACTGGCTTTGACAGCGAGATGAGCCTTTGTGTAAGCATGCAGTGAGACGTCACCTATCACTATAATCCACGATGGCGAAATATAATTGGCGAGACTAACTACGCTCTTGCTGCCTAATCGAAGTACAGTAGATTACTGGCTTAATCAGCTGCCAAGGCGCGGCTGACAAGACATCACCCCAAGGTCGTTGTTCCGAGACTGAGGAACCGGTGGTGCAGGTAAATCGGGACTAATCAGCGTTGGCCGCGCGGCTCTGGTGAAATCTTAGCGGATACGGTGTCACTTGGTGGTCCAGGTCTTGGTGGCTCCCGACAATTCAGGCTGGAATAAGCATGTAGAAAGCGCAGATGTTCCTCGTTTGGACGAGGGTTCGAACCCCTCCAGCTCCACTAATATCAACACTACGTCCGCAGTGTCAGTTTCCACGATACAGGAATCTAACACTGCGGACGTAGTGTTAGTATCAACGATGCATGAGTCTAACACTGCGGACGTAGTGTTAGATTCAACGATGCATGAGTCTAACACTGCGGACGTAGTGTTGGTATCAACGATGCAGGAATCTAACACTGCGGACGTAGTGTTAGATTCCTGCATCAAAAATAGCTTGCAAAGCAAAAATTACATAGTCAGCTTATTGCCCAAATATTCCTTGCTCTTATAAAGCAGCATATCGGCCTGACGGTAGAGAGAGTCAAAGCTGACTTCGTCGACACCATTGTAATAGACAGCGCCGACAGATACAGAAATCAGGAAATCCTTGATACCTGGGATCTGTAGTGCACTGATTTCATTAAAGAATCGGGCGACGTCTTCCTTGAACGAATGAACACTCTCCTGTCCTGAAACGAAGAATGCGAACTCATCACCACCAAGGCGCATATTGATACCCTTTGGATTATACTTCTTCAGGGTCTGAGCAATAGCCACGAGCAATGCATCACCCACTGCGTGTCCGAAACTATCATTGACGCTCTTGAAGCGGTCACAGTCAAGGATTCCGAAGAGACCTGCCTGACCACTTTCGATCAGCTTCTCCATCTCACTCTCACCGCTGCTTCGGTTATAGATCTGAGTGAGTCCATCGATACGAGACATGCGAAGCATCTGCTCCTTGGCATCAAGGCGCTCACGTGTCTTGTTGATGTCTTCGGCCTGACCGATGATCGCGTACATGCTGCCATATTCGCCATCGACCACCATGTAATGAGCGCGGAATTCTGTGTTAAATCGCTCATCCTTAAAGTCAATATGACCAGAACGCTCACGCTGACTCAAGACACGCTTAATCTGTGAAGAGATGTATTTGTGGTCAGCTGTCATTTCCGCCTCTGGCGTATTGATATAATTAGGAAGCTCGATGGTATCTACGCCACCGTCAGCGTTCTGCATATTGAACGTGAAGGTATCGTTGGATACATAATAGACAAAGGTGATGATCTCCTGACGCAAGGTGAGCATACGGTCACGTGCACGGAGCATGCGGAAGCGATACTCGTCCTGACAGTCGCGCATGGTAATGATGGCCTTAATCGGCATTCCCTTTGAATCAAAGAGGGTGTAGAAGGTCTTACGGTACCAGGTGTATCCCCTACCATCAGGCGTGAAGAGACGGAAGCTATCAGAGCCCATCTTCTCTCCACGGGCAATACGACCATAGAACTCACGGAAACGGTCACGATCCTCCTCAATGACAATAGGAATCTCCTCTGGCATATTTGGAATCTCATTGCTAGGAAGACCATACATCTTACAGAACTTGTCAGAGGCCTTATCGACATGCGTCTTGACATCCCACTCGAAGATGTGGATATCCATTTCATCGAGCAGCATACGCAGACACTTCGACTCCTCAACAGCCGACTGCATCTTGGAGTATTGCTTCTCAAGAACGTCTCGTTCTACCCACAAGGCAGAAGCATCTTCCTCAGAGGTTGCAACCTGGCTTTCAGACGATTGCTTCTTCTTTTCTTCCATCTCCTGCTTCTCCAGAAGAGCGACGAATGACTCCTCATCCATCGGACGATAGAAATAGAAACCCTGGATATAGTCACAGCCAGCCTTCTGGAGATACTCGACCTGCGACTTCTCCTCGACACCCTCAGCTACAACCTTGGCATTGAGGCTATGGAAGACGTTGATGAGCGTCTCTACGAGGAGGTCCATCTTACGGCTCTTTCCGATCTTGTCGATAAGCGACTTGTCAAGCTTGATGATGTGGAAGTCGACGTTCTTCATCGTACCGAACGAGTAACCCTGACCGAAGTCATCGACCAGAAGCTTGACATTGTTCTGCTGGAAGAACGAAAGGACGTCTACACGGTTCTCTGCAATCTCCTCGAATGCCGACTCGGTAATCTCAAAACGCACGAGATCTGTCGGTACAGAAGGATCGAGCACATGCTCCTGCAACTGGTTAATCAGCTTGGTATCAGCGAAATCGACCCACGAGAGGTTCAAGTCAATAGGGACGACAGGACGACCGGCTGCCAGACGCTTCTGCTGCATGGAGAAGACGCGCTGTTCCATCAGCTGATCGACACGAGAGAGGCCTCCATGACGCTCCAGGACAGGGATAAAGACGGCTGGTGACATCATGCCATGCTTCTGCGACTTCCATCGAACCAAGGCTTCGGCCATCTCGATCTTGCCGGTCTTGACGTCGACCACTGGCTGGAAGTAAGGGATGAACTCGTCATTCTCCATCGCATTATCGAGCTGATTGAGCACCTCGGAATCCGAAATTACCGACTTCTGCATCTCATGATCGTAGACAATCCATGGGGTAATGAACTGATCCTTGATAAACGAAATCGCCAGCTTGGCATGAGCGCAGACATTGACAGGCTCAACATCCGGTTTATCAATATGATAGATACCACAGTTGCTGCGGAAGACGATCTTCTTACCCTCTTCGACATACTCCTGCGAACAGAGTCGGGAAATCACATCCGTATCGAGCATATCACGGCGAATGAGGCAGATAAAGTTATCGGACTCATAACGAGCATAAGAGATCGGATGCAGCTCAGAATATACAATCGAGGTGTACATGTGCTGCAGCACCTTATCGCCAATGGCGTTGCCATGCAGCTCATTGATGACACGGAAGTTCTTGATATTGAAGCACAACACGGTGAGCTTGGTCTTACTATCCTGAGCCGACTGCATCTTGACAGCCAACTCACGCAACAGGCCTTCACGGTTGAGACCACCGGTCACGATATCATGTTCGAGGCTCTGTGTGATTTCCTGGCGTGTACCCAGGATATATTTGGCATCAGGAGTAAGGCGGACGAAGGTATACTTCATCACACGATCGGCCACTTCCTTGGATTTGACTCGCGTAATGAAGGAATACTGCTTATGATCACGGACCTTTGTACTCAGGTTCTCAAGTTTGGTACTACGGGTGAATCGGCGCTGGTCGTAGTCGTTGGAAAGATTAGCGATACCCTGGCTGACCCAGGTATCATAATCTAAAACAGTGACATTAGTCTCAGAGCCAGCATTCGCGGTGAGAACCATGTCATTGGTAAGACGTACTACGGTCTTATCGTCAACATTGATAAGCGCAGTACTGAGAATATCTCGAGTACGGATATCCTCTCGTATCTTTTGAAAGATATTTTCAGAAATCTTGCTTTGCGCAATAAATTCGGTATGTTTGCAATCTTGCACCATTGTATTTGGCAGAGTTACATTAATCATGGTTAGTTTTCAACGCGCAAATATAAACATTTTATTTTAATTTCCAAAATATACAGAGAGAAAACGACGATTATTTAAGTGTTTCAGACAGAAAAAGAGGGATACACATAAAATTTCAGCTTTTTTCATACACATTATTTATATAATGAGGAGATAATGTATCTTTTTTTGTCAAAGAATGGGTGAAAAAAAAACCACCGACCAGAGGGCCAGTGGATTCTTTTCGATTTCTCAAAAATCTCAGTTTTTCAGGTATTAGATTTAAGATCCCAAAGAAACTACTTTTGTTGCGTTATTTAAGGTATTGTGTCATGGTTGTGTATCTTAAGGTGGTACAAAGATAGGGCAAAAAAATATCCCCACCAAATATTTTGCTAAAAAAATCGCCGTACAATCGGTTGTTTTAGCAAACTTTTTTCAAAAATATGTTCTTTAACATGTTTTTTCGTTGCTTTTTGCTAAAATCAGGGGTAAAGCCTCATCTGCATCAAACCAAATGATCTCGGGATTACGCTGGAACCAGGTCATCTGCTTCTTAGAGTAGACGTGTGAGTTGTGACAGATGCGCTCACGAGCCTGCTCAAGGCTGTAAACACCCGTAAAATATAGAAGCATTTCCTTCAAGCCGACGGTATTGAGCGCCGTAGGGAAAAGGTTCGGAATGGGTTGCGCCTGCGTAGGGCCAGGATTGCGGATGACAGTAGCAAACTGCTGGTCGATGGTCTGCTGATAGCGCTCATAGACGCGTTGGGTCTCCTCCACCAAGCCTTGCTCAAACATCATATCCACACGACGGTCAATACGCTCGTAGAGCTCAGCACGCTCACGCTTCAATCCCAGCTGTATGATCTGGAAAGGACGCTCCTTCTTCTGTCCTGTGCGGAAACTACTGAACGGACGACCTGTGGTGAGACACATCTCCAACCCATGAATCACACGCATCGGATTCTTCTGATCGACAGAGGCAAAATACACAGGATCAAGCTCCTTCAGTTGCGAAAGAAGCGGTGCGAGGCCTTCTGCATCAGCTTGCGCCTTGAGTCGCTCACGAATAGCAGGATCGGCCTGAGGCATATCATCGATACCTTTGACAATCGCATCGATATACATCATTGAGCCTCCTGTCATCACCACACCAGGCATGGGACACTCGTCGTGCAATACACGCAAGGCGTCAGTCTCAAATTGCGCTGCACTGAAAGGATCCTCCAGGCCATGCGTGCCGATGAAATAGTGCTTCACACGCTCCAGATCAGACCCAGAGGGAGCGGCCGTGCAGATTGGCAGGTCGCGATAGATCTGTCGGGAGTCACAGCTCAGAATAGGAGATCCGAGATGCTCTGCCAGTTGCAAAGAAGTCTCTGTCTTGCCTACAGCTGTCGGTCCTAAGAGGATGAAAAGTGTATTCATTATATAAAAAACAGCGTTTTGCTTGCAAAAATCAATAATTCTTCGTATCTTTGCGGCGATTTGTACTCATAAAGAGCACGCTGTACCGCATCATCCCAGAAATATGAACGATATCCTTACCCTCATGAACAGCTACCTGTGGGGATGGCCAATGATCATCCTGCTGGTAGGAACTCACCTCTTTCTGACTATCCGACTGCGATTTCCACAGCGCTACATAGGCAAAGCCATCAAGCTTTCTGTGGAGAAAGATCCAGATTCAGAAGGTGATGTGTCTCAGTTCTCCGCCTTGGCGACAGGCCTGGCTGCGACCATCGGTACAGGCAATATCATCGGTGTGGCCACGGCGGTGACGATGGGTGGTCCTGGTGCGATCTTCTGGTGCTGGATAACCGGCGTCCTGGGTATCGCTACCAAATATGCAGAGGGTCTGCTGAGTATCAAGTACCGCATCCGCAAAAATAGCGGACAGATGCTGGGAGGTCCGATGTATGCTATCGAGCGCGGTATGAACTGCAAGTGGCTGGCCGTATTGTTTGCCTTGTTTGCCTTCCTTGCCTCGTTCGGTATCGGCTGTACCATACAGAGTAACGCCATTGCCACGATGGCCGATGAGAGCTTCGGCTGGAACGATCAGATCGTAGGTCTCATCCTGGCCTTCCTGGTCGGAAGCGTCATCATCTTCGGTGTCAAGGGTATCTCGAAGGTCTGTGAGCTGCTGGTACCCTTCATGGCCGCGTTCTATCTCATTGGCTGTCTCCTGCTGCTCGTCATCAACATAGACTTATTGCCAACTGCGTTCCTGACGATCCTCAAAAGCGCGTTCAGCGAGCAGGCAGCGACAGGCGGTTTTGTCGGATCGACCATCATGCTATCCATGCGCTTCGGTATTGCTCGTGGTCTTTTCAGCAATGAGGCAGGCCTCGGCTCCGCTCCTATCGTGGCTGCGGCAGCTAAGACCAAGAATCCAGTACGTCAGGCGCTGGTATCTTCGACTTCCGTCTTCTGGGACACCGTCGTCATCTGTCTCATCACAGGTCTGGTGCTGGTGACCACTATCCTTGCCGACAATGGCGTTGACTCAACGGCCTCTGCGGCATTGACCAAGCGCGCCTTCGAACAGATTCCGGTCGTCATCGGTGATATCAACGTAGGCTCGATCATCCTTTCTATCGCCATCTTTACCTTCGCTTTCAGTACGATCCTCGGCTGGAGCTACTATGGAGAGAAGGCGCTCGAATACCTCGCTGGCCGATACGGTCGTCAGGCGCGCTATATCTATCGACTGATGATCACCGTGGGCACTTATTTCGGTGCGACTCATGCACTTGAGGTGGTATGGAACTTCGGCGACGCGACCAACGCGCTGATGGCTATTCCGAACCTCATCTGCCTGCTCGTCCTCAGTGGTGTGCTGGTCAAAGAGACACGACACTACCTATGGGAGGGTCATCTTGACGAGGCGAGTGAAGAGTGAGGCCACTAAATCCGCATCATGATACTTCACGACATACGCCCGACTGTCTTCGGATAGTTGGGCGATCTTGTTTCTATCGAGCAACGTCTCACGCAGCTTCTGGTAATTCTCCTCGGCGGCAAAAGGTCGGAGGTTGATGACGGGAGCTTCGTAGCACACACCTTCCAGTTCATATCGCTCACCACCTGAGATTACGACCTTACCGCGTCGCATAGCCTCCAGCGCCGTCATGGCCGGGGTATAGCTATAGAGTTGATCTACAATCACGTCCGCAGCATCTACCTCCTGGCAATATTGCTCAAAGGAGACGCTCTCAATGCGATGCAGGTCTATCTGATCCGGATACTCCTTAGCCAGACGTACGAGCAATGGTTCGATCTGATCCGTCCCCTTCATCGGTCCTCGCTGCTTCTGAATAGCAAGCAAGACTCGCACAACAGGCTTCTCTCTATTTTTTCCCTTCTCCTTTTTACTTTCTATCGGCAAAGGCAAGTAATGCAGCTTCGCACCAAACCCTTCTTGCTCATACACCTTATAATATTCATAGAGACATGCCATGAGACAATCTGCCTGTGCAACAGCATGTTCCGTCAAGGCTCGGCGCTCGGGATCACACCATGTCTGGATGCGCTGACGATTGAGCGGGTGATCAATGATAGAATCACCGGCAACGAAATCGGTATAAGCAAGGAAGTCTTTCTGCTGCATGCGGTTCACCACATAATAGTCATCGCCGAAGCATCCTAAACTGACGATGCGATTATGTCGCTTCAGATAGTCAAAGAACCAACGATTCCAGCGTGGTTTCAGATAAAGAACCTGCGGATTGATCAGCTGCACCACATCGTAACCGCGCATGCGAGGAAGGAGCTTGGCCAATTCGCAGAGATAAATCAGCGAACCGAACGGACCCGACAGGTGACGATGCAGATCAATGTCGCGTGGATAGTCCTTCCACCCATCTCCATCGCTGATAAGCAGCACCTTATGCCCAGCGCGACGTAAAGCCTCGCACAGGGTATGATGCACATTGCTATATTCACCGAGGAGAAGAACGGTCATTTAGTGAGGAGTGAGGAGTTAGGAGTGAGGAGTTAGGAGTGAGGAGTTAGGAGTGAGGTCCTCGCAGCCATAGAAAGAGCATTTTTAGGCTCCT
>JAZUDJ010000120.1:0-15302 GCA_045639585.1 Bacteroidales bacterium
GCCACCTGCTCCTTGCTGGCAGCACCATTACCGACAATGCTCATCTTGACCTTGGCTGGTGGATACTCAAAGACCGGCAAGTCGCGTTCCACGGCAGCCGCCATGACGACTCCCTGCGCACGGCAGAGCTTGATCATGGAGTTAGGGTTGATGCCGACGAAAGGCGACTCGATGGCCAGTTCGTCAGGATGATACTCATTGATCAGCTGCAGGACGCGCTCATGGATACGCTTCAGTCGCAGATAATGGCTCTCCACCTTGGCCAGCGTCAGGACACCCATCACTACAAGGCGCGGCTTCTTCTCGACGACCTCCAGGATGGCATAACCCATCACATTCGTACCAGGGTCGATCCCCAGGATGATCTTCTCCATCAATTAGCTTCAGGCGTTGAGATCTGAGCATCATGCATCAGATCCTCTAATGAAAACGAAGTGGTATCCTGCATCTGCCCCTCAAGCATCTGATAATAAGACTCAATGCTACGCAGGTAAGCCAGGCGTGACTGGAGCAATGGAGAGTTCTGAATCTCTTCTGGATAATCAGAGATAGCCTCTACGAGATCATCCGAACCCTGAGCATGAGAAGTCAGCACATTGACACAATATACAGCAGCCAACCCCTCAGAATTTGCCTGATAGAAAGAATCTACCACCTGATTATACTTGCTCATATAATCCTGATAGAGAGGCATGATCAGGCTGTCTGGCATGGCTTCACCATATTCCTGAGTCAGTGCAGCCATCTCAGCATAGGTATCCTGCTGAAGATTCAGGAGAGTTGCATCAATATCGATCATCATGTCATTGACAGGAGTGCCAGTGGCAGTCAGAGACTCTGCGTCAATCACCACCTCAATATCACCTGGCTCAATGGCAATCAAACCTACGCAAAGATCGCTGGCAAGATAGACGAAATAAGGATCTGTCTTGTCTACCATACCTTCGAAATAGAACTGATTGTCTGAGATCTCGACAGAGTCAATCGATTCGCCATCAAGGTTGAGCATATAGACCTGCCAGCCTTCAAGCGAAGGAGTAGCCATGAGCGAATCACCCACGAGCAGAGAATCCGGCAGCTCGACACGGCCCTGGATTATATATGGTTTCTCGTTAGAACAGCTGGCCATCAGGGTGATCAGCAATAGAATAGCGGGAATGAGACGTTTCAAAGTAAATGTAAAATTAAAAATGAAAAATGTAAAATTGAATGTGATGATTGCACAATTACACTTTTAAACTCTGCAATGCAGTATAGAGTTTCTGCACAGGCAACCCCATCACATTAAAATAAGAACCTTCCAAGCGGGTGACACCTACATAACCGATCCATTCCTGGATACCATAAGCGCCTGCTTTGTCAAAAGGCTTGTATTGAGCGATATAGTAATCTATCTGCTCATCAGTGAGTTCGGCAAAGGTCACGTCTGTGCCACACACGAACTCAACGTGATCTACCGCGCTGCGAAGACAGACGGCGGTGTAGACCTGATGGGTACGTCCGCTCAAGGCGCGGAGCATACGATGCGCATCTGAAGCGTCCTTTGGCTTACCCATCTCTTCATTCTCGCACCAGACGATAGTGTCGGCAGTCACCAACACCTCCCCTTTCGCGAGTTCCATATCGTAAGCCTCCATCTTGAGGCGAGCGATATGCAAAGGAATATCAGCACCCTGCAGATGAGCAGGATGTGTCTCGTCGATGTCCTTGAGCTTGACCACCTCCATCGGGATGTCAAGGCCTCCAAGGAGTTCACGACGACGCGGACTATTTGAAGCTAATAGAAGTTTCATATTACCATCCGAAAGCTTTGGCATCAGCCATCCATTTTCCTTGCGCCTTGAGCACTTGCTCAATGACGTCACGCGCAGCACCGCAGCCACCGTTCATAGGGCTTACGTATTTGCTGATGGCCTTGATCTCAGGAGCAGCATCGGCAGGACAGACAGGAAGGCCGACCTCCTGCATCACTTCATAATCAGGGATATCGTCACCCATATAGAGCACCTCTTCTGGAGTGACACCCGCTTTCTGCATCAGGTCATGCAGGTCATGAATCTTGATGCTCGAAGCAATATAGATATGCTGCACATGCAGACCTTCATATCGCTTGCGCACCTGTTCACCCTTGCCTCCGGTGATGATACCGAGCTGCAATCCCATCTTGGCTGCCAACTGGATAGAATAGCCGTCCTTAATATTTAAGGTACGCAAAGGCTGGCCATCGGCATCCATAGGGACAGTATTTGTACTGAGCACCCCATCGACGTCGAAGACCAGCGCCTTTATTTTGGTTAAATCGTAATCGATCAAGATAAATCTTATTTAGTCAATGATAGTTACCCAACCATGGATATCTTCGATGTCACCATACTGAATGCCACGGAGGTGGTTGTAGAGCTGAGTACAGATAGGACCAGGAGTGGTATCCTTGAGGATGTTATAAGTCTTATCCTCATCGAGATCGTCAATCTTGCAGATTGGAGCAATCACTGCAGCAGTACCGCACATAGCAGCCTCGTCGAGGAAGTCGAGCTCCTCAACTGGCATAGGACGAGCCTCTACCTTGTAGCCGAGGTCGCGGCAAACCTGCTGGATAGACATATTGGTGATAGATGGGAGGATTGACTCAGAAGCTGGAGTAACGTATGAGTTACCCTTGAAACCGAAGAAGTTAGCAGGACCACACTCGTCGATGAACTTCTTGCTGCGAGCATCGAGGTAAATTACAGCTGAGTAGCCGAGCTCGTGAGCCTTCATGCCACTTACCATGCTGGCAGCATAGTTGCCACCTACCTTGAAGCGACCCGTTCCGAGAGGAGCAGCACGGTCATAACCACGCATGATGCAGCATGGAGTAGCCTTGAAGCCATCCTTGAAGTAAGGACCTACTGGCATAACAAAAACGATAAACTCATACTGATCAGCAGGATGAACACCTACCTGAGGACCAGTACCGAAGAGTACTGGACGAATATACATTGAGCAACCGGTCTCGTATGGTGGCACGAGATCCTCGTTGAGCTTGACAACCTTCTTGACAGCCTCCTCGAAGAGTCCATCAGGCAACTTCTCCATCAGGATACCTTCACAGGTGCGCTGCATACGCTTAGCGTTCTCATCAATACGGAAGACACGGATCTTGCCGTCCTTGCCACGGAAAGCCTTCAAGCCTTCGAAGCCTGCCTGACCGTAGTGCAATACGGTAGCAGCCATATGCATGGTAACCTCTTCACTCTCAGATACACGCAACTCACCCCATGCACCATCCTTATAAGTGCAACGTACATTGTATGGAGCCTTGCTATAACCGAAGCCGAGCTTGCTCCAATCTCTTTGTTCTGCCATAATATTATTTGGTTTTAGTAGTTATTACTTTTTTGTGTGGATATTGACACTACGTACGTAACGTCAATATTCTTGGTCGTGAAAGCTGACATCGCGTACGTAATGTCAGCTTCATTGATCAATGAATCTAACACTACGTCCCTAGTGTTAGACTCAGAGACCTACGATACCAACACTGCGAACGTAGTGTTAGTATCCGAGAGTAAAAATACCAACAACACGAACCTAGTGTTGATATTCTTCCTCTAAAACGCTGCAAAATTAATAAAAAATATAATAAGTTGTTTCATTCAGTGGCTATTTTTTAAAATATTTATCGAAAAAACTCAAATATTGCACAAAATAAGACAAGAAAATTTTGGAATATGAATAAAAATAACTATCTTTGCGCCGCTTTTTGAAATTAACATCTAAAAAGTCTGGATCGATGGCTGGGAGCAAGACTCCAATATAAGGTCATCACCGCGCCAAGCATTCAAGCGAGGCAAAGGCTGTGCGATGGTAGATTGCTAAAGCAATTAGAGTAACACATTATTAATTTAAAAAAGAAAAAAGAAATGAAAGAGTTTTCACTCGCTGGCACCAAGCGTGCTGAGTCAGGCAAGAAGGCTGCTAAGCAGCTTCGCGCTCAGGGTCTCATCCCATGTAACCTTCTCACCAAGGAGGGTCCTGTTGCTTTCACTGTAAAGTGTGACGACCTCCGTAACCTCATCTACACCCCACAGGTTTATGCTATCAACCTCAACAACGACGGTGCTGAGTGCAAGGCTATCCTCAAGGAGGCTCAGTTTGGTCCAATCAACGAGGAGATCTATCACCTCGAGTTCCAGAAGTTCGTTGCTGACGAGCCAATCACCGTTGCTATCCCAGTTAAGCTTGAGGGCCATGCTGAGGGTGTTAAGGCTGGTGGTAAGCTGGTTAAGCAGGTTCGTAGCCTCACCGTTAAGGGTCTCTACACCAACATCCCAGAGCGTCTTATCGTTAACGTTAGCTCAATCGAGCTCGGTAAGACCATGAACGTTGCAGCTCTCAGCTATGAGAACCTTGAGATTCTCAACGCAAAGAGCGTTATCGTTGCTGGTGTTAAGGCTACCCGTGCATCACGTGCTGCTGCTGGCAAGTAATTTGTTTTACAACGACAAATCTTCAAGATCCTCTTCCCTCCCTTTGAGGGAGGAGGATTTTTATTAAATTTAAGAAATGAAATTTCTGATCGTAGGCTTAGGCAATATCGGCGAAGAGTACTGGGGCACCCGTCACAACATCGGTTTTCGTGTGGTGAATGCGCTGGCAGAGGCTCATGAAGCTAAGTTTGAGGAGAATCGCTATGGCGCGACCTGTGAATTCCGTCTGAAGAACCAGCAACTGCTCCTCCTTAAGCCAAGTACATATATGAATCTTTCTGGCAATGCAGTTCGCTACTGGATGCAGGAAGAGAAGATCACCATTGACCACGTACTGATCATCTGCGACGAGATAAACCTTCCTTTCGGACAGTTGCGTATGCGTCAGAAGGGTTCTGATGGCGGTCATAATGGATTGAAGGACATCATCGCTAAGTGTGGCGGACAGAACTTTGCCCGTCTCCGCTTCGGCGTAGGAGGAGACTTCCCTCCAGGAGGCCAGGTCAACTGGGTACTCGGCCATTTCCCTCAGGAAGAGGAGAATAAGATGCCAGAACGACTGGAGATGTCGACCAAGTTCATCGAGGAGTTCTGTCTCGCAGGTGTCCAAAGAGCTATGAATCAATACAACGGCAAGTAAGTCATGGCAAATGAGGTTAGAATAGACAAATGGATGTGGGCCGTGCGAATCTTCAAGACTCGCACCATCGCGTCAGATGCCTGCAAGCTGGGACGCGTCACAATCAATGGTCAGCGCGTCAAGCCTTCGAAGATGGTCAAGGTGGGAGAAATCATCGACGTAAAGAAACCTCCTATCACCTACTCTTTCAAGGTCCTTGCCCTCTCGGAGAACCGTATGGGTGCCAAGCTCGTGCCAGGATTTATGGAGAACGTCACCAAGAAGGAGCAGCTCGACCTGCTGGAGATGAACCGCATCTCTGGCTTCATCGATCGTGCCAAAGGCATGGGCCGTCCGACCAAGAAAGATCGTCGCGACATGGACGACTTCACCACGCCTGAATACGTCGATGAGTTCGACTTCTCACTGGAGGATCTCGATGAGTTTGACGAGGAAGATTGGAAGGAAATCATGGGATAAACCAAGGTATAATAAAAAAAGAGGGCCGTCATCACGACGACCATCTTCACTAACCTTAAATCTTATACCATGAAAAACACGATGCAAAGATAGCGGGTTTTCCGAAGATTTGCAAGCATTGTAATATAATAAGTTAAGAATGATCCAAAAACAGACCCAAGAATCACTTGTTTGTCACCTTAAGATGCCAGTATTCAACGTAAAAGATGTTGTAAAACATAAAATGAGCATCTTCGAGATGATCGGTGAAGAAGCCGACAAACTGGGGCGTGAGTGCTACGTCATCGGTGGTTTCGTGCGTGATATCTTCCTCGGTCGTCCGTCAAAGGACATTGACTGCGTGACCATCGGCAGCGGCATTGAACTTGCCGAGGCCCTTGCCAAGCGATTGGGCAAACGATATACGCACCTGGCTGTGTACCGTAACTTCGGTACGGCGCAGGTCAAGCATACTGAGAAGAACTTTGAGACGGGTGAAATCACCGAGATGGAGATTGAGTTTGTCGGTGCTCGTCGTGAGTCTTATAGCCACGATAGCCGCAAGCCGGTTGTGGAGGACGGTACGCTCGAAGACGATCAGAACCGTCGCGACCTTACGATCAATGACCTGGCTATCTGTCTGAACAAGGATCGTTTTGGCGAGCTCGTTGATCCATTTCATGGAGTAGAAGACTTGGAAGCAGGTCTCATCCGTACTCCGCTTGATCCGGACATCACCTTCAGCGATGATCCTTTGCGAATGCTCCGCGCCATCCGCTTTGCTTGTCGCTTTGGTTTCAAGATCGTACCTGAGACATTCGAAGCCATCGCTCGCAACCGTGAGCGTATAAAGATCATTTCTGCGGAGCGTATCATCGATGAGCTGAATAAGATCATGCAGTGTACACAGCCATCTGTAGGATGGATCTTGCTGCAGAAGTGCGGGTTGCTCCAGATCATCTTCCCTGAGCTTCAGGCACTTTGTGGCATTGAGAGCCGTGAGGGACGTGGTCATAAGGACAACTTTTTGCATACTCTCACCGTCCTTGACAATGTGTGCAGAGCTCAAGAGGCGAAGAAGAATGAGGAATCAAAGAGCGAGGAGTCGAATGCTACTTTCGACAAGAAATTATATCTCCGTTGGGCAGCCATCTTCCATGATTTAGGAAAAGCAAAGGTAAAACTCTATGACGAGAAGCTCGGCTGGACCTTCCACAACCACGATTATGTGGGTATGCGTATGGTTCTTCCTATCATGCGTCGACTGAAGTTACCTCTGGGAGCTGAGAAAAACTACGTGGAGAAACTCGTCGGTATGCACATGCGTCCTATCCATCTGGCAGATGAGGGAATCACCGACTCAGCTATCCGTCGCGTTATGTTTGAAGCTGGAGAAGATACAGATGATCTGATGACGCTCTGTGAAGCAGATATCACCTCAAAGATTCCAGAAAAGGTAAAGCGTTTCCTCGAGAACTTCAAGATCGTCCGTCAGAAGATGGTTGAGATTCAGGAGAAAGACGACTATCGCAACTGGACACCTCCTATCGATGGCAACGAGATCATGGAGCGCTATCACCTCACTCCATCGCGCGAGGTAGGAATCCTGCGAGAGGCGCAGAAGGATGCTATCCTCGATGGTCTTTGCGAGAATACGCGCGAGGCGGCGTTGGCTTTCCTCGATGCGAAGGCAAAGGAACTCGGGATTGGCTAAGTTACACATTATATATTATTATATGGAAGCAATAGAGCAACAAGTACTATTCACAAACGATATTTGCAAGGCGCTGCAGGATTTTACCACTAAGATCCAGCACGACCGACTTTTTATACTCTTCGATACGGAAACTCTCAAGTACTGTTTCCCGATCATCGCTCCGTTTATGAATGAGTACGAGACGTCTCATCCAGGACAGAAGGTCGAGAGTATCATCATCGAGGCAACCGACCAGGCAAAGACCATCCAGTCATTGACCGAGGTTTGGCAATCATTGAGCGATCATCATGCAACACGTCACTCGCTGCTCATCAACGTGGGTGGTGGCATGGTCACCGACCTGGGTGGCTTCGCTGCAGCAACCTTCAAGCGTGGCATCAAGTTCATCAACGTCACCACTACCCTGCTTGGTGCTGTGGATGCTGCTGTCGGCGGCAAGACTGGCGTCAACCTGGGTTCGCTCAAGAATGAGGTCGGCGCTTTCGCTCCAGCAACTGCTGTGCTGATCTCCACCAAGTTCTTCGAGACGCTCGATCATGACAACCTCATCTCTGGCTACGCTGAGATGCTCAAGCATGGTTTGCTCTCTGACAAGGCTCATCTCAATGACCTGCTCAACTATAACATTGCCAACTGGGACACCGAGTCGCTCCTCCCATTGCTCGAAACTTCGGTCAATGTGAAGCGCAACGTGGTACGTCAGGATCCTTTCGAGAAGGGTCTTCGCAAGGCTTTGAACCTTGGCCATACCTTCGGCCACGCCTTCGAGACCTGGTGCATGCGTCAGGGTCGTCCAGTACTTCATGGCTATGCAGTAGCGTGGGGCCTTGTCTGTGAGCTCATTATGAGCCAGCAGCAGGTCGGCTTCCCTAACCAGACACTCTACACCATCGCTGAGTTCGTCAAGGAGAACTATGGTCCTCTCATGATCACTTGCGAGGATTATGACGCGCTCTATGAGCTCATGACCCATGACAAGAAGAATGAAGGCGGCGAGATCAACTTCACCCTCATGAACAATGTTGGCGACGTGGCTCTTAACCACACCGCCAACAAGGAGCAGATCGGTGCTACTCTCGATATCTATCGCGACTTGATGGGTATCTAATATCCTTATACTAAAGCAATTCTCATGGAGAACACTGCTACAAAGCTGGCATTATCGTATGCCCAATATACCCACCGAAACATCTTTCTGACTGGCAAGGCTGGAACGGGTAAGACCACCTTCCTTCGTAAGCTTCAGAAAGAGACATACAAGCGAATGATTGTGGTAGCACCAACCGGTGTAGCTGCGATCAACGCTGGCGGTGTGACCATACACTCCTTCTTCCAGCTGGCTCCCGGCCTCTTCCTTCCCGGTCAGAACATCGGTGGAAGGGAGCAGAAGATGAAGTATTCGTTCTCGAAGCATAAGATCAATATCCTCCGCTCGCTCGACCTGCTGGTCATTGACGAGGTTTCGATGGTTCGATGTGACTTGCTCGACGCGATTGACGACGTGCTCCGTCGCTACCAGAACCGTCACCTGCCTTTCGGTGGCGTGCAGCTCCTACTTATCGGAGACCTCCAGCAGCTGGCTCCAGTCACTACCGAAGACGAGTGGCAGTTGATGCGACTGCATGGCTACACGACACCGTATTTCTTCGGCAGTCAGGCACTTAACCAAACTGACTACACGATCATCGAACTCACACACGTCTATCGTCAGGCCGATCAGACCTTCGTCAATATGCTCAATCAGGTGCGTGACAACAAGGTCGATGCGCAGACGCTTCAGGTGCTCAACAGTCGCTACCAGCCAAACTTCAAACCGAAGGACGAAGAGGGTTACATCACCCTGACCACCCATAACGCTCAGGCGCAGGACATCAACCGCATGAAGCTTATGATGCTTCCTTCGCTGCCACAGATCTACAAGGCCGAGATTGAAGGAGAGTTCCCCGAGATGTCCTATCCTACCGACGCGGCTCTCGAACTGAAGGTCGGCGCGCAGGTCATGTTCTGCAAGAATGATCCTAACCATCAGTATTACAACGGCAAGATCGGTCAGGTCGTCAAGATCGACAAGGAGAGAGTTTGGGTCAAATGCGCTCCAGACAGCCTTGACCGTGAGGATCCGGATGAGGAGAAGATCATTGAGGTCACGCCTCAGGAATGGACCAACGCCAAGTATAAGACAGACGAAAAGACGGGTGAAATCACCGAGGACATCGTTGGTAAATTTACGCAGATGCCGTTGAAGACCGCCTGGGCCATCACCATCCACAAGAGTCAAGGCCTGACCTTCGACCATGCCATCATCAACGCTGGTCGCGCCTTCAGCCCTGGCCAGGTGTATGTGGCGTTGTCGCGCTGCCGCACGCTCGAAGGTATGGTACTCTCCACTCCTATCCCTCCAGGCGTCATCTCCGTCGATCCTCAGGTCATGCAGTACAATCAATGCATCCAGCAACGTCAGCCATCGACCGAGGATCTCCGCAATGACCGTCGCGCTTTCGTGGAAGACATTCTCTGCAAAGTCTTTGATTTCGACCAGCTTCAGGTTCGACTTAATTACGTCGTCCGACTCTTTGACGAGCACCTGCATCGCCAGTATCCGCTCAAAGTCTCTGCGGCTAAGGCCATCCGCGATGAGGTGGAGAATCATCTCACCAATGTGGGTCGAACCTTCGAGCAGCAAATCCGCAGCCTCATGCTACAGGCAGATACTTACGAAGAGAACCCTACCCTGCAGGATCGCGTGCGCCGTGGAACCTTATATTATTTTAATAAGACCACGGAACTGCTACAGGATTTCATCGACGACGGATTGCCAGAGATCGACAACAAAGCTAACCGTGAGCAGTTGGAGCGAGAATTCCAGTTGCTGGAGAGCGACTACAATCTCAAAGTGAAGCTCTTCACGCGCTTCTCATCCAACGGATTCAGCCTCAATGACTACTGGGATGCCAAGGCCATCGCCTCAATGACTCCGGAGGAAAAGAAGGAGAAGGAGCGTAAGTCAGCCAAAGCTACCAAGCCGAAGAAGGAGAAAGTCGAGAAGATCCGTGTCTCGGAGGACGACGACATCAAGAATCCCCGACTCTTTGAGGCGCTCCGCGAGTGGCGTAGTGAGAAGGCCATCATGCTCAAGGTTCCTGCCTACACCATCATGCACAACGTCACGCTCATCGCTCTGGCTAATAACAAACCACAAGACCTCAAGCAATTGCTGGCCATCCCTGGTATCGGCAAGAAAGTCCTGGGAGCGTTTGGCGCTGAGTTGCTCGAGATCATCAGGAAACAGGGATAAATCCAGAGCTACATTTTTGATTTATAACCTCCAACAAATGAAATCAAAATTAATCAATTTTTGCGTGACTGATATTGATTTCTTTTGATTTCTTTTGTTGGAGAATAAAAATACTCGAAGACAAATAAAACATATTACGGGAACAACCACATGAACAAAACCCTCATCATGGCAACTGCCACTACCCTCGCCTTGGCCACCGCTTGTGCACCAAAGGCAGACAACAGTGCTGCCGACACCAACATCATTGGCAAGACGCAGATTGTTGCAGACAAAATGACTGCTGAGCTCCTCCAGGAACTCGGTAAAGTATCAGAACTTCAGGCGTCTCCTGACGGCACCAAGGTGCTCTACGGCGTTGGCTACACCAGTATCAAGGACAACAAAGGCAACCGCGAGCTCTTCGTGATGAATGCCGATGGTTCTGACAACCACGCTATTACCCACACAGCTAAGAGCGAGAGCAATGCAGTGTGGAGCCTCGACGGACAGAGCATCTACTTCCTGAGCAGCGAGAGCGGTTCGTCGCAGATGTGGCAGATGAACGCCGATGGCACAGGTCGCAAGCAGATCTCTGAGTTCGACCGTGACATCGAGGGATTCGTCCTCAGCCCTGACCAGAAGCAGGTCATCCTCATCGCAGCCATCCCTGTGGCTCGCATTGACAGCAGCCTCTTCGAGGGCCTCGACCGCACCACTGGCCGCCTCTGGGACGAGATGAACTATCGTCACTGGGACAACTTCGTCGACGACTACCCACACCCATACCTCTGTCCTATCGCTGACGGCAAGGTCAATGTCGCTGCTGCTAAGGACATGCTCGAAGGCGAGCCTTACGAGTGTCCGATGCGCCCATTCGGTGGCACTGAAGCCTTTGCCTGGACACCCGATGGCAGCAAGATCGTCTATGTCTGCCGCAAGGAGACGGGCACCCAGTACGCTTTCTCTACCCGCTCTTCGCTCTATCTCTACGACGTAGCTACCGGCAAGGCTCAGGACCTCCACGCTACCGATCACGGCTATGACAACAACCCTGCTTTCAATGCCGACGGTTCGCTCCTCGCCTTCACCGCCATGGCTCGCAACGGTTACGAGAGCGACAAGAACGCGCTCTGCGTGCTCAACATGGCCGATGGCACCATCACTGACCTCACTGCTAATTACGACAATGACGTCAACGAATACACCTGGGCACCTGATGGTCAGTCGCTGACTTTCACCAGCTACAGCTATGGTTCGGCTCCTGTCTTCAACGTCAATCTCTCTGGCGAGGTGACCCGTCTTTCGAGCGAGGAAGAGGATTATGACTACGCCAGCCCTTGCTACGTTGGAGAGAATCTTCTCGTCCTTCGTCACGACTACCATCACCCGAATGAGGTCTTCGCATTGGCCAACAACACCGCTGCTCAGCTCACTCACGAGAATGATGAGATCCTTGCCAAGCTCGGCGATATGGGTCGCATCGAGAAGCGCTGGATGACCTGCACCAATGGCGACAAGATGCTCGTATGGGTGGCTTATCCTGCTGGTTTTGACGCTAAGATCGCAGCTGATCCATCGTATAAGGTTCCTACCCTCCTCTTCTGCGAAGGTGGCCCTGAGAGCGCGGTCAGCCAGTTCTGGTCAACCCGTTGGAACGTGGCTATCATGCAGGCCATGGGTTATGCCGTCGTCCTTCCTAACCGTCACGGTGTCCCTGGCTTCGGTCAGGCTTATAAGGAGCAGATTGCTGGCGACTTCAATGGACAGTGTATGAAGGATTATCTCACCGCTATCGACGCTGTTGCCAAGGAGTCTTGGTGCGATGCTGATCGTCTCGCGGCTGTCGGTGCTTCATTCGGTGGCTACTCAGTTTACTACCTCGCTGGTCATCACGACAAGCGCTTCAAGTGCTTCATTGCTCACTGCGGTATCTTCAACTGTGAGTCAATGTATGGCGAAACCGAGGAGATGTGGTTTGCTGACTGGGATTACGGCGGACCATACTACGGCAACCAGAACACCCCAGGCCTCACCAAGAACGCTTACAACAAACCAATGCCAAACGGCAGCTACACCGATTCTCCTCACAAGTCAGTGGCTAAGTGGGATACTCCTATCCTCGTCATCCACAACGAGCATGACTACCGTATCCCTGTAACCCAGGGTATGCAGGCCTTCAACATCGCTCGTATGCGTGGCATCCCAGCTGAGTTCCTCTACTTCCCTGATGAGTGCCACTGGGTGCTCAAGCCACAGAATGCAGTACTCTGGCAGCGCGTATACTTCGATTGGCTGAACAAGTGGCTGGGCAAGTAAGCATTTGCAAATACTAAATATTAAATGATAAATATTATCAGCGATGATAGTAATAGACACTAAAAAGCTGATACACATCCTCGAAAAGACCCCCACCAAGCATAACATCATGCTGGTGGGGCGTCATGGTATTGGTAAGTCAGAAATACTTACCGAATATTACGAGAATAAGGGCCTCCGCGTCATTCCTCTCTTCCTCGGTCAGATGTCCGACCCTGGTGACCTCATCGGCTTGCCTGAAAAGAACAATGGGAGAATGGAGTTCATCCCGCCCTACTGGTTCCCGATCGACGACAAGCCGATCGTCCTCTTCCTCGATGAGCTGAACCGTGCACGACCGGAGATCCTGCAAGCCGTCATGGATCTGACCCTCAATCGCTCCTTGGCCGGTCACGTCCTGCCAAAGGGTTCCCGAATCATCGCGGCTATTAATGAAGGCGAAGAGTACCAGCTCACCACGCTCGACCCTGCCCTTGTTTCCCGCTTCAATATCTACGAGTTCCGTCCGACGGTGCAGGAGTGGCTCATATGGGCAGCCGAGCATGAAGTAGATCAGCGTGTCATCAACTTCATCCAAGCCGACCCGACCTTTCTCGACGGCCTCCCCGAGCAGAAAATGGGCGAAGACACTGGCTTAGAGCGCTATCCTGATCGACGCGCCTGGATTCGTGTCTCAGAGTGTCTCACCGAAGTCACCCCCAGCGGCGCCAAGAAACAAGTCGAAACCCTCTCCGAGGACGATCTCGACCTCATCGCTGGCATCATCGGTGCATCAGCAGCATCACGCTTCTACGCCTTCGTGCAAGGTAGCCAGATGCTCTCCGGCAGCGACGTACTCAACGACTTCGCAGCATGTGAAGCCAAGCTGAGACAATACCGCCTCCACCAGATGGCGGTTGTCACAGAAGGAATCTTCCGCCAGCTCGAAATCTCCTACGAGCCACAAGCGAATGACCTCCAGAATGAGCTCTTCGCCCGCTATGCTCACAACCTCTCCTCCTACTACGCCTTCCTCCACGACACAGAGCAGCGCGAAGCTATGGCCTTCATGGCGAATCTCTTCCAGAGCGGCAGCTACCAGAATGCGATTCTTTTCATCACCGAGAAGTGTCCTGAGATCTATTCTGGCATGATTGAGTTCATTGCAGAATTATAATATTCAAGTGTCTTATCCTGAGAGAAACTCTGTGCGTTTTGTCATCATGTGTGAAACGCAGAAACTCACACGACACAAAAATATCACCACCCCGCTACCTGGCAGAGTGGTGATATTTTTTTTGTTCAACTGTGATCTGTGATTACTGTGATTTCTCACTTGTCCTTACTCCCGCCCTCCCTCCCTTTGTGGGAGTCGAGCAGGGTGCGGATATAGCTGTCAATGCCGAAGATCGAGCCGCAGTAGATCAGGATCTGGGCGAAGATGTAGAGCACCGAGTCATGGATCTCTCCTGGCGGTGGCATCAGCAGAGCTACGAATGCCAGGATGATGCCGAATGCCAGGAGCCCGATGGCTGTCCACTCTTTAAGATTGGGCTTCCAGTTGTGAGCCATAACGCAAGGTTATATTACTCAGCTGGCGGGAGGTCTGACTCGCCTTCGTTCGGACGGGTCGTTCCGTTACTGCCGCCGTTAGAGTCGTTGCCATCATCCTCAGGATCCTCGATCTCGCTGTCATCGGTCGAGGTGACACGCTTCACGATCTCGCCCTTGCGGTTGTAGCAGGTGATGCTGACGCTGGTCTCGGCCAGCTCCTTCTTGATGTCGCTGTTAGGGGTGAAGATCACGCGGCGGCTGGTGATGAGGTTGGCGCCCACCTTGTTCACGTCGGCTACCGACTCAGAGCGGAGGCCGAAGCGCATGGTGCCGAGACCCGGCACGGCTACTGAGTGGCCCTCGGTGGCCCAAGTCTTGATGACCTCGCCGATGGCGTCCCATGCTGCATTGATAGCACCCTTGTTGATGCCGCTGCGGAGCGCTGCCTCCTGGATGACCTTCTGGTCAGAGAGCTTGCTGTAGAGGTCGGCCTGCAGCACGTATGCCCACTTCTCCTCACCCTTCACGAACGCCACGTTGCGCTCGATAGCTTTTACCTTGATTGCCATAATTCTATACGAATTTTTGCTTTCTCGTGACGCGGCAATTGTTACGTCATGAGGGAAAAATCTGAATGCCTTTCGAAAGACGGTGCAAAGATACGCACTTTTCGGCGGCGAAACAAATTTTTCGGCCGTAAACTCGGAATGCTTTTCAAAACATTCGGAGTTTCATCTTCAGACACCTCTGCCACACCGGAGTGCCGACATTGTCTTGCCCCAGAAAAGGTTGAATAAAAATCAACCAAAATGAGCGAACAAAAGATCACGCTGAGGGAAGAAATCGTCTCTCTTTCGCGCAGCGTCATTAGAGGACCCAAATCAAAGTTTTCGGAGGAAGAACAGATGT
>JAZUDJ010000121.1:0-4400 GCA_045639585.1 Bacteroidales bacterium
ATCTCATTATTGGTATAGTTCTGCAACTTCCAAGTGTCATTCTTACCTTTAGAATGTTAAATTCTTACCATTTTTATATTCTGCAAACACTTTTCTACCATATAAAATGTAAAATAGTGAATTTCATTTAGTTACAAATACTATATATAACTGTATTACAGCTCCAGATCCCCATCATGAATCTCATGCCAAGGCAATCCCTGGATATTGAGCTGCTCCATGAATGGATCCGGATCGAACTCCTCCACATTGTGCACACCCGGCTTGCTCCACTTGCCGGTCAGGAACATCATCGCGCCGATCATAGCTGGCACGCCAGTGGTGTACGATACGCCCTGCATACCGGTCTCGAGGTAAGCCTCGCGGTGGCTGCAGTTGGTATATACATAATAGGTATGCTCCTCGCCGCCACGCAGGCCACGGATGCGGCAACCGATCGAAGTCTCGCCGTCGTAGTTCTCGCCCAGCTCCTTAGGGTTAGGCAATACAGCCTTGAGGAACTGCAGAGGCACGATCTTGACCACTACATCGCCAGAACCGTCAGCTGCTGGAGCCTTGTACTCGATCTCGTCGATACGATCCATGCCGATGTTCTGAATCACCTCGAGGTGCTTGAGGTAAGCCTCACCGAAAGTCATCCAGAAGCGCGCACGCTTGATGGTAGGGTAGTTGATTACCAGCGACTCGATCTCCTCGTGGTGCAACAGATACGACTCCTTAGGGCCGATGTTAGGGTAGTTGAGCGGCTTATGGATCTCCATAGGCTCGGTCTCATGATACTCGCCATTCTCCCAGTAGAGACCCTTCTGAGTAATCTCGCGGATGTTGATCTCAGGGTTGAAGTTGGTAGCGAAAGCCTTATGATGGTTACCCGCATTGCAATCCACGATGTCGAGATACTGGATCTCGTCGAAGTGATGCTTAGCAGCGTAAGCCGTATATACACTGGTCACACCTGGGTCGAAGCCGCAGCCGAGGATCGCACAGAGGCCAGCCTTCTCGAAGCGCTCGCGGTAAGCCCACTGCCATGAGTACTCGAAGTGAGCCTCGTCCTTTGGCTCATAGTTAGCCGTGTCGAGATAGTTGACACCAGCCTCCAGACAAGCATCCATGATGGTGAGGTCCTGATAAGGGAGAGCCAGGTTGATACAGAGCTCTGGCTTGAACTCCTTCATGAGCTTGACCAATGCAGGCACGTCGTCCGCATCGACAGCAGCGGTAGTGATATTAGCCACAACGCCATTCTTGCTGTAACCCTTGGCGCGGATAGCCTCTGCAGCTGCATCGCACTTTGACTTGGTGCGTGAGGCGATACAGATATCAGTGAAGATGTCGGCATTCTGTGCCAACTTGTGAGCTGCTACGGTACCTACACCACCACAGCCGATAAGAAGTACTCTTGACATTCTAAAGAAAGTGATAAGTTATAAGTTAATACTATGTGTTGTCAATTTGGCGACAAAGGTAACCTAAATTTTCGGTATCTCCAAATGTTTCGGCCAAAAAGTGCTTCGTAGCCATTCTTTTTCTCATTCGGTGATGCAAATCAATCTAATTGTCTTATTTGTTTGTTTCATCTATGCCACACTCTCCGCATGTATGCTGCCGTTCGATGTAGTTCATGCCACGCTTTCGTCATGTGCTCTACCGATCGTTGCGATCCATGCCGTACTCATAGCATGGACTCTATCATTCAGTATAGTCCATGCAATGTTTTCTATATGTACTCTGTTGATCAATGTGGTTCATGCTACGCTCATGGCATGTATTCTACTGATCAATGTAATCCATGCCTGAGTGTATCTTTAGGTTCCGAGTTTTATTTTATAGCTGATAATAACATGAAATTAGCCCGTGACCATGTTCTGGCCACGGGCTAATCGTATTATTTGTGTCGTATTACTTCAAGAAGGTGATCAATACACCTGCAGCGACTGCAGAGATTACTTTAAGAAAGTTATCAGCACGCCTGCTGCCACAGCCGAGCCGATGACACCAGAGATGTTGGCAGACATACAGTAGTTGAGGATATTGTTCTTTGGATTCTCCTTCATGGCCAGCTCGTTGGCTACACGTGAAGCCATTGGTACTGCAGAAAGGCCGCAAGCACCTACGAGTGGGTTGATCTTCTTCTTAGCGAAGAGGTTGAAGAGATGTACGAGGCCGATACCACCTGCGATAGATACTGCGAATGCGAGGAAGCCACCTACAACGATACCGATAGTGGTGAGGTTGAGGAATGACTCGACGGTCATGGTAGCACCTACTGAGAGACCCAGGAAGATGGTAGCGATGTTCATCAATGCGTTTGATGCTGTCTCGGCAATACGAGAGGTGTCAGTACCGATCTCCTTGATGAGGTTACCGAACATGAGCATACCGATGAGCGAAACTGCTGAAGGTACGATGATGGCAACCAGCACGGTAACGAAGATTGGGAACACGATCTTGGCAACGCGCATATTCTTGATCTGAAGTGAGTTTGGATAGAGCTTGTCCTGCTCCTTCATGTTGATGAGACGCTGCTCCTTGGTGGTGCAGAGCTTCACAACGAATGGGATGATGACAGGAACGAGCGCCATGTAAGAATAAGCTGCGATGGCGATAGGGCCGAGGAGGTGAGGAGCAAGCTTGATGGTGGTATAGATGGCGGTAGGACCGTCAGCACCACCGATGATGCCGAGCGAACCAGCCTCCTGTGGGGTGAAGCCGAAGATGCCTACTGCCACGAGGACTACGCCGAAGATACCTACCTGTGCTGCTGCACCGAAGATAGCCAGCTTGAGGTTACGGAGCATAGGGCCGAAGTCGGTCATTGCACCTACACCCATGAAGATTACTGGTGGGATGAAGCCGGTCTTGATGAGCCAGTAGTAGATCATGTTCATCAGGCCGAGGTCGTGTGCGATCTCAGGGAGGCCCATGTGATAGACGTCATAGACTTTGCCATTGGCATGGACAAGACCCTCGCCGTCAGCACCAAAGACGCCCATCTCACCGCCTGGGAAGTTGGCCAACAGGATACCCATCGCAATAGGGATGAGCAGCAGTGGCTCGTAGTGCTTGGCAATGCCCAGATAGAGGAACAGGAAGCCAAGCGCATACATGATGAGAAAACGTGGATCGGAACCGATGGCTCCGAAGGCGGTCATCTCATATAATTTTTCGAAAATAGTTGTAATATCCATTTTTTACTTAATTTTGAAGATTGGGTCATCCTCGAATACCTTGTCGCCAGGGTTAGCGAGGATAGCGGTGATCTGGCCGTCGCAGTCAGCTGCTACAGCGTTGTAGGTCTTCATTGCCTCGATATAGCCGATGGTCTGACCCTTCTTAACCATATCGCCAACCTTTACAGGGGTCTCAGCTGCGCCCTTGACGAGGAAGAACTTACCCTCGAGTGGAGCGAGGACATCAGCACCTTCGCCTGCTGCTACTGGAGCTGCACCTGCTGCTGGAGCTGCTGGAGCGCTGCCATCGTTAGGAGCGATAGATACGGTGTAGGTCTCACCATTGACGGTAACCTTGAGGTCCTGAGCCTTGATAGCGCCGGTGCCAGCGTTAGCCTTCTTAGCCTTGCGCTCTGCGAGGTCAGCCTCGAAGTCTGCCTTAGCCTTGCCGCTCTTGTATGCCTCATACTGTGATGGGTGCATTGCATACTCGAAGAGCTCCTCGTCGTCCTCACCGAGAGGCCAGCCATTGGCCTGCATCTTAGCACGGAACTCATCGAGGTTATCTGGAGCGTAGATCTGTGGATCCTCGGTCTCGAACTTAAGACCCTTCTCCTCAGCCATCTTAACGAGCTCTGGAGCTACTGGGCCAGGGAGCTGACCCGACTTGCCGAGAAGCATATCCCAGTGGTTGTCAGCGATGATGCTCCAACGCTCCTTACCCTTCTCCATCTGGAGAACGTTCATGAGAGCCTGATTCTTAACATACTGTGAGAATGGAGTTACCAAGCAAGGATAACCCATCTTTGGCCATACGTAAGCAACCTCGTCGAAGAGCTTGATAAGGATCTCGTCGGTGCTGAGCTTTGGCTGACCATTCTTCTCCTTCCAGCGGTTGAGGCCTTCGAGGTTCTCCTCGAGGTCGGTCATGAGCGAGCCCATCATACCGCCTGGAAGACCTGGCTTAACGAGGAGTGAGTTGTTGAGGTGGTTGAGGGCTGGGATGTAGTAGCCGAGGAAGTCGTCCATCATCTCCTGGATCTGGGTACGTACCTCCATGTATGCTGCCATGTTGACATCCTTTACCTTGAAACCAGCGTCCTTCAAAGTCTCGATAACGGTGATAACGTCAGCGTGACCGGTACCCCATGAGAGTGGAGACATACCGCAGTCGATGTAGTCGCAACCGTTCTCAGCAACCTCAAGGATAGAAGCCATGTTGAAGCCAGG
>JAZUDJ010000122.1:0-7427 GCA_045639585.1 Bacteroidales bacterium
CATTGGACTCACGTTCAACTTCAAGGAACGCTGCATAGAGTGCAAGAACCAGAATAGCTGGTAAGCGCGCAACAACCCATAATTTGAAATTTGGAATAACAATATAAACGTTCATGGCAAAGCTCGAACAACTTGATTTGACTCGCGTCCCACAGCATGTGGCAATTATTATGGACGGTAATGGCCGATGGGCAAAGGCAAGAGGCTTTGATCGCTCATTCGGACATAAGGCCGGAGTAGATTCGCTGCACAACACGCTGGAGGCAGCTAAGAATGCTGGAGTCAAGTACATGACCGTCTATACATTCTCTTCCGAGAACTGGAATCGTCCGAAGGAAGAGGTCGACGCGCTGATGAATCTCATCGCCTACAGCCTTGAGCGTGAGACTCCTGGCATGATCGAGAAAGGCGTACGTCTGCAGATGATCGGCGATATGAGCCGTCTGCCAGAGTTTGCACGTGAGAAATTGTCACGCTGCTTCGAGCAGACCAGCCACTGCACCGACATCAATCTGGTACTGGCTCTCAACTATAGTAGTCGCTGGGAAATCACAGACACCATGCAGCGACTTGCCAAGAAAGTGGCTGCAGGAGAGCTCAAGCCAGAAGAGATTAACGAGAAGCTCATCAGCCAGAGCCTCTGCACGGCCAATATGCCAGATCCAGACCTGCTGATCCGCACCGGTGGCGAATGCCGCATCTCCAACTATCTGCTCTGGCAGATCAGCTACTCTGAGATGTATTTCGATGAGACCCTCTGGCCAGATTATGGTCCTGACCAGCTCTACGACGCCATCCTCAGCTACCAGTCGCGCGAACGCCGCTTCGGCAAGACCTCGGATCAGGTACAGGAAGAAAAAAAGTAAACACATTATTTATATATAATGATACATAAGATCACTACGCTGCTGCTCCTGCTACTCACCAGTGTGACACTGGCATGGGCGCAGGAAGAACAACCTACTGACACGATATTCAACCCTACGGTCAACCATACGTCACAGACCGCCAAGAAATACGTCATCCGAGGCATCGAAGTCACGGGTGCCGACAACTATGAGGATTACGTACTCATCGGTTATTCTGGCTTGTCGGTCGGTCAGATCATCTCTGTACCAGGCGATGAGGTGACCAACGCCATCAAGCGTTTCTGGCGTCAGGGCCTCTTCAGCGATGTCCGCATCACCCTGGAGAAGGTACTCGGCGAAGACTGTTGGATCAAGATCGCGCTCACTCCTCGTCCTCGTATTGCCAACATCGAATATGATGGTGTCAAGAAGTCGGAGCGTGAGGATCTCGACCTCCAGATCGGTGTAGCCAAGGGCAGTCAGGTGACTCCAAATATCCTTGACCGTGCCAAGACTATCATCAAGCGCTACTATGACGGCAAGGGTTATAAGAACGCCGACGTCGAGATCATCCAGAATGACGATCCTACACTCAAGAACATGGTCAACCTCACCATCCTTGTCGACAAGCACGAGAAGGTAAAGATCAAGGAACTCGTCATCAACGGTCTTACCACCTGGGACAGCATCGGCCATCAGCGACTCTTCCCATTCAAGAAGAAGTACATGTCCTTCCGAAAGGCCAACGCTGCGATGAAGAAGACCAACGCTGTGAACAAGTGGTACAACATGTTCCGCGCCAAGAAGTTCGTCCCAGACACTTACAAGGAGGATAAGGCCAACCTCATCAAGAAGTTCCATGAGCTCGGTTACCGTGATGCTCGTATCGTTAGCGAATCAGTCGAGAAGTACGATGACCGTCACGTCAACGTTACCCTCAACGTTGAGGAAGGACAGAAGTACTACATCCGAAATATGACCATCGTCGGCAACACCGTCGAGCCACAGGAGCTCCTCATGGCTTACCTGCAGCTCGAAAAGGGTGACGTCTACAACCAGACCAAGATCGACAAGCGTATCAACACCGATGAGGATGGTATCGGTACTCTCTACATGGATCAGGGTTATCTCTTCTTCCGCATGGAGCCTATCGAGGTCAATTTGGAGAAGGACTCTGTCGATCTGGAGTTCCGCATCATGGAGGGTCCTCAGGCCCATATCAACAAGGTAGTGATCAACGGTAACGACCGACTCTACGAGCACGTCATCCGTCGTGAGCTCCGTACTCGTCCAGGTGAACTCTTCTCAAAGACCGACCTGATCCGTTCTGCCCGTGAGTTGGCACAGACCGGTCACTTCGACCCTGAGAAGATGAATCCACGTCCTGTACCTAACACAGAGGATGGTACCGTAGACATCATCTACGACCTTGAGTCAAAGGCCAACGACCAGGTAGAGTTCTCCCTCGGTTGGGGTTCTACAGGTCTCATCGGCCGTGTATCGCTCAAGCTCACCAATATCTCTATGAAGGATATCTTCCACCCGGAGCGCTACCATGGTATCTATCCATCAGGTGAGGGTGAGACCTTCACGCTCTCGGTACAGACCAATGCACAGTATTATCAGTCATATTCTGTGTCTTACCAGAATCCTTGGTTCGGCGGCAAGCGTCCTAATTTGCTTAACCTGTCGCTCTATTACTCTCGTCAGTCGGATATCAACTCACGCTACTATAGCAATTCGCTCATGAACAGCTACGATGGCTATGGCTACGGCTATGGTGGTTATGGTTACGGCTACGGAGGTTATGGCTATGGTGGCTACGGAGGCTATGGAGCTCAGAACGCCTACGAGTATGCTATCGACCCAGACAAGAGCATGCAGATTATCGGTGCGTCACTCGGCTTCGGTAAGCGTCTCTCTTGGCCAGATGACTACTTCATGCTGAACGGTATGCTCAACTACCACGTCTACATCCTGAAGGATTGGCAGTACTTCCCAGTATCTAATGGTACATCTCATAGTCTCTCTCTCGAGGCCGTCCTGTCTCGTAGCTCTATTGACAACCCTACCTATACCCGCCGAGGCTCTACCTTTACGCTCGACGTAGAGGCTGCTCCTCCTTACTCATTGTTCGAGGACAACGAGAAGCTGGCTAAGCAGGAGAAGTATTCAAAGGACAAGATGAAGTGGCTTGAGTTCTGGAAGGTCAAGTTCTCTACCAAGACCTACACTCCACTCAACAATGCCAACCGTACGCTCGTGTTCCACACCCGTTCGGACTTCGGCTTCCTGGGTCACTACAATCCTAACAAGCGCTCTCCATTCAACAGCTACTACATGGGTGGTGACGGCAACTCGATGTACTCATCATCATACATCACCGAGTACATCCCTCTGCGTGGCTACGAGAACGGTTCGCTCACCTCAGGCTATGGCGACGTAGCCAACTGCTACGCACGTCTCGTTGCCGAGCTCCGCTATCCATTCATGCTCGAGGCTTCCAGCACCATCTATGGTCTTGTCTTCGCCGAGGCAGGTAACGCTTGGACGGACATGAAGTACTTCAATCCATTCTCGCTCAAGCGCTCTATGGGTGCCGGTGTACGTATCTTCCTCCCAATGATCGGTATGCTCGGTATTGACTGGGGCTATGGCTTCGACAAGACCTTCGGATCGTCAAGCAACTCTGGTTCAAACTTCCACTTTGTCATCGGACAGGAGTTCTAAGTTAAACCATTTCGAGATTCTAGTGTCTTAATATCAGATTAACCAAACACTTATTTGTTATGAAAAAGATTTTTGCACTCTGCCTCATGGCACTCATTGGCACTTTCGCAGCAAGCGCTCAGAAGTATGCTCTTATCGATATGGACTTCATCCTGAAGAAGATTCCTCAGTACGAGATCGCTAATCAGCAGCTCAACCAGCAGAGCAAGATCTGGCAGCAGGAGGTGGAGACCAAGGCTGCAGAAGCCGAGTCGCTCTATAAGCAGTACCAGGCCGATCAGGTCTATCTCACTCCTGAGCAGAAGACCGAGCGAGAGAACGCTATCCTCGCTAAAGAGAAGGAAGTACAGGATCTCCGTCTCAAGTATTTCGGTCCAGAAGGCGACCTCTATCAGAAACGTAACAGCCTCGTAGGCACCATCCAGGACGACATCTACAAAGCTGTCAAGGAAATTGCTGAGAAGAATAACTACATGATGGTCATTGACCGCGCCTCAGCTGAGAGTATCATCTTTGCTTCTCCAAAGATCGATATCTCTAAGGAGGTACTCAGCAAGATGGGATACTAAGAAAATGTAAAATTAAAAATGTAAAATGTAAAATTGTTACCATCAGCATTTTCTCACTTGCATCACTATCAATTTTACATTATACATTTTACATTATACATTACATACAATTTTGAATTTTAAATTTTAAATTTTACATTTACATTATTATGTTCAAGAAACTTTTTGTAGCAGCAGTAGTTGCTATTGTGAGCTTCACTTCGTATGCTCAGTCAGTTAAGATTGGTTCATATGATTTCCAATCTATCTTTAATAACATGCCTGAAACGACTGTTCTTGAAACAGAGATTTCAAAGCGTCAAACTACTGCACAAACCGAAATTACTAAGATGCAGTCTGAGCTTCAACAAAAAGCCCAGGAATTCGATGAAAAAGTAGACTCTCTTGATGATGTAACAAAGCAATTGCGCTACGAAGAGTTACAGACACTTAATCAAAGATTGCAGCAGTATGGGCAAATGCAAAGCCAGCAGATTCAGCAGTATTCACAGCAACAGCAAATGCTTATCCATGACAAAATAATCAAAGCGGTAAAGGCTGTTGGAGATAGAGACAAATATCTCATGATTCTGCCTTTGCAAGAGGAAATGTATTATTCTCCTACAGAAACTACCGACGTTACTGCTGCGATCAAGAAGGAGCTCGGCATCAAGTAATCGACACTACTAACACAATCGCCCCATGGTGAAGCAGATATTAACCACTATCGCACTCGCCCTCACTCTTTCATTTGGAATCAGCGCTCAGCAAACCGATCCAGAGCAGATGGCCGTCGTACGATTCGGCAACATTGATATGGCACGCGTATTCGAGCTGATGCCAGCCAGCGTCGCTGCAGAAAACGAGCTCTCTTCTTTGCAGGATGCTTATGATGCAGAACTTCAGAAGATGGGCGAAGAATACCAGCTCAAAGTCACGGATTTCGTATCTGTCCAGCAGTCGCTCGACAATAATATTGCCGAAGCACGTGCACAGGAGATTGAGCAGTTGCAGCAGCGCATACAGCAGTTCCGCGAGCGCGCAGCACAGTCTATTCGCCAGAAGCGCGAGGAACTCACCGCTCCTATCACCGAGCAGATCACCAAGGCCATCCAGACCGTAGGCAAGAAGTACGGCTACACCTACATCTTCGACCTCAACCAGGCAGGTGTCCTCTTCTTCGATCCTCAGCTTTGCGATGACGTACTGCCTCTCGTTAGAGCTGAGTTAGGATTCTAAACAAAATAACATAATATTATAAATCACCATCCTTCGCTACTAAGGTAACATGGATGGTGATATTTGTTATTACACAACCTATTATTATGAACTTATGAATCATTGAAGAATATTTCTCGCACAAAAACTCAATGCAACATAGATTCTTTCCATCTAATCTAAATATCTGATATAAGCAAGAATTGATGGAAATACTCAAAGTTTCTCCGCTTGATGACATAGAATTCATTGAACAGCGGAGCAGCCAGCAAATCCACATAACAGGTAAACCGTAATAATTCACACATTATATCCTTGATTTTTTTAATTCAGTAACAATAGTTTTTATCGATGCGAGTTACGAGCATTGTATATGAGGGGAATATAGGCTACTACAATTTATCAACATTCCATGAAAACGGATAAGCAACTCCTTCTATAGAAATTGTAAAACCAAGTCTATACCCCTTCTTTCTCTCAATATTAACATATCCATAAATACTTTCACCAGACGAAATCTTTGTCATTTTCAAATAACCTTCCTCTTTAGCTCGTCTTTCATCAAATAATGATTCTTTAAAATCAATCATCCTCTGCCTTGACAATACACGCTCCTGATATGCAACTGCTGCATCATAGCTTTGAGTTGTAATGGTAGTAGTGGAACCTCCCGAATACTTAGTATCTCCAGTATAATTTCCATAAACAGCTCCTCCAGATCCATAAGCAGAAGCATAACCATCCTCACGAATAGTGCCATTGTATCTATTATTTATTGTTGTAGTAGATGTCGAAACTCCTGCACTTGAGGATGACCATCCCTCACCCCAGCCACGTAATGCCGCTGCCCAAGTTTGGCTTTTCTTTATCTTTTTCAAATAATCCTCTAAAGATTGTATGTGAAGTCTATCTATTTCACCATTTTTCCCGTTCAATATAGAAGACATTCGTGCAGGATTAATAGTAATGGTTTCCATGGAACCATTAGATATAAATAATTTAATCCTATAATAACTTCCATAATCATTTACTTTTGTACAAATAGCACCTATAAACAATCCATTTTTTTCATAAAAAGACATTTCCTCTCCATCAATGTCCATGAATTGTAGTTCATGCATTGTTGGTATCTCCCATATTGGAGTATTATCAGCAATCTTGTACTTGGTCATATTGCCATTCTGATCAGACATATAATAATAATCATACTTCGGATTATTATTAACATACTCCATTTGAATACAAAAATTCCCATCTTCTGAAAACTGAGTCAAAGTTCCATTAAGTAGTCCTTTTGTATAAAAGCAATGATCTCTTACCAATCCATTGTCATAATAGGTTATATATTCACCATCTAATTTACCATCAACAAACCGATATCTCTGGCCAACTTGACCAGTTTGGAAGTAAGAAATAATGTTACCATCAAAAACAGATTTAGTGTCATCATACTTATCTATTGATATATACCCCCCTTCTCCTTGTAACTCTCCAGATATATAAAAATCTCTATACATCTGTTTATAATTAGGGTCTTGATTTCCTGTTACAATTCTATAGTAAGTTGCAAAAGACCGGCTCGGTACACCTTTCCAATCCTTATCATAAAATATTGTATCCAATTGTGCTCTAGTTTCTGCGAAAAAAAACAGGGAAAGTAATAAGAGAAAAATTCTATTCATATCATTAAAATTTGATGCAAATATAAACAAATAAAATAATAATACCAAATAAAATAAGGAAAAAAATAAAAACAAAACAATTTATATTGATAATATCGGCTTTGGTACCGCTATATCGGTGCTTGGTACCGACTGCGATGATGCCTCGTCGGGGGCTTCTCGCCCCTCGGTGTTTTTCATGGAGTTACGCCTTTGGCCTTGAGTTAATATTAAGCCTCCGCTATGAGCGGTACCATTCTTCCGCTATTATTATTTATATGATAATAAGTAATCAGTCAAAATTAGTTTATACTATTTTTTGATCTTTAAATACTAAACTCATAACGATTTCGTTATTATTATAAAACGATACAGTTATGGGCAAGATTACAAAAATAGAGTTAAGCGAAAACGAGCGTATC
>JAZUDJ010000123.1:0-24707 GCA_045639585.1 Bacteroidales bacterium
AGGGAGGGGAATAATTACTAACCTAAACTGAATTATTATGAGTAAAAAAGAAAACAATCTTATCTCTCCCAGTAGCACCACTAACTACGCCCCTCCCTCGACGGGAGGGGATGGGGGAGGGTTCCCCCACGGCGAGTGCTGCGAAGAGTGCAAGAAAACTTGCAAGCGTAACTTCTGGACTACTGTCCTCCAGACCATTGTCAAAGTCGGAACTGCTGTCCTCGCTGCATTCGGACTTGCCAAGAGCGGACTTCCGGAGGATTGATCTGATCGTGCTACATTGCTCCGACACGCGTCCGAGTCAGGACTTTACCCTAGAGAAACTTGCTGCAAGCCACAGGGCCCGTGGCTTCGGCAAGTACCCGGGTTATCACTTCTATGTGCGACGTGACGGTACGCTCTACTACTGTCGCCCTCTTAGTATCGCTGGCTGCCACGTCAAAGGGTACAATGCGAATAGCATCGGGGTGTGCTACGAAGGAGGACACCGGGAGAACGAAATCATTCTCTCCGGAGGTGAAAAGGAAAAGGGAAAAATGAAAAATCTCCCTATTTCCAAGTACGAGGACAACCGCACGGCGGAGCAGCAGGTCACGCTGCACGAACTGCTGTGTACGCTGCATGAGCTGTTCCCAAGGGCTAAGATCGTAGGCCATCGCGATCTGCCAGGAGTAGCCAAGGCGTGTCCGTGCTTCGATGCAGAGAAGGAGTATGCCTACATCCTTTAATTTTTCCCTTTTCCTTTTTAATTTTTCCTTTTTATTTTTCCCTTAACTATGAATCCTATCATTTCAGTAGAAGATCTCTACACCCTCGCGAGAGATCAACCCATCGGGATCCCCATCCTCGCTGATGTCGTATACTTCCTGAAGCGCGCACCAGGGATGAGCGGCAAGGAGCTGGCTAAGAGGCTCGAGGTGAAGCGTAGCTACCTGAGTCACGCCATCGAGCTGCTCACGGGTAGTAATCTGGCCACAGCGCTGCAGATGTGGCGACTGCTACATGTCAAGTACATGCTCACTGAGACATCGCACAGCTATGACTATATCGCCAAGGCTTGTGGCTTCTCTGGCAATCGTACGATGTCACGCTTCCTCGAACGATACACCGGCTGCACTGCCTTCGAGTACCGATTAGGGTATTCCAATGGTCACCGCGGTGCCTTATAAAAAGTAAGAAGGTATCGGACGAATCTGTCCGGTACCTTCCTATTCGTCGGAAAGGATCGCACGAATCATTGCGAACCCTTCCTGCATGTCGGAAGGGATTGTACGAGTCACTTTGAGCCTTTTTTGCTAAAAAGAAGGGCTCGCATGTTTGCATTTTGCACTTTTTTACTTGCAAAACGTACAAAAATGACTATGTAGAGAAACTTTTTTGCGTTTTTTAAGAAAATAATAGAAATAAACGTGTATATTTGCACCGTCAAATGATGTAGAAGAAATTCTAAAATTACAATATTTAATAACTTTACTAATTAAAAAAATTATGAAGAAGTTTTTCTTGATGGCTGTTATGGCAGTAGCTGCCCTCACAGCAAGCGCACAGAAGGGTGAGTTCCATGTTACCCCACACATTGCTCTTGGCTATACCCACATCACCAACTGTGGTGATTTTGAGAGCAACCTTTCTGGTAAGGTTGGTGCAGATGTAGAGTATATGGTCAGCGATGTGTTCGGCCTTTCTGCTGGTCTCGACTATGAGTACATCCGTAGCTTTAACGAGACTGGTACTAATGACGCTAAGCTTTATTTCGATTATTCTTACCTCAATATCCCTGTCCTTGCACAGTATCACTTCGGTGAGGGTTGGGCTATTAAGGCAGGTGTTCAGCCTATGTTCCTTCTTACTGCTGACGGACACTTGGATGGTAAGTCAAGCAATGCTCAAGTTTCAGCTTCTGGCTCGTTTAAGGATGCATACGAGAAGTTCGTGCTTGCAGTGCCAGTAGGTATCTCTTATACCTTCGACTCTGACGTTACTGTAGATCTTCGTTGCAACATCCCTACTGGAAGAATGGATAAGGATTTGGGTAATGGTTTGGACAGCAATCGTATGATTGACGTAGCTGTTTCTGTTGGTTACCGCTTCTGATTGTAACCCATCTTACATCAGATAATATATTGTCACCTCCCTCATTCGGAAAGCTCTGAATGGGGGTGGTGATACTTTCGTTTTTTTTATTTTATGCGTATGCGTAAGTTTTTCTTCGTATTCCTTTTTCTCAGTGCCTGTCTTTGCGCCAAGGCTGTGGAGCCGATGACTCTGCCACCGCTCACGATCAATGTGACCGATGCTACTACCTTCAACGCTATGGCAGCCATGGACAGCATCCTGGCAGCATCGACCCAGGCTTATAACGATGACAAGGAGGCCAAGCGTGCGGCCTACAATGCCAAGTATGGTACTTACACTCCGAAGCGTGAGATGGAGCTCACCTCGGTGCCTCTCGTCGCCTTCGGCCTGATAGCCAAGGGCCAGAAGAAGAACTTCCGCGCAGCACGTAACAACTTCATCCCGAGCTATAAGAACGGTATGGACGACTACATCCAGTTCGCCCCAGCCCTCACCACATACGCGCTTAATCTGGCGGGCTACAAGGGCCGATCGTCGTTCAAGCGCCTGTTCTTCAGCTCAGGCTTTGCCTTTGCCTTCATGGGTGTGTTTGTCAATGGTATCAAGTATACGGCTTCGGAGATGCGCCCGGATGGTACTACGGCCAACTCGTTCCCATCGGGCCACACGGCTACGGCCTTCACCTGTGCTACGATCATGCACAAGGAGTATGGCCTGACGCGCTCGCCATGGTTCTCGGTAGGTGCGTATTCTATCTCGACCTTGACGGGTATCATGCGAACACTTAACAACCGCCACTGGATCTCGGACGTCCTGGTGGGTGCCGGCATCGGTGTCATCTCTACCGACCTCGGCTATATGATGGCCGACTTCATGTTCAAGGATAAGGGCATCAACCGTACCATCGCTGAGGGTAATAACGACCTGCGCAAGAACCCGTCGTTCTTCAAGCTCTCGCTGGGTACATCGGTCATCAGCGACATCAAGCTGCCAGAGACCGCCGACTTCACCCGCTACGTATGGCTCTATTCGTCGCCTAATATGCCTGAGATCGAGTCGGAGCTCTTCCCGGTAGCTACCAAGAACAGTGACCCATTTGCGGATGCTACTGGCCAAATACGTAACCATCGCACCATCAAGGTGGGTACTGCCACTTCGGTAGGCGCTGAGGCCGCTTATTTTGTCAATTCTTATTTGGGTGTGGGTGGCCGTGTGCGCATCGCCACAGCACCTGTCTATGCAGAGGGTCTGCATGCCGATGTAGAGATCGACGGCAAGGAATACAGGAGCACGGGTTCGGCTTCGGACGTGCTGTCAGTGACCGACTGGGCTGCAGGTCTCTATGGCAGCCTGCCGATCACCCAGCATTTTGCCATCGGTACGAAGGCGCTCTATGGTCGTCGCTATCTGGGTGATATCAGCCTCACCGGTACCAATGACGTCATGTATCCGCTCAATGGCGAGAACCTGAATCTGACCTTCTATGGCGATGCCCTCGACATCTCGGCCAGGGCTTCGGACATGCTTTCGACGGGTATCAATGCCACCTATACCATGGGCAATGGCGTGGCTCTCTCAGTCTTCTGGGACTATGACTTCAACCACACCGACTTCAGCTGCTCCTACTGGCCCGAGAAGGATGACGTGATGGATTGGGTAGAGGGTGGCCGTGAGTTCTCCTTCCGCCAGCGTAATCATACCAACACCATCGGAGCTTCGATGACTGTTATGTTTTAACCCTTTAATCTTTTGCAGAATCAATGAAATACATTCAACTATTGCTCCTGTTGCTATGTCCGGTACTGTTGCTGACCAGCTGTGACTTCGAAGCAGACCAGATTGGATATGAAGACGTCAAGGGTTTGTATCGTGGCGAGGGTGAAGCATTTGTTACCGTCAACGAATCCGAAGGACTTACCCTGCCTGATGGCCGTCATCTGAACTATGGTGATACGCTGTTGGGTGTCATGAAGTCGCCAGAACCGCTGGAAATGGGTGTGATGGTGAATACCGAAGGCCGTATGAGGTTTGCCACTTCGGTGCCGATGATCCACGTCCTCGGTCGAGAGATGAAGATCAAATATCTGGGTGTAAACCAGCTGCCTGTGAACATCAAGGGCAATCATATCATCTCGTGGGGTACCAGTGTGCTGGAGACACCATCACTGAACCTGCCTATAGAGACCGTATATATCCCTCTCGACAACATCGACATCGACTTTGAGGAGGATGGCATATTGCTCTCGGTCACAGGACGTGGCTACGTGGCTGTCTCGATTGTCAATTATACCATACAGATGGATCTAATGATCGAGGAGGCTCCTGTCTTTCTGTCGGAAGGTTGCGCCCTATGGATGAAATATAAAGGTCTGATGTACTCGCAAGAGTCCTACGATGTGAGAATCTGATACTCTTCTTTATTAATTACTTACTGCCATGACGAAATACCTGAAAAATCTTATTGTAACATTGGTGACAGTCTGCTGCCTGTTGCCTGGTTTCATGCTGCAGGCGCAGTCGATCAAGATCAATCTGGACAAAAAGGTCATCTGCTCCGACTCGCTGAACCTGCCGCCTCAGACCAACATCTATGCCGTACTGACCATGATGTCGGAGCTGCTGCAGCGCCCCGGTGAGATCATCTACTCTAATTATGACATCCAGGTGGATGGCATGAGTGTGAGTGATGTCAGCGAGGTGGCGCTCTATCAGCTGGACCTGCAGGATGTGGAGCAGATTGAGATCTCCGAATCACCGATTTCGAGCTATCTGAAGAACGGCCAGGGCGGCAGTATCAACCTGGTGCTCCGACAGAAGGATAATAACGATGACGGATATTGGGGCAGTGCAGGCCTTGACGTGTCGTATCCAAGCGCTTTGGGTCCACAGCTGCGTCTGGGCTACCGCACGAAGAAGTTCTATCTCTCGGCTTTAGCCCTGAGTGATATCTATCATGGCTCCAGCCTCACAGAGGATCTGGCCTTTGTGGACAACAAGCTCAGAGAGATGGATGTGAGCCAATATGACGAGCATTACCGCTCTCAGCTGGCGAATGTGCTGATGGAGTATACCCCTACCCAGAAGGACAAGATCAAGCTGAATCTCTCGGAGTCATTTATGTTTGACAAAGAGATCGAAGCCCCGAACTATAACGACGATGAGGCCACCTTGACGAAGAAGCGTAACACCAGCCTGAAGGCCAAGGCTATGTACTCACATGCCTTCAGCCGGTCAAGCCTCGATGTAGAGACACAGTTCGGCTACACCCCCAGTGTGCAGAAGTATCTGACGCCTTCGTCGCAGGATCTGGATGCAGATCTGGACAAGTATAATGTGGCTGGAAAGGTAGAGTATAAGGCCAATCTCCTGAAGCCTACCAGTGCCAATCAGGTGAAGGTCGGCGTGGGTACCAACTTCAACTATACCTTCGGCGACGATGATGTAACCTATAGATCGCTTGAATATAAGGATGCTCCAGAGAACAGCATCGAGACGCATAACCACACCTCTTTCGTCCAGCCTTTTGCCTATGCAGAGGCCAAGCTCGGAAAGTTCCGAATGAAGGTGCAGAGTGAGTACCAGGTGTATCGATACGATATCTACGAGCATGAGAATGAGTTTACTGGCACAAGCCGCGACTTCACAGGCCAGGCGATCGTGGAGTGGCACTTACATCCAAGCCATGCCCTCCGTCTGGTGGGTGTCAGAACGCTGCAGCGTCCTTCTGAGAGCCAGATGTACCCATTTATGGTGTACAATCCTGCCGCCACGAATTATGTCAAGGGCAATGAAGAACTTACCCCAGCACTGACGAAGGAAGTCCGACTGGACTACATCGCTGATCTGCGCTGGGATGAGCATAAGTTGCATTATGATGTGAATGTGAGCTACAAGGATGTGGACGATATGATCGAGACGTCTGCCGTGACAGGATCGACCCCCAGTGACGGGCTGGGAGCCTCGCTACCGTATCTGACCTATGTCAACCATGGAGAGAACGACATCTTGTCTGGTAACGTCATGGCTCTCTATTCGTACAAGGCCTTCTCGGTATCGTTGACCGGTAATATCTTCCACAACAAGCAGGTGATGCTGGGCGGTAATAACCACTATACTTATTATAATGTGTCGTTCAATCCGCACTTCAACCTCAAGGACGGCTGGCAAGGTAGCTTCGGACTGACGTACTACAGCAGCGTCGAGACGGAGACCTCTACCTTGGGTAACTGTACGCAGGTATCGGCCCTCATCGGAAGACGTTGGAGGAACTTCTATGTGTACGCCCTTGCCAGACAGGCACTGAAGAAGAATGTCGTCGACCTGACAGAGAGTAGTGATGGCCAAACGTGGTTTGAGCATAAGTACGAGTTGGTACCGAATATGTCGGCCATCGGCGTGAAGTACCTGTTCTGATTTTTCCCCTTTTCCTTTTTCCCTTTTCCCTTTTATCGGATTCCCCACGTGGTATCGGTCACCTGGAACTCTGTGCGGCGATTGATCTGATCGGCCACCTGCTGCTGATCGGGTTCAAGGCTATTGACAAACTCCTCATCGAGCAACTGCCCGGTGGGGAGATATTCGTATTGCTCGTGCAGCTTCTCATCGACCAGCTTAGGACGCGCCTTGCCATAGCCCACAGGGGTGAGGCGGCCGGCCTGGATGCCCTGGCGGATGAGGTAGTCGACGACCGACTGGGCGCGGCGCTGCGAGAGGTCTTCGTTGAATTCCTGCGAGCCTATACGGTCAGTATGCGCGGAGAGCTCGATGGCGGTGTAGGGATTCTCCTTGAGCAACTGCACGAGATCGTCGAGCGAAGGATAGGATTCCTCGCGCAGGCTGGCTTTGTTATAGTCGTAGAAGATGTTGTCGATGAGGACGGGCTCGGCGATGCTGGGGAGGTAGAAGTCCACCTCATAGTCAGCGTCTTCCTCTTCGTCGTCGCTGGTGAACTGCGCCTTGCGGTTGAGGTAGTCCTTCTTGCCGGCCATCATGACGTATTCGGTGGAGCGGTCGATGCTGACCTCGTACGATCCGTCGGGCTTGGTGAGCGACTTATAGTTCATGCCATTGCGGCCTACGACGCGTACGATGGCCTCGGGGACGGGTTCCTCGTCGGTATCGTAGACGTAGCCGGTGATGCGTACTTTGATGCTGGGGAGGCGGAAGGTGTAGAGATTATCGTACCCCTTGCCCTGCTGACGGTTGCTGCTGAACCAGCCTTCCTGCTGCTCCTTGGTGGTGCGGCTGAAGGTCATGCCGAAGTCATCGCCCGTGCTGTTCATCGGCGCTCCGAGGTGCTCGACGTGCCAGGTGCCCCATTCGTCTTCACGCGCAGAATAGAGGTCGAGGCCACCCACGGTCTCACGGCCATCGGTACTGAAGTAGAGGATGCCATCGGGCGAGAAGGTAGGGAACATCTCACGGCCCGGGGTGTTGATGCTCTCGCCGAGATTGACGGCCATGCCGACGTCGGTAGCACCTGTGAGCGGTGCACGCCAGAGGTCGGTGCTGCCAAGGCTACCGGGCATATCGCTCACGAAATAGAGCCACTTGCCATCGGGAGAGACGGCAGGGTGGGCAAAGGTGCTGAGGGTGTCGGTGATGATGTCGAGCAACGTGCCTTTGCTCCACGTGGCGTCACTGCGCTGCGAGTAATAGATGTGGGGCGAGGAGGACTGGCCATCGCCACCGGCAGCGGTGTAGTACATGGTGTTGCCGTCGGGAGAGAAGCATGGCGTACCCTCATCGGCCGCGGTGTTGATGCCACCCTCTACGAGCGACGGACGCTTCCATTTGCCTTGTTCGTCACGCGTGGTACACCAGAGGCCGCAGAACTTGGTGCCGGTGATGGGGGAGAGCTCCTCGCCCGTGGATTTGTCGGACGAGGAGGTCCAGTAGAGGACGTCGTCCTGATCGCCCCAGATGGCGGGACTGAAGTCGGCACGGCGGGTATTGGCCAGCGTGAATCGCTTGACCTCATAGCGGCTCTCGTCGGCCTCTGCACGGCGTTTTAAGGCTTCGAGGTGGGGTAATACCTCCACGGAGTCAAAGTCGTAACGTAGCGCATTCTGGAGCGCAGGAATGGCCTGCCCGGGGATCATCAGCTTCTCGTAGCAGAGACCCAGATAATAGGCGGTCTTTCCTTTGTCGGCACGCTCTGTCTTCGCATCGGTCTGACGATAGACTTTCTTCAGCGTCTGCGAGGCGTCATAGTATTCTCCACGCTCGTATTGGGCAATACCGACGCTCAGCCTGGCTGTGGAGCAGGCTGTGAGGAGCAAGGCGATGAGGAGGAAGAATAGCTTGTGACGCACGTCCGAAGGTCTCTATAAATATGGATTAACTCTTAGCGAGGGGGAACTTTTACCTCTTAACCTTTATCTTTTATCTTATACCGGATACTGCATCGTCACGCAATGCAGCGACCCATGCTGGCGGATGAGCACGCGGCAGTCGATGCCAACGATCTCACGACCTGGGAACGCCTGCTGGAGGACTTCCTTGGCCTGTGCATCGAGCCCTGGCTGAGCGTAGGTAGGGTAGAGGACGGCTCCGTTGATGATGAGGAAATTGGCATAGGTGGCAGGCAGGCGCTGATCGCCTTCCTCCTCTACTGCATCGTCGAAATCGCTCTCCAAGATGGCCTCTGGCATCGGCAATGCGAGGAGACGGTATGGCTGACCCTCGCCCGTGGTGAAGGTCTTGAGCTGATCCTCCATGGCCTTGAGTTCGTCATAGTGGATGTCGGTCTCATCGTCGCACTTGACATAGACGATGGTGTTGTCTGGACAGAGACGTGCCAGGGTGTCGATGTGCGAATCGGTGTCATCGCCTACGAGGAAGCCATGATCGAGCCAGAGTACACGCTTTGCATCGAACAGGGTGGAGAACTGCTCGTCGAACCACTCCTTGGTAGCGCCTTCGTTGCGATTCTTGGAGAGGAGACACTCGGTGGTGGTGAGGATGGTACCGGCACCGTCGCTCTCTACGGAGCCTCCTTCGAGGATGACCTTGCGGTCGTTCTCGTAGTGGGCATCCCAGGCGCAGAGGAGGTCATTGTCCTCGAAGACGCCTTCCTCGAAGATGCGGCTGTTGATCTGATTGTCGAGGTTCGATGCGAACTTCATGCCCCAGCCGTTGAAGCAGAAGTCGTGCATAGTGAGCTGCTCGCCACCTTCGTCATCGGCATTGCTTTGGCCTGATCGGGTGGTGATGAAGCCGTGGTCACGGGCCCAGGTGTCGTTGGTAGGACATTCCTGCAGCACGATCTGCTGCATGCTGACGCCTGCAGCGCGGAGCTGTGACTGAACTTCTTCAGGCTCTGGAGTGACGATGAGGAGAGGCTGGCGAAGCGATACTTCGCGAGCTATTTCGATGAAACACTTCTGGGCAGACTCAAGATATGGAGCCCAGTCTGTCTCGGCATGTGGCCAGGTGAGTTGTACGAACCGTTGTGGTTCCCATTCGGCAGGAAGCATATTATTTAATGAGGAATTAGGAGTTAGGAGTGAGGAGTTAGGTCCTCGCAGCTTGAGGAGTATTTTATTTGCGGAATAACTTCTTCAGTCTTGCTTTGAGCTGTTGTCTGCGGCTGAGTTTCTGTCCGGGGAGTGAAGCGCCCGCAGGAAGGAGCGTACGGAGCGTCTCACGCAGTTCTGCATAGTGTGCCAGGGCAAAGTCGCCCTGTATGGTCTGCAAGCGCTTGAGGCTGTCTTTATCGCGCGTCTGGAGCATGATGAGTGTACTCATAGGACAAGGACAGATTTCTACGCGTGTGGCAGCCTGTGGGAGGAGGATTTCTTCGTTGCCCAGCTGCAAAGTGATGAAGTAGGCCAGCGATGGATCTTCGCTCACCAGTTGGGCCTGGCTGTCTGAAAACCAAGGCTCTGTGGACTGAGAAGCGTAGACATCGACCGGCATTGTCCAGAAGAGGACCTGACAATCATGTTGCCTGAGCTGCTCCAGCTTGACCACATCGAAGTCGCCCCAAGGCTGCATACGGGTGATGTCAGTGTCGAGCTCCTTCATGTGACGGCGGAGCCCCTCCATGCTGCTGCAGAGGTTGCCCCATTGAGCCAGCAGACGGGAAGCTGCATCGACGTCGAGCGCTTGGACATCCTGATCGCCCTGCAGGTCTTCCGGCTGCAGACAGGAGGCCATCTGGGTCAGCACTCCTTGCAGACGCTCTGTGTCGAAGTCGCTTTCTACCCATTCCTCGGTCAATGCAGTGTCTGGGTCAGGGGCATCCTGCGACTGTACGACCTCGTCGTATAGACGGTCTATAAGTTCTTTGAGATTACTCATTTTGTAGGTTTTCTTATGGCGCAAAGATACATAATCTTTGGCAAAAATCCATCATTGCCCTGTAAAAAAGAAAAAAAATGGCAGATTTATGGCCTAAAACTTTCCAATATCAGGCAAAAATACTATATTTGCACGCTCATAATGTTATTGACCCTATGCAAAAAATCAAGGTATATCTCCGATTCGCCATGCGACACTGGTTCACGTCCCTGTGTCTCGCTTTCCTGCTGTATATGATCTTCGGCGGGGAGTTCTCTGTCGTGAATATCCTGAAGCTGAAGCGTCAAGCTGCCGATCTGCGTAGTGAGATCAGCCAGTATGAGGATTCGATCAATAACTTCCAGCGTCGTATCGATCAGGTCAATGTCGATTCGGAGCATCTGGAGAAACATGCCCGTGAGCGACTGCACATGCATCGCCGCAATGAGGATCTTTATCTTTTTGATGACTGACCTTACAACCTCATGACCTCATAACCTTATGAAATATCTCACCTATCTCGCATATATCCTCGTCATCCTCGGCGCCATCCTCTATCTTCCGATGCGCGACGTTGCTCCCTACGTCTTTGCCGCCGGCTGTCTGCTGCAGCTGGGCAGTCACTTCGCAGAGCGCTATCATGGCACGAATCTGCGTCAGAAGCGCCTTACTTTCATCCGTCATCTGGTGGGCGTCATCTACTTGGCATCGGGATACTTCATGGTGTTCAAGACCGAGATGTCGTGGCTCGTATTGCTGACTATCGCGGTGGCGCTTGATCTCTATACACTCTATGTGAAGGAGTAGCAATCGTAATTTGTAATTAGTAATTTGTAATTAGTAATTCCTCTTGAAAAAGGGTTTAGTACTTGAAGGCGGCGGACTCCGCGGCATCTTTACCTCGGGTATCATCGACGAGATGATGGCTCAAGGACTGGTAGGCTTCGATGGCATCATCGGCGTCTCGGCTGGTGCGTGCTTTGGTGTCAATATGAAGTCCAACCAGCCAGGACGAGCCCTGCGCTATAACCTGCAGATGGTGGGCAATCCTGAGTACATGAGCATGCGCTCCTTCATCAAGACGGGCAACTATATCAATGCAGAGTTCTGCTATCACGTCGTCCCTACACAGATCGATGTCTTCGACGGAGAGGCCTTTGCCAATAACCCGATGGAGTTCCATCTCGTCTGTACCGACTGTGCTACCGGAGAGCCTGTGTATCACCAGATTGACCACGTCGACTATGAGGTGCTCGAATGGATCCGAGCATCGGCCTCTTTGCCTATGGTCTGCCAGCCAGTGCCGCTCGATGGCAAGCTCCTGCTCGATGGAGGTATGTCCGACTCCATCCCGCTCAAGTACTTCCAGAGCCTCGGCTATGACCGTAATATCGTCATCCTCACCCGTCCGCTCGACTATCGCAAGACACCGCTGAGCTGCAGCTGGTTCGTCAAGGCTGTATTGCGCAAATATCCGGCCGTCTACGAGTGTATGAAGCGCAGACATGAGATGTATAACGCGCAGATGAAATATGTGATCAGCGAGGCTAAGAAAGGCAATACGCTCATCATAGCGCCTCAGGAACCGCTTCAGATCGGTCGTGTGGAGATGAAACCGGAGAAACTGCATCTGATGCACCGACTGGGTCGTGAGGCTTGTCAGCGGCAGATTGAGGAGATCCGCGACTTCCTGACACATTGATAAATAATATTGCTCCCAGCCATCATAACGGCTGTGAATGCAAATTTGATTTGGCAGATTGGATAATAATCTGCCATTTTATTTTACTTTAGGTATGATTTCGGGAAGAAACTAATCGTTTTTCTAAAAAATATACCTACCTTTGCCCCGATAATCCACTATATATGTAAATAATCAGAAAAGAAAGATGAAAGTAGCAATTGTCGGTGCCAGTGGCGCCGTTGGCCAGGAGTTCCTGAAGGTTCTTGCTGAGCGTAATTTCCCAATTGATGAGCTTCTTTTGTTCGGTTCTGCTCGCAGTGCCGGTCGTACTTACAACTTCCGTGGCAAGGATATCGTTGTCAAGGAACTTACTCACAATCCAGAGGACTTCAAGGGCGTAGACATCGCCTTCACCTCAGCCGGTGGCGGTACCTCTAAGGAGTTTGCTGCTGACATCACTAAGTACGGTGCAGTCATGATCGACAACTCTTCAGCTTTCCGCATGGATGCTGACGTACCTCTGGTTGTACCTGAGTGCAATGCTGCCGATGCTCTTGACCGTCCACGTGGCATCATCGCCAACCCTAACTGTACTACCATCATGATGGTTGTCGTCCTCCAGTGTCTGGAGCGTCTCAGCCACATCAAGCGCATCCACATCGCTTCTTACCAGGCTGCTTCTGGTGCTGGTGCAGTAGCTATGCAGGAGCTTGAGACCCAGTACCGTCAGGTATTGAACAATGAGCCTGTAACCGTCGATAAGTTCGCTTATCAGCTCGCATACAATGTCATCCCTCAGATTGATGTATTCTGTGACAATGGCTACACCAAGGAGGAGATGAAGATGTTCAACGAGACCAAGAAGATCATGCACACCGATGCAGCTTGCTCGGCAATGTGTGTACGCGTTCCTTCGCTCCGCAGCCACTCAGAGGCTGTATGGGTAGAGACCGAGGAGCCTGTAAGCGTAGAGGCATTCCAGGAGGCTATCAAGAACGGTGAGGGCGTACAGCTCATGGACGATCCTGCTACCAAGACCTATCCAATGCCACTCTTCCTCGCTGGCAAGGACGACGTCTATGTAGGTCGTGTCCGCAAGGATCTCGCTAATGAGAATGGCCTTACCTTCTGGCTCGTAGGTGATCAGATCAAGAAGGGTGCAGCACTCAATGCAGTACAGATCGCTGAGTGGCTCATCGCTAACAATGGCTTGAAGAAGTAATTCTTCCAGAGGAATTACAAGTTACTTATAAAATAGATCGGCATCCCTTCCACTGTACCGTGGAAGGGATGCCATTGTTATTTCATATCTTCCACGGTACGGTGGAAAGGATGCCACGATCACGGCATCTCCTCCAGTGTACGGTGGAGAGGATGCCACGATCACGGCATCTCCCCCAGTGTACGGTGTAGAGGATGCCATGATCTCGGCATCTCCCCCAGTGTACGGTGTAGGAGATGCCGTGAGTGTAGATTGCGTGTTCTAGTCTTCTTTGAGCAAGGCTTCACCTATTGAGTCATTTGCAAACTCATCGATGTTGATATCATTGATGTCGAAATCATCATACATCGTGTTGAGATTGAGAGAATCAGCCGAGAAATTCTTATTGCGGCGACCGAAGGTGCATACGCGGATGAACATCTTACCGATGAGGCGGAAGATGATGCGCTTGTAAGAGAACTGTGGTTCGTCGATGCTGCCCGAGATAGGTACATTGATCTGAAAATGACCATTACGATCGGTCAGAAGATTGATGGCGGTACGGAATGGTACAGGCATCTCTGGCTTGATACCCTTCTGTTTCTTGCTGATCATCGGCTGTTCGGCCATGATGAGTGCATTGCCCGTGAGATTGCCATCCTGTGTGGTGATCTGTACATCGGCAGAGAGTGTGCCATTCTCGAGCGAATTGCCGAACATCTGCAGGGTGTATGGCGAGAAGTCGGTGATCTCCACGTCGGCGGCGTGAATGTCTAGTGAGAGGTTGCGCTCATCGTCGAGCTTGCCTTGATAATCGAGCGTGATGGAACCCGTATTGCCCATTAACGCCTTGCACCTGATGTGATTACGCTGATTGAGTGAGAAGTTAGGCGCATTGAGGTTGATGCCACCTACCTGATAGGTGAATGGGGTAATGCTGGTGGCTTCGTCGCGATAGAAGAGGCTGCCATCGAGCAGTTTGCACTGATCGATGCGAAGCTGGAAGTCTGGTTGGGTGTCTTCTGAAATGTCTGAGGCCGAAGGGACCTGATCGTCCGACTCCTCTTTGACCAGCGTGGCAAGGAGCTCGGCCATCTTATGCTCGGCCAGCTGGCGCATACGGTCGAAGTTGTCGAGGCTGTCCTTGTCATAGGTGATGTAGAGCGACGGCTGATGAGCCACCATCTGGCTGAGCGAGATACGGTTCTCGAGGAGGTTCATCTCACGGATGTTCATCAGTACGCTGTCGCAGCTGAGTACTACATCGCCACGGTCGTCCTCCATATAGATATCATGCGCGTCGGCCTGTCCGGTCAGGCGGAAGTCAAGGATATGGCTGAGGCTTCCTTCCATCTTCAGGTCGGCATTGAGCTGTCCGGTGAGCTTCTCCGACCACATCGCCTGCTGCACGTAAGGAAGGATTCCTTCGAGGCTGAAGTCGTTGAGCGACAGATCGATCGTGTAGTGACGTGTACGGTCGTTATAGCTCATCTGCGTGGTGAGTTTGCCACCATCGACAAACTCCAGATCGAGGCCCATATTGGTCACCAGATCGCGGAGGTCGATGCCAGGGATATGCAGGTTCACGTCGTTGATGCGGATGTTGCTGCGTACGAGCAGGTCCTGATAGTGGATGCTACTCTTGGATAGCTCGATGTCACGGATGACCAATGGATAACCACCCTCGGCCTCTTCCTCCTCTTCCTCGGAGAAACGCTGCAGGATGTCGGTGAAGTTGAAGACCGTATCGCGCTGCTGGATGTTGATGTCCAGCTGACTCAGTCGCAGTGTCTCCAGGTCGATGATGCCCGTCAGCAGATGCAGCATCGAGAGGTTGGTCTCTGCACGATGCAGGTGGATGAAAGGCATGATACCGTCTTCTTCGAACACGGTGAGTCCCTCCATCGTGATGGCTCCCGTGAAGATGTTGGCCTTAAGATCGTTGATTCGGATCTTGCGTCCGAGGATCTCTTCTCCGTTGTCACACACGTAGTTGCGGACGATATTCGGAGCTACCCACGAAGTCAGAGTTCCTAACAGGAGGATGACTCCGAGAGTGATGATGACAGGCAGGGTTTTCTTCATTGATTTATTATTGTAGTTCTTTGTACTTCTTGAGCTTGTGTATTTGGTCGAAATAAGTATACTTTATTTTTCCCTTTTCCTTTCTTCCTTATCCTTTCACTAGAATCTTCTCTGCCAGGATCAGGTCTTCCGGATAGGTGACTTTGATGTTGGTAGTGTCTCCTTCGACCACGTAGATCGGCTCCTCTGGCAGGTAACGATGCACCACGCCACAGTCATCGGTCGTGATGAAATTCGGGTCTCTCAGGCCTTTCTCGTAAGCTGCGGCGATGGTCTCCAGACGGAAGCACTGAGGCGTCTGTACGTTGCGTAACATAGCGCGTGGCGTGATGTGACAGATGTGCCCCTCTGCATTGACCTCCACGATGGTGTCGGTGCAAGGAATGGCCACATCCACAGCCTTGTAGGTCTGGAGCGCGGTAATGCAATCGGAGATGATACGCTGAGAGACGAGTGGCCTTACTGCGTCGTGAATGAGCAGATTCAAATCACTCCTCACTGATCGATAGATCCCTATCGCCGCCAAGCTGCTGTCATACCTCTCCTTGCCGCCAGGAACGATGTGCTTTACCTTCGGATAAGGTGCAGCGATCTCCTTGATGCGGTCGATATAATCCGCATGAGCCACGATGATGATCTCGTCGATCTGCGCATGGCTGTGGAAGGCGCGGATGCTATGTTCAAGGATGCTTCGGCCGCTCACCATGATAAACTGTTTAGGTTCCGGACCACCCATACGTCGGCCACTGCCACCTGCCAAAAGTACTGCTACATTCATGCTTATCTTGCTATTATTTTTGCGCAAAGTTAATCATTTTTTTGCAGAGATTGATAGGTTTTTCTTCGGAAAATGCTGCTTTTATGATAAAAATAACATGCGCGTGTGAAGATTTTTGCCTCTGCATAGCAGAAAAGTGCAGAAAAATAAGTATCTTTGCCACGAATTATGGGTGAGCGAAAACTGCATCCTGTTCGCTACAACACAAGAATTTTCGAATGAGAACTATAGCAATATTAGGGAGTACAGGCAGCATTGGCAAACAGACGCTCGAAGTCTGCGCCGAGCATCCTGACCTCTTCTCAGTATACGCCATCACGGCACATCGCTCGGCCGATCTGCTGATCGAACAGGCTCGTCAGTTCAAGCCTGAGGTCGTAGTCATCGTCGACGAGAATTATTACGACAAGGTCAAGGATGCCTTGGCCGACCTCCCAATCAAGGTCTGGACAGGTGCAGAAAGCCTCTGCCAGGTCGTCACTGCAGGTCCTATCGACGTCGTTGTCACCGCCATGGTAGGCTTCGCTGGTCTTAAGCCAACCATCGCAGCCATCAAGGCGCAGAAGGCGCTGGCATTGGCCAACAAGGAGACACTCGTTGTGGCTGGCCAGTTGATCAATGGTCTCTGCAAGGAGTATCAGGTACCTATCCTGCCAGTTGACTCAGAGCACTCGGCCATCTTCCAGTGTCTGCAGGGTGAGGCCATCGCTCGTGGCTGTTTCCCTTGGATCGAGAACACGGGCCGTCCTGACATGCCAAGTTACCTCGACAATCCGATCGACAAGCTCATCATCACCGCCAGTGGAGGACCTTTCCGCACCTTCACCATGGATCAGATGATCGATGTCACCGCCGCTCAGGCGCTCAAACATCCTAACTGGGACATGGGAGCCAAGATCACCATCGACTCTGCATCGATGATGAACAAAGGCTTTGAGGTCATCGAGGCAAAGTGGCTCTTCGGTATGACCGCCGAGCAGATTGAGGTGGCTGTACATCCACAGTCGATCATCCACTCGATGGTCCAGTTCAGCGACGGCGCGATCAAGGCGCAGCTTGGCCAGCCGGATATGAAGGTACCTATCGCCTATGCGCTCAGCTATCCAGATCGTATGCCAAGCCAGATCAACGGCAAGCTCCGCATCGAGGATTACGCGCATCTCACCTTCGAGCGTCCTGACCTGGAGCGATTCCCTAACCTCCGCCTCGCCTTCGAGGCCATGGCCAAGGGAGGTGACCGTACCTGTGTACTCAATGCTGCTAACGAAGTCACCAACGAGGCTTTCCGCAAGGGACAATGTAAGTTCCTGCAGATGGCAGAGATCAACGAGAAGACCCTTGCCGCCATGCCATTCGTGGCTGAGCCATCGCTCGAGGATTACTTCGAGATTGATGCAGAGGCAAGAGTTCGCGCAGCAGAGCTGCTGAGATAAATGTAAAATGTATAGTGTAGAATGTATAATTGATAGTCTGCTACGCGCAGTATCACATACAATTATACATTATGCATTATCAATTATAAATTAAAAATAGTGGAAGTATTTTTGTTTAAGACCCTCCAGCTGATCCTCGCTCTGAGCATCCTCGTGTTTGTTCATGAGCTGGGTCACTTCATGTGGGCACGTATATTTAAGGTCGGTGTCGAGAAGTTCTATATGTTCTTCGATACCCCACAGTTCGCACTCCTCCGTTGGAACAAGGAAGGTCTCTTCCTCTGCAACCTCAAAGTCTCTACGAAGGCCAATCCGAGCGAGACGGAGTATGGTATCGGTTGGATCCCACTCGGTGGCTATTGCGCCATCTCTGGTATGGTCGATGAGACCCATTCGGCCGACGATATCAAGGACATGGAGGGCGATAATCTCTTCGTCAAGAAAGGCAAGTTCGCACAGTTCATGATCATGGTGGGTGGCGTAGTCAATAACCTCATCACCGCCGTCCTCATCTACATCTGCATGTGCTGGCACTGGGGCAAGGATGTCATCGAGCTCCAGAACCTCCCATATGGCGTTCATTATAGCGAATATGCAGCGCAGATCGGCTTCCAGCCAGAAGATCAGATCGTGGCTGTCGATGGCAAGGAGGTTACTTACAACACCCTGCATAGTGCATTGCTGTTGGCCAATGATGTGACGGTATTGCGCAATGGTCAGGAAGTAAAGATCGCGATGCCAGACACCCTGGGACAGGTGTTCCTGCGTGAGCCTGAGCAGCTCGATATCTTTGTGGAGGCAAGCTATCCGATGGTGATCGGTATGTTGCCAGAAGAAGGCGAGGCTAGTGCGGCACGTGAGGCAGGTCTTCAGGTAGGAGACTCCATTGTCGGTGTCATTGAGCAGGTAGAGGTTTTAGGCGATGAGGAGTATTGCTCCTATGCAGATACGCTTATGACCCCTTATAGCCATCAGGTGATTGCACAGCTGAAGAAATATGCTGGCCATAGCATCAACCTGCTTTTTGTCCGTGGTGGCGAGATGCTCTCAGCACCTGTCGAGGTGTCAGAGGAGTCGAAGATCGGCATCATGATGAGGAATATGATCGGTCCGGAGTGTCTGACACACATCGAGTACTCGTTCCTCGAATCCATTCCTGCCGGCATCCAGCGTGGCTGGACGATGCTCTACAACTACGTCCGTCAGTTCAAGCTCGTCTTCACCAAGGAAGGCGCTCAGTCACTCGGTGGCTTCGGCACCATGGGATCGATTTTCCCTGAGACCTGGCAGTGGATGGCCTTCTGGTCAATGACCGCCTTCTTTTCAGTCGCATTGGCCTTCATGAATATCCTGCCAATCCCAGGCCTCGACGGTGGTCATATCTTCATCCTCCTGATCGAAGCCATCATCCGTCGACCTATCAGCGACAAGGCCAAGGAGCGTGCACAGTACGTCGGCATGGCTATCATCATTGCGCTGATGGTCTATGTCAATGCTAATGATATCTGGAAGTTTCTCATCAAACCATTCATCGGATGACAACAATTGTATTAAAGCCTCGTAAGGAAGAATCGCTGCTTCGCTTTCACCCCTGGGTGTTCTCCGGTGCCATCGACAAGATGATCGATGATGAGACCGGAGAGGATTGCCAGCCAGAGGAAGGCGACTGGGTACGTGTCGTCAGTCATAAGAAGCAGTTCCTGGCGCTCGGTCAGTATCAGATCGGATCTATCGCCGTACGTATCTTCTCATTCGATGAGGAGGAGTTCGACGATGACTTCTTCCTGCGTCGCCTCCAGTCGGCCTATGAGCTCCGCTGCTCGCTCGGTCTGATTCGTGAGGACAACAACGCCTACCGCCTCGTCCATGGCGAAGGTGACGGCATCCCAGGCCTGATCATCGACGTCTATGCACACACCGCTGTCATGCAGGCGCATACCCAGGGTATTCACTATATCCGCGAGGCCTTGGCCGAAGACCTGATCCGCGTGGCAGGCGCTGAGATCCGCAACGTCTACTATAAGTCAGAGACTACGCTCTCTTATAAGACCGAGGCGCGTCAGGAGGCTGCTGCCGAAGGGGAGAGCGTCAATGGCTACCTCATCATCGACGGTAAGCCTGTCTCTTCTGCTGCAGAAGGCAAAGCGCTTGAGGCGAGCATCAGCGATGTAGCGTTGGAGAACGGCCTCAAGTTCCACGTCGACTGGCTCAAGGGCCAGAAGACCGGCTTCTTCGTCGATCAGCGAGAGAACCGCGCGCTCGTGCAGAAGTATTCTGCTGGCCGCAAGGTGCTCAATATGTTCTGCTATACCGGTGGCTTCTCGTTCTACGCCATGCGTAGCAACGCTACATTGGTGCATTCGGTCGATGTCTCTAAGCAGGCCATCTCATTCACCAATGCCAACGTCGACCTCAACTTCCCTGGCGATCCACGTCACCAGGCCTTTGCTGCCGATGCATTCGACTTCCTCGACGATCCTACACGCTTTGGCGCTCAGTTACCAGAAGGTGAGTTTTACGACCTGATCATCCTCGATCCACCTGCCTTTGCTAAGCATAAGAAGGTGCTTCGCAACGCGCTCCGTGGCTATCAGAAGCTCAATGCCAAGGCGCTCGAGAAAATCAAGCCTGGAGGTATCCTCTTTACCTTCAGTTGCTCACAGGTTGTCACCAAGGACGACTTCCGCTGTGCCGTCTTCTCGGCCGCTGCACAGACGGGTCGTCGTGTCCGCATCCTGCATCAGCTGCACCAGCCAGCTGACCATCCGATAAACATCTACCATCCTGAAGGAGAATACCTGAAGGGGCTTGTATTATATGTTGAGTAATATAAGGAGTATGAAAGCACACTATCTTATCACCATTTTAAGCATTAGTTCATTACTCGTCTCGTGCGAGAAAGAAGATGTCTCGGCTCCCAATGAAATCGATCTGATCTTTACGACCGATACACATGGAGAGTTCCTGACCGATGACTTCATGCGCAATCGCGTTGATTCCGCGAGCATGGCCAACATCTATTCTTTTGTAGAGCAGGCGAGAGATTATAACCCTAGAGGAACCATCTTGTTAGACGGCGGCGATCTGACCGAGGGAACGCCAGCCATGTATTATTACAATTTCGAGGCAAATGATGAGCCACATCTGGCTTCGCAGATGGTTAATTTTATGCAGTATGACGCTCTTTGTGTCGGCAATCATGATCTTGAGACCGGTAAGGGTATTTATCAGGAACACCTGATGAAAGAGTTCCAGATGCCATGGATGGCTGCTAACGTCGTGGACCGTCAGACCGATGAGCCTTTCTTCAAGCCTTATTGCATCCTGGAGCGTAAGGGATATCGTATCGCCGTCCTTGGCCTTCTCTCTACGGAGAATAACAAGTGGCTGCCACGTGCGACCTCTTCCAACCTCCGCTTTGACAGCATGATCGAGACCGCCAAGAAATGGGTTCCAATTATTGAGGAGCGAGAGAAGCCTGACTTGCTGGTAGGTCTCTTCCATGCAGGCCATGAGGAGAGCTTCTATGAGGATGAGCAGGGTAATAGATGCCCTGATGGCGCCTTTCTCGTAGCCAATGAGGTGAGAGGTTTTGATGTCGTCCTTCTGGCTCATGACCACCAGCAGGAGAATCAGGTGATGGTTAATAACTATGGAGACTCCATCTACGTCTTGCAGCCATTGCCACATGCTGATGAGGTCGCTTCTCTCAAGGTGATGATGGGTGAGGGTCGTAAGGCCAATAATCACCGTCAGGCTAACTGTTATGCGACACTCCATCAGACCAAGTCGTTACCATTCAGCCCTACTTACCTCAAGCGTATTGAGGGTATCAAGGAGCGTGTCGATAACTTCCTGGATCGTCCTGTGGGCAATGTCCATGAGAAGCTGGATGCCGCTGCAGGTCTTGTCGGTCCGTCGAACCTTATCAATCTCATCCATGAGGTTCAGTTCTTTATCACGGATGCCGATGTGTCGTTCGTCAGCTGCTTGTCCAATTTTAGCGATATTCAGCCAGGTGCCCTCTCTATGCGCCAGCTGTTCTCTATGTACAAATATGAGAATCAGGTCTTCAAGATGTGGATGTATGGCCATGAGATCGATCAGTTCTTGGAGTATGGCGTAGGCCGACAGTTCAACCAGATGTCGTCCGACAAGGATCATCTTCTGGCTTTCAAATACGACGAGAACGGGGAGATCATCATGGGTCGTTTCGGACCTGAACTGGTCACTCCTCAGTATAACTACACGCAAGCAGCGGGTATCTATTACATCGTGGACGTCACTCAGCCTATCGGTGAGCGTGTGACTATTTCGACCATGGCCAATGGCCAGCCTTTTGATCCTGAAAAGAAATACTATGTAGCACTCAGTTCGCACCAGGCTTCTGGTGGTGGCGGCTTCCTTCCTTATGGCTTAGGATGGAGCAACGAGGAGTGTACAGACCGTACGGTCACACAGTCGGTCAAGGACATGCGCAGCTATATAAGCGAGTTTGTATACCGTACTGATTTTGACAAGAAACGTTCTTCGATAGGTACCTGGCGCGTCATGCCAAATGACTGGTGGCAGAAAGCCAGCCGTCGTGACGTAGATCTCTTGATGCCATATTTAGTCCGATAATTCTTACGCTCATGAATATCATTGTCGCCGCCGCCGAGAACAACGCCATCGGCTATCAGGGTCAGATGCCATGGCATCTCTCTGCAGACCTCAAATACTTCAAGGCTACCACCATGGGCCACGCCGTCATCATGGGTCGCAAGACCTATGAGTCCATTGGTCGTCCCCTGCCTGGTCGTCGCAACATCATCGTCACCCGCGATGCCAGCTATGCTATCGACCCCGCCTTGCTCGAGAACCTCAAGCCAGGTACGAGCGTAGAGATCTACACCTCGCTCGACGCCGCTCTTGCTGCCGCTCCTGCTGACGCCTTCGTCATCGGTGGCGCGCAGATCTACAACCTCTTCTGGCCACACGCTGAGAAGCTCTACATCACGCGCGTACATACTATAATTAATGAGTATGACGCAGCCATCCCTGCCATACCGGAGGGATACAAGCTTCTCTCGGCAGAAGATGTTCCTGCCGATGAGAAGAACGATTATAGCATGACGTTCGAAGTCTGGGAGAGACCTACAGCAGAATAGCAGTTACCGTGTTTCTGCCATCTGGATAAAAACCTTATGTATGCTCGGATCCTTGTCAAGCTCCGGATGGAACGACGTGACCAGCATATTCCCCTGACGCGCCGCGATGACATGATCATCGAGCGTAGAGAGCACCTCCACGTCCTCCCCGACACGCTCAATGTACGGCGCGCGTATGAAGGTCATCGGCACCTGACCCAATCCCTTGAACTCATGCACCGTGTGGAAGCTCCCCAGCTGACGGCCGTAAGCATTACGCTTCGCCGTGATGTCCATGACCCCGAGGTGCTTGTCATCGAGCAGGATCATACCCGCGCAGGTGCCGAAGACGGGCAGGCCGTTGAGGATATCCTGACGGATCACATCGATCAGCTTTTCGTCGCGCATGATGCGCATCATGGCGGTACTCTCACCCCCTGGGATGATGAGTCCGTCTTTCTTTTTGTGCCAGTCGTCCAGATTGCGTATCAGGAACGACTCGACGCCTAAGGAGAGGAGCATTTGCTGATGTTCGGCAAATGCTCCTTGTAGTGCTAAGATAGCTATCTTCATAGTGTTTCCTTTTCGGGAGAAAAAGTCCTTTTACTTTCCTCTCTCCGCCATGAGCAACTCGATCTCGCTCTCATTGATACCCACCATCGCCTCACCGAGGTCCTCGCTGAGTTCGGCCAGTACCTTTGGATTGTTGTAGTTGGTCACAGCCTTGACGATGGCCTGAGCGCGCTTCTCCGGATTGCCGCTCTTGAAGATGCCGCTACCCACGAATACACCCTCTGCACCCAGCTGCATCATCAGCGCTGCATCGGCAGGAGTAGCCACGCCGCCGGCTGCGAAGTTGACCACTGGCAGCTTGCCATTCTCATGCACGAAGAGTACCAGATCGTATGGTACGCGCAACTGCTTGGCAGCCTCATACAACTCGTCTTCGCTCATCGAAGTGAGTCGGCGGATCTCGCTCTGCATCATACGCATGTGGCGCACCGCCTGGATGATGTCGCCCGTACCAGGCTCACCCTTGGTGCGGATCATCGTAGCACCCTCGTTGATGCGACGCAACGCCTCACCGAGGTCCTTGGCACCGCAGACAAATGGTACCTTGAAGTCGCGCTTGTTGATGTGGTAGATGTCGTCGGCAGGGGAGAGGACCTCGCTCTCGTCGATATAGTCAATCTCGATGGCCTCGAGGATCTGAGCCTCGGCGATATGTCCGATGCGGCACTTGGCCATGACTGGGATGGTGACAGCCTCCTGGATGCCACGGATCATCTTTGGGTCACTCATACGGCTCACGCCACCTGCAGCGCGGATGTCGGCAGGGATACGCTCCAGTGCCATAACAGCACAAGCGCCGGCAGCCTCGGCAATGCGAGCCTGCTCAGGGGTAGTTACGTCCATGATCACACCGCCCTTGAGCATTTGTGCCAGGTTGCGGTTCAATTGAGTTCTATCTTCCATAGTTTCTTTGTTTTAGTTTCACGCTGCAAAGGTATGTTAATATTCGCAAATCGCGAAAAATCCCTTCCTAAATGGCAAAACTATACTTACAAAGAAGTAAATGTATACAAATCGGAATACTTATTTGGATAAATCGCCTAACCTCCTTATCTTTGCACACATCGATAAAACAAATCGATAAACCCTTCATCGGTCAATCACAAATCGCTATGAACACTATCCTCTGCATCAACGGCTCCGACAGCATGGGTCACTCCGGCATCCAGGCCGACATCCGCACCATCAAAGACCTCGGTGGCTACGCCGTCACCGCCGTCACGTCGGTCACCGTGCAGAACCACACAGGTATCCGCGCCGTCCACGAACTCCCCTCCGAATTGGTTAGCGGTCAGATCCGCGCCATCTATGAGGAGGTCCGTCCCAACGCCGTCAAGGTCGGCATGATCTGCGACCCCGACACCATCCGCATCGTCCGTGACGAGATCGTCGGCTGTCCGCACATCGTCTGTTCGCCCGTCATCCTCGCGGCCAATGGCGGTTGTCTGATGAGCAACGACGCCAT
>JAZUDJ010000124.1:0-23478 GCA_045639585.1 Bacteroidales bacterium
GAAGCATTGAGAAAAGTGACCTCGCGCGGCACGGTGGACGAGGTGACGCTGCTGATACGCAAGGCATTCGACAACTCGCTGCACGGACAGGAGCGCGTGGGGGCAGATTCGGTGAGCGGCATCGCCCCATTGCGCTGGAACTGGAACGCATCGACCACGCCGCCCAACGCCCGCCGATTCTTCAGCCGCGCGGTGAACGATGGCACGGTGAGCCGCCTGGATGTGTGCTCGATCTTCAAGGAGGAGAACACGTCGACCGCAATCCCGAAAATGGGTATCTATGACGACCAGTTCGCCCTCGAGCTCAAGAGCTTCAATGACCACCTCGACTGCGCCAACGGACACATCGAATGCCCGCAAGCCAACGAGCTGGCGGAGGTGCTGGTGAGGGAATGCGACTCGACGGCCGACCAGATGGAGAGCGAGGCCTTCCGAACCCTCTCCCACCGCGGCGTGGTCATAGCGTGGCTCAAGGGACTGGTGCTCTACATCTCGGAGGGCTACCGCTGGACGCCCGAGATCGCTGACTTCATGCGATGGTCCTTACAGTACAATATGTGGTGCAAGATGCTCTACTTCGGCCAGCAGCTCGAAAGGGAGATGACCGAGGAGCACAGCATCCAGTCGCAGAGCGGTCCGCAGAACCTGCTGCATAACCTCCCGGGGGAATTCAGCAAGGAGGAGTACTACCAGATGCGCACCCGCTGCGGCAAGCTCGGCAAGGGCGACTCTACGCTGCGCGTGTGGATGAGCCGCGGGTATGTGGAGTGGGATGAGATCGCAGGGCGGTATATAAACAAGAAAAAGAGCTCGACATGAGCTCTTTTTCTGTTACACTTGCTGCAGTGCTACAGCCATGTTTATCGCACACTATTGAGCAGCTCCGGAGTAGGGCACTCAAAGTTGGTGATACCCAACTTGATAGGCACGAGCTCCTCGAGCGAATGCACGGCTGGCTCGACGTCATCTGGGAACGGCATCTTGCTGAAAGTCTGGAAGTAAAGCAGGCAGCCGTCCTTCCACCACTGGGCGTCACGGGCCTGGATGCGGAGGCGGGCGGCGATGTCGGCATAGACCTCAGCGTCGATCTTGCCCTCGCACTTGATCCACTTGCGCTGCATCTGGCGCACCTCATCGAGACCCTGCTGATAGTGGTGGCAGAGGGCATCCCAGAGGCTCTCACGGAGCTGCTTGTCGCCACACTGGTGGGTGATCTGCTTGTCCCAACCGACGTGGTGGAACCAGAGAAGGAGGTTGGCCGGGCAGGTCTCTACGTCATCGAGCAACGAAGCGTAAGGCACTGCGTACTGGCCGGTGGCGTTGGTGCCGGTGCTTGAGCGGTTGAAGCCTAAGCCCTGAGCGTCAGCCTTGTGGTAGTAAGAAGGCATCCAGTCAGGACGTGCACCCGGGATGTCGCAGTAAGGCTCTGGGCCGTAGTGGTGACCCCAGGCGAACTGGTGGTGCAGGCCGAGCGGCATCATATAGTCGACCACGGCCTCGCGGCTGCGCATCATCATATCTACGATAGGTTGCAGCTCTTTGCCTCTTTCACTATTTCCCTCTTTACCTTCAGCGAAAGTCTGCATGGCCCACTCCTGAGCGATGGCCTCAGCCGAGAGCTCATCGTTCCAGGCAAGGCGGCCGAAAGCGTACCAGTTGCTCTGCGCCATGACATTGCCACACCAGCTCACGCTGTTGCCCACATTGCTCACACCACTGATGGCGGTGAGGGCGCCTGGGCGCGACTGCTTGTTGTTGAGCGGGCAGTCGGCGTGCTGGCGCACATCGTCGATAAACTCCTGCCACATGGTGCCGAGGTAAGCCACGTGATTGCTGTGGCCGAGGTACTCCTGGGTGATCTGCACTTCGGCCATCTCGCGGGTCTTAGGCATGGCGCCGAAGAGGGCGCTGAATGGCTCGCGTGGCTGGAAGTCGATCGGGCCGTTCTTGACCTGGATGATCACGTTGTCCATAAACTGGCCGTCGAGCGGCTGGAACTCCAGATAGGCCTGCTTGGCGCGATCAGGGTCGGATGGGCTGTATACGAAGGCACGCCACATCACGATGCCCTTGTAAGGTTTGAGCGCCTTGGCGAGCATGTTGGCACCCTCGGCATGGCTACGTCCGAAGTCATTAGGACCCGGCTGGCCCTCCGAATTGGCCTTGACGAGGAAGCCGCCGAAGTCTGGGATGAGCGCGTAGATCTCCTTGACCTTCTTGGCCCACCACTTCTGCACGTCCTTGTTGAGTGGGTCGGCGGTGGCGAGGCCATCGAGCACCATTGGCGAGGCGAAGTTGATGGCCAGGTAGGTCTTGATGCCGAATGGGCGCATGATGTCGGCCATCTTGCGCACCTCCTGAAGGCACTCTGATGAGAGGAGCTCAGGCGAGGCGTTGACGTTATCTGGGACGAAGGCGTTGATGCCGATCGAGGCGTTGGCGCGCGCATAGTCCTTGAGGCGCATCTGGTCGGCACTGTTGCGCCAGAAGATGCTTTGGCCGGCATAGCCGCGCTCGATGGTGCCGTTGAGGTTGTCCCAATGGTTGAGGATGCGGATGTTGTACGATGGCTGCTCTACGAGGGTGGTATCGGCCGAAGTCTGGCCCAGCGACTGCATGCGGAGCAGGTGGTAGGCGCCATAGAGCAAGCCGGCCTCGGTGCTGGCTTTGATCTCAGCCTGGCCACCGGTGAGGGTGATGCTGAATGAGCCTTCTGGGAGCGACTTCATCTTCTTGTCGAGTGTCAATGTAGGCAGAGCGCCGCTCCATGATGACTGCAGCTCGGCCTTGGCAATCTCGAGGGTCTGCGTGGCTGCTGGGGTGTTGCCCTTGAGCCAGAGTTCATGGCCATCACGTGCCTGCGCTGCGGTGGTGAGGAGGCACGCGGTGAGTAAGGTAATTGGAAGTTTCTTCATGTAGGATGATTATTTAGTAAGTTTCTCCTGAAGGAATGGCTTGAGGTTGCCCTGGCGGTCGAACCAGAGGCAGTAATCGGTGCGGCCCGGGATTGGCCAGTTGTTCTTCCAGGAATCCTCGTCGGTGACGCCCCAGGCGGTGACGCGCTTCACGTGATCCTTATACTTATCTACGATCTCGAAGAACTTGGTCATGCGAGCGTTCCACTCGGCAGCCACCTCGGCAGGGAGTCCGTTAGGATATGGATTGAGGCTCTCCTTATACTCCTCAGTCTCAGAGACGTTGGCACCGGTATTGACCGATGGAAGGGCGCTCATATCGACCTCGGTGAACTGCACGTCGACACCTTCAGCAATGTAAGCCTGGATGCTGGCTTCGAACTCATTCCAATCAGGGTGACCCATGCCCATGTGGCTCTGGAGGCCTACGGCGTCGATGCGGCAGCCGCGCTCCTTGAGCTGGCGGATCAGGCGAACCACGCCCTCACGGCGGCCAGGCACGTTCATGCCGTAGTCGTTGTAATAGAGCTCGAGGTCTGGATCGGCCTCATGAGCGTACTGGAAGGCCAATGGGATGAAGTCCTCACCGAGGATCTGATACCATGGGCTGTTGCGGTAAGAACCGTCCTCAACGATGGCCTCGTTGACCACGTCCCAACCGGTGATCTTGCCCTTATAGCGGGTCACCACGGTGGTGATGTGCTCCTTCATGCGAGCCTTGAGCTCCTCGGCCGAGACCTGCTGGCCGTCATCGCCCACAAAGAGCCATGGAGCCTGCTGGCTGTGCCATACGAGGCAGTGGCCAATGATCTGCATGCCACGGTCGACGCCGTACTGCACGAACTGATCAGCGTCCTCGAAGTTATAGGTATCCTTGGCAGGATGTATCTCCTCATGCTTCATGCAGTTCTCTGGCACGATGCTGTTGAAGTGACGGGTGACGAGCGAGTCAGCGAGCTTGTCCTGACCAGCAGCCTGGCGGACGTTGAGGGCTACGCCAATGGTGTAATCTGGGAATACTGACTTGAGACCTGGCTCTTCGGCTACAGGTTTGTTGCCCGTGCAAGATAGGAGCATAGACATGCTTGCCAATGCAAGAACTGGAAAAAGAAGTGACTTGGTTTTCATAATATAATAGTGGTATTATAAATAATTTTGGCACAAAGATACTAAAAAAACTTGTGTTTAGCAATACTCGATCCTGTGTTTTAAGGTAATTTATGTACAAATGGTACAGAAAAGGCTATAATTTGGTACAATCCGAGTCTTGACGCGAAATAATATTAGTGGATAATAATAGGCCACCCCCACGAACAACTGCGTGAGGGTGGCCTTTTATTTATCGCTTGTAATTTTGCGCAAGCGCAGAATTACTCGTAGTCCTGCCAGCTCTTGATCTGGATATCGCCCTGCTCCATAGTGCAGAATGCGGTGATGAAGGCTGAAGCCAGGCGAGCGTTGGTGATCAATGGGATGTTGTGGTCGATAGCGCCACGGCGGATCTTGTAGCCATTGGTCAACTCACGCTTAGAGTGGTTCTTAGGGATGTTGACAATGAGATCGAACTTGTGATCTGCGATCATCTCCATGACGTTAGGGATGTCCTTGTTCTCCTCGTCTGGCCAACCTACTGCGGTAGCCTTGACGTTGTTGTCATTGAGGAACTTAGCAGTACCCTCTGATGCGCAGATGGTGTAGCCAGCCTTAACGAGAGCAGCAGCTGCATCGAGCAATGAAGCCTTCTCCTTGGTGCCACCGCTTGAGAGCATGATAGCCTTCTCCTTAGATGGGAGCTTGTAGCCGGTAGCGATCATAGAGTTGAGGAGAGCCTCCTCGAAGGTATCGCCGATACAACCTACCTCACCAGTAGAGCTCATGTCTACGCCAAGCACTGGGTCTGCGTTCTGGAGACGTGCGAATGAGAACTGCGAAGCCTTGACACCCATGCGGTCGATATCGAAGGCTGACTTATCAGGCTTCTGGTATGGAGCGTCGAGCATGATCTTAGTAGCGGTCTCGATGAGGTTGCGCTTGAGCACCTTAGAAACGAATGGGAACGAACGCGATGCACGGAGGTTACACTCGATGACCTTGATGTCGCTGCCCTTAGCGAGGTACTGGATGTTGAATGGGCCAGAGATGTTGAGCTCCTTGGCGATAGCGCGAGATATCTTCTTGATCTGGCGAGCCTGAGCGAAGGTGATCTGCTGTGCTGGGAAGGTCATGGTAGCGTCGCCTGAGTGAACACCAGCGAACTCTACATGCTCAGAGATACCGTACTCTACTACCTCACCGTTCTGTGCAACGCCGTCGAACTCAATCTCGTTGGTCTCGGTCATGAACTGGCTGATAACCACTGGGTACTCCTTAGAAACCTCAGAAGCTGCAGCGAGGAAGCGCTCGAGCTCATCGTCGCTGTAGCAAACGTTCATAGCAGCACCTGAGAGGACGTATGAAGGACGGACGAGGACTGGATAGCCTACCTCGTCAATGAACTTCTTGACGTCGGCCATAGAGGTCAGCGCGCTCCACTTTGGCTGGTCGATGCCGAGCTTGTCGAGCATAGCTGAGAACTTACCACGGTTCTCTGCACGGTCGATATTGACTGGAGAGGTGCCGAGGATAGGCACTGACTGGCGATGGAGCTTCATAGCCAGGTTGTTAGGGATCTGGCCACCTACTGAAACGATGACGCCACGTGGAGACTCGAGGTCGATGACGTCGAGCACACGCTCGAATGAAAGCTCGTCGAAGTAGAGGCGGTCGCACATATCGTAGTCGGTCGATACGGTCTCAGGGTTATAGTTGATCATGATTGACTTATAACCGAGCTTGCGAGCGGTGCTGACAGCGTTGACCGAGCACCAGTCGAACTCTACTGAGGAACCGATGCGGTAAGCACCTGAACCGAGGACGATCACTGACTTCTCATTCTTATAATAGTTCACGTCGTAACCCTCAACAGCATAGGTCATGTAAAGGTAGTTGGTGAGCTCTGGGTGCTCTGAAGCCACGGTTGGGATGCGCTTAACGGCTGGGAGGATGTTGAGCTTCTTACGCTGAGCACGTACGGCAAGTACCTCCTTCTCCATGTTGGTAGCCGATGGCTTGATGACGAAGCGAGCAATCTGGAAGTCTGAGAAACCGAGGATCTTTGCCTCCTTGAGAACGTCAGCAGGGAGCTCCTCAAGGCTGTTGTAGCCTTCGAGCTTGTGCTTGTAATCCACGATATTCTTCATGCGCTCAATGAACCAAGGGTCGATCTTGGTAAGCTCCTCGATACGCTCGATGGTGTAACCCTCCTCGAGTGCCTGTGCGATGGCGAAGATGCGGAGGTCGGTAGGATTAGCGAGCTCCTCGTCGAGATTCTCGAACTTGGTGTGGTCGTTGCCTACGAAACCGTGCATGCCCTGGCCAATCATACGGAGGCCCTTCTGGAGCATCTCCTCAAACGAACGGCCGATAGACATGATCTCACCTACTGACTTCATTGATGAGCCGAGCTTGTGGCTGACGCCTACGAACTTGGTGAGGTCCCAACGTGGGATCTTGCAGATCATGTAGTCGAGCGATGGAGCAACGTATGCTGAGTTGGTAGTACCCATCTCACCGATCTGGTCGAGGGTATAGCCGAGGGCGATCTTAGCTGCGACGAAGGCGAGAGGATAACCGGTAGCCTTAGATGCGAGCGCTGAAGAACGAGAGAGACGTGCATTGATCTCGATGATGCGGTAGTCGTTGGTCACAGCGTTGAAAGCGAACTGGATGTTGCACTCGCCCACGATCTGGAGGTGACGTACGCACTTGATGGTGATGTCCTGGAGCATCTTGACCTGCTCGTCGGTGAGAGAGCAAGTTGGAGCCACAACGATTGACTCACCGGTGTGGATGCCGAGTGGGTCGAAGTTCTCCATTGAAGCAACGGGGAAGCAGTGGTCGTTAGCATCGCGGATACACTCGAACTCGATCTCCTTCCAGCCCTTCAATGACTCCTCAACGAGTACCTGTGGAGCGAAGGTGAAGGCTGACTCAGCGATCTCCTTGAATACCTCCTCAGGTGGGCAGACACCTGAACCAACGCCGCCGAGAGCGTAAGCCGAACGGATCATGATAGGGTAGCCGATCTTGCGAGCTGCTGCGAGAGCGGCGTCCATGGTCTCACAAGCCTCACTTACAGGCACCTTGAGGTCGGCCTTATTGAGCTCCTTGACGAAGAGGTCACGGTCCTCAGTATTCATGATAGCCTCAACGCTGGTACCGAGTACCTGTACGTCATACTCCTTGAGCACGCCATTCTGGTAGAGAGCTGTACCTACGTTCAAGCCAGTCTGGCCACCCCATGCAAGCATGATGCCGTCTGGGCGCTCCTTCTTGATGATCTCAGTTACGAAATATGGGGTAACTGGGAGGAAATAAACCTTGTCAGCAATACCCTCAGAGGTCTGAATGGTAGCGACATTAGGATTGATAAGGACTGAACGGATACCCTCTTCGCGCAGAGCCTTGAGGGCCTGGCTACCAGAGTAGTCGAACTCACCGGCCTGGCCGATCTTCAATGCGCCAGAGCCGAGTACGAGGACTTTTTTAAGTTGCTTCTTCATATTGTTAATTGTTTCTTGTGTTGACTGTTTATAAAAACATTGGCAGAGGCCCTATCACTAGGACATCTGCCAACGGTGGAAATTATTTCTTACGTTCGATGGTCTGATCGCGGTCAGGACCAACCGAAAGAATGGTGATCGGAGTTTCGAGCTCCTTCTCAAGGAAAGCAATGTAATCTTTGAATTCCTGTGGGAAATCAGCTTCCGACTTGCACTGTGTCAAATCACAGTTCCAACCCTTCATCTCAACGTACTGTGGCTCGATGTCGCTCTCAATAGAGAATGGGAACTCCTTGGTAATCTCGCCATTGATCTTATAAGCGGTGCAAGCCTTGATGGTTGGGAAGGTGTCAAGGACGTCGCTCTTCATCATGATCAACTGAGTAACGCCGTTGAGCATAATCGTGTACTTGAGAGCTACGAGGTCAATCCAACCGCAGCGACGCTCACGACCGGTGACAGCACCGTACTCATGGCCAATGTCACGGATCTTCTTGCCGGTCTCATCGAAAAGCTCTGTTGGGAATGGACCTGCACCTACACGTGTGCAGTATGCCTTGAAGATACCAAATACCTCACCGATCTTGTTTGGAGCAATGCCCAAGCCCGTACATGCGCCTGCACACACGGTATTAGAAGAGGTGACGAATGGATAGGAACCGAAGTCTACGTCGAGCAATGAGCCCTGAGCACCCTCGCAAAGGACGCTCTTACCTGCCTTGAGGTAGTTGTTGACTACGTGCTCTGAGTCGATGAACTTGAACTGCTTGAGGTACTCAATACCCTCCATCCAGTCCTGCTCAAGCTCCTCGAGGCCGTCGGTAGCCACTGCCTCACTGCCCTTGACTACTGCCAGGAGATTAAGACTGGCGATCTGCTCAAGGTGACGCTGCTTAGCTGCCTCATACTTAGCAGCAAAGTTATCGAGGATATCGCCGACACGGAGGCCGTTACGGCTGATCTTATCAGTATAGGTTGGGCCGATGCCCTTGCCGGTGGTGCCGATCTTAGCTTTACCCTTAGCAGCCTCATTGGCCTTGTCGAGCAAGCGGTGGGTAGGAAGAATGAGGTGAGCCTTCTTAGAGATAAAGAGACGCTCGGTGAGATCATGGCCGCTCTGTGCCAGTTCCTTAGCCTCCTTCATGAAGAGAAGTGGATCCAAAACTACACCATTGCCGATGATATTGATCTTGCCGCCCTGGAAGATACCAGAAGGGATGCTGCGAAGCACATACTTCTCACCATCGAACTCCAAAGTATGGCCCGCGTTAGGACCGCCCTGGAAACGGGAAACAATATCATAGCGTGGAGTAAGTACATCCACAACCTTACCTTTACCTTCATCGCCCCACTGGAGGCCAAGTAAAACGTCGACTTTCATCGTTAATTTTATTAATTTTATTGGTTTTTCAAAGCGTGGACAAGAAATGTTAGTTCATTGTCCGGCTGCAAATATAAAAGTTTTTCTTATACCGACCAAGAATAATATCCAATTTATTGGGTCAATTTAAATAAAAAAAACAAATAACTATAGAAATTGCACCCTCACAAAGCAATCTGGCACTTCCTATTAAAATAGTATGACATCAGGCACCACTTACCTGCTTTTTCTTTTTTTATGGGTCTTGCGAGCTCGGACGCCGGCCTTTGCTGTTTCCTGACGCTGCTTGAGTGCTCGTTTACGCTCCAATTCTGCCTCTCGGCGCAGGGTGGTCTGGCACTTCTTGCAGAGGCAGTTGACCTGCAGGTTGATGTCGGTGGTCTGGAAGGTCTTGGGCAACTGAGCAAGGATCTGCTCGGTAATACCATCGAGTTGGATGATCCTGATCTTACCGCAATGCTGGCACACGGCGTAGCCATGAGGTTCCACGCCTAACGTCTTTTCGTAGAAGGCCATAGCGCCTCCGACCAGGTCGAGTCGGCGCACCAGTCGAGCATCGACAAGCAAGGCCAGGTTGTTATAAACCGTGGCCAATGCCACCTGTCCCTGTTCCTTGCACACCATTTCATAGAAGGTACTGATGTCCACGGGAGCCTTGAGCGCATAGATCTGTTTCAGGATGAAGGCGCGCTCAGGTGTAAATCGCTTGCCATGAGCCAGGATGTAGCTCTCAAACTGACGCTGCGCCTCTGCATAGCCAGCGGGTACAGAGTCAGTCCCCGAGGCGGCATTTTTTTCTGTCGTCTCAGGAAGCAGTTCACGATCGATGATTGCATCGCGCTTCTGGCTGGCGGTTTCGTAGACACGCGGTTTTTTCATGACAGGCGCTTTATCAGGTTCTTGGCGCAATAGGCGCGCATCTTATCTTCCGATTGCTCCCAGCGCTCTATCAAGGTCTGGCCGATGCCAAACTGGAAAGCATACATGCACACCATGTCTGCCACCTCAAAGGTTGGGATGCTATCGGCCCACCGCTCAGCGGTTTCCACGGTCATCGTGCCACGCGGATAGAGCATCGGCGCTGCCATCTTAGCCTCGCGCAGGTTCTCATCGGCCCAAAGCGCCTCGGAAAGCTCCACTTCGTCCAAACCGTAGAAAGGAGAATCAGGATCCTGAAGGCCTTCTTTGACCATCATGGCCACACCCTTGATGTCGGGTACCGAGCAGCCGAAGGCCACCTTATAATTATAACCGCGCTCGCGCAGGAGGTTACTCACCACGATATTCTGTCGGCCACGGAAGAGGGCGTTGATCTTGCTGAGGGTTGTTTTTTCAATCATTTTTTACCTTTAGAACTTCACTGAATAATCACGCGAGTAGCGCAACATCTGCTCCGCATAACCCTCGCCATAGATGACTTTCACGTCGGTAATCTCACCATTAGCATCGAGCACCGGCTCATAGCGTGGATTGACAAAACCCTTATATGGAGCCAGATGCAGGCCTTCATAACGCTTCAGCACCTCGGCATGGAGATCAGGATCCACCTTCACACCATACGTCTCCACGAGCTTGCGACCAGCCTCATAATCACCCTCGCTCTTGATGCGCTGCAACTCACCGAGCAGTTCGCCGAAATACTCACGGAGCTTGGCGTAATCGTTGATGCGCACGTAGGTCTCCCCGTCTTTCTTAGCAAATTCCAGAGCAGGGATGCCAGAGTCTTTTGATGCGCGCTCCAACGTCCAGTAGGCAATCAGGGCACGGTCACGCATGTGCGCCTCCTCGATGTTGTCACCCGGTTTGATGCGCACCAACTGGGTCATCAGACCATTCATCATCTGCTGATAGTAGCCGGCCTTATACGCCTCAGCATCAGGCATAACACCGAGTTCAACGAGCTTTGAATCAGCCATATAATAAAGCGCAAAGATGTCGGCACGCGCCTCCTCAAGCGTAGAGCCATGAGCCTTCAGCGCATCCGGGTCAACGCCAGGAAGCAACTGACCACTACCATGACCGAGACACTCATGCAGGTCGGTGTGCACATTATCTACATAATGCGCGTACTTCTTGGCCTGTGTAATCTCCGCCTCGCTCCACATAAACTCCTCGCTGAAACCATTGCCCGAAGCCGCAGCGTCGTATGCTGCTGTGATGTTGTCAATGCTGACCGACTTAGAGCCATGCTGCGCGCGGATCCAGTTGGAGTTAGGCAGGTTGATGCCAATAGGTGTAGCCGGGTAGCTGTCACCCGCCAGGATAGCTGCAGTGATGACCTTGGCCGTCACGCCCTTCACCTCCGGTTTGCGGAAGCGTGGGTCGACAGGGCTATGATCCTCAAACCACTGCGCATTGTTGGAAATAATCTCCGTGCGAGCCGTATTGGCCGAGTCCTTGAAGTTGACCAAAGACTCCCACGAACCACGCAAACCAAGCGGGTCATTATAGCTCTCGATGAAGCCATTGATAAAGTCCACGCGGCTATCCAAGTCCTTCACCCACAGGATGCTATAGTCGTCAAAGTCTTTGAGGTCACCGCTCTTATAATAGGCGATGAGCTTGTCAATGCTGGCCTTCTGCGCCTCATTCTCAGCCACGGTGCTGGCCTTTTCGAGCCAATACACGATCTTTTCGATAGCTGGAGAATACATGCCCCCCACCTTCCAGACCTTCTCGACGAGCTGGCCTTTCTCCTTGACGAGCTGCGAATTGAGGCCAAACATCACCGGCATGGTGTCATTCGGATTCTTGAGCTTGGCATAGAACTCCTCCACCTCCTGCTGGGTCACGCCCTGATAGAAATTGACCGCCGAAGTCTCGATCAGATCCTCGCCATCGGCCTGATTGACCTTGATGGCGTAGAGCTTAGGATCAAACACGGCATTGAGCAATGGCATGGCTTCATAAACCGTGACATACTTACTCCAATCCGGCAACAGACTTACCTGCTTGGCAATCCACTCACGGGTGAAACCTGGCTGAAACTTAGCATTGCTATAATGGTGATGAATACCGTTGGCAAACCATATCTGCTTGAGATACTGCTCGAAAGCCTTCCAGTTCTCATCGTCCTTATCGCCATCATAGTTCTGATAGATGGCCTCAGCGATGCGACGGATCTTGAGGTTATAGCTGCAGTTCTGATCCCACAGGATGTCGCGTCCCCAGAGAGCGGCCTCGGTGAGATAATAGATCAGCGTTTTCTGTTGGAGACTCAATTGCTCAAACTCTGGCACCTCATAACGAAGTACCTCGATGTCGGCAAAACGATCAACGCTCCACGGGCCACCTACGTGGTCTGGAGTATCTGACTTGGTGGCGCAGCTACAGAGTGCACCGGCAAGAAGAAGGGATGACATTGCTAGATTTTTCATTATCGGTGCAAAGATAATAAAATATTAGACATGTCGATAAAAAATGAGAGTCAATTTTATGATTTTTCCGATAAAAAAGGGACTATCGGACGATTTCACTTGATTTTAAGGTCAAAAAGCAGTGGCTCATGGTCAGAGAAATCCGCCTCGGAGAGCAAAGACACGCCGAGGAGTTCGAAATGAGAGGAATAGAGCAGATGGTCAAGGCGCAGCAGGAGATGCTGGTCATCGAACGTGAAGCCAGGACCCAGGCCCCTCTCCCACCAGGCATCCTTCAGGCCGAGCGTATGCTGCAAGGTATTAAGCACATACGAACCCGACACGTCGTTGAAGTCGCCACAGATCAGCAGCGGCTGGGTATGCTGCGCCAGCGAGTCACAGATCGCCTCCGCCTCAGCATCGCGATAAGCATAATTGTATTTCATGCTCTCCAATACGCTGCGCAACTTGTCACGCCGGCGATCTTCCTTCTCTTTCGCATTGTCATAGCTGTTGCTGCGTAGATGTACATAAATCATCGTCACCGCCTGCCCCTGAATATCAAGACCCACCTCATAGATCATCGTTCCGCCATGACCGTTACGGACGAAGGTCGAATCCGCATCCGGATGGCGCTGCAGCACCACCTCGGGATCCATGCGGTAATTCTTGCACAGAGTGATCGGGAAGCGGCTATACACCGCATCCTCCTCATAACCACCCTTCAGTACATTGCCAAAATTATAAGGATAGTTGGCTCGCAGCACGCTGTCCAGCTGCAGGGCATGCGGCCCCATGTGCTCCGGCAACACCAAAATATCTGCATCCTTCGAGAGCAGGAAGTCGGCCAACGACTGGAAACCAGCCACATTACGAGCCAAATATTCTGGTTTATGACAAATATTGTACTCCAGTATACGTATTGTCCCCTCCTTCTTCAGCCGGATGTCCGCACGTCGCCACGACAGCAGATCCAGCGGGATGCTCTGCGTATACCAGTTCATCCCCAGTCCTACCACCAGCAGCAGCAAACCCGTCTTCCACCAGCGCAGCAGGAGGAAGAGCAGGCCCACACACCAAAGAACCACGATCACGGGCAATGCCGCAATGATGGTCAGCGAACCGGACAGGAGGTGATAATAGTCCAGCAGGAGGTGGTAGTATTCAAGCATATAAAAGAAATACAAAATATCACCAGCCTCAGGAGCGAGATTGGTGATACTTGTTATTTGAAATCTATAATCAAAGATTTTCTTGTAATCAGCGATTACTTAGCAGCCTTGTAGTAAGGAGTGCTATAGGTAAGACGGATACCATTCTCTGTCTGAGAGAAAAGAAGGGTAGTACCATCCTCATCTACAGAGTAAATATAGCCAGCCTCGGTAGCAGCTACCTGATGGTAGATGATGTTAAGGAGCTGAGCGTTGTTAACGTAAGATGAAGCATCTGAATTAGGAACGTCAACGATAAGCTGACCAACCTTACCCTTAGTGGTAACCTCCTCAAGGTTGAAGGTCAAATAGATCTTAGTACCCTGGCAGAGACCAGTGAATGAGTTTGGACGATCGGTAGCAACAACATAGTGCTTCAATGCGATAGCCTTAGTAACCTCACCTACATTAGCGTTGAGGTCAATACCATCAAACTTAAATGCATAAGCATTGATGCATGCGATCATGGAGATCAGAAGGAGAACAAACTTTTTCATAATCTTAAACAATTAATATAAATAAATGAGTTTTTAATAAATAATTTCTAACTTGCGCTCTCAAAGAGCACGCTGCATTATGACTTGTTTACTGTCATTTTGCGATGCAAAGATAGAGGTTTTCCCAATACCTTGGCCTAAAACAATAGCAAAATGTCAGAAATTTATTCTTCAAACCCTATTATTTGGCCATCCGACCTTACAAAATGCTACTGATTTTAGTAAATCTTCTCTCTTGCAGCCTTTACACGCTCGTCCATGATGTAGTCATCATACTCGGTGCGCTTGTCGATAATACCGTTAGGACCGAGCTCAATGACACGGTTGCAGACGGTCTGGATGAACTCGTGGTCATGTGAAGACATCAGGATGACACCCTTGAAGTTCTGCAGGTTGTTGTTGAACGCCTGGATTGACTCCATATCGAGGTGGTTGGTTGGAGAGTCAAGGATCAAAGTGTTGGCATTCTTCATCATCATACGGGCAATCATACAGCGGATCTTCTCACCACCCGAGAGTACCGAAGCCTTCTTGAGCACCTCCTCATCGCGGAAGAGCATACGGCCGAGGAAGCCCTTGAGGGTAATCTCAAGCGTATCGGCAGAATACTGTGCAATCCAATCGACCATGTTGAGGTCGGTGTTGAAGAATGGAGAATTGTCCAATGGCAGGTAAGCCGTCGTGATGGTCTGACCCCAGTTGTAGGTACCCTCGTGATCTTTGTCCTGGCCGTTGATGATCTCAAACAGCGCGGTCATAGCTCGTGGGTCGTGGCTGATGAATACGACCTTATCGCCTGGCTCAATCTGGAAGTTGACGTCATGGAAGAGGGTCTGACCCTCGATAACCTTGCCCAAGCCATGTACCTCGAGCACCTTGTTGCCAACCTCACGCTCTGGAGTAAAGACGATACCAGGATAGCGGCGGGTCGAAGGCTGGATCTCCTCCACGTTGGGCTTCTCGAGCATCTTCTTGCGCGAAGTGGTCTGCTTTGACTTAGCCACGTTGGCAGAGAAGCGGCGGATGAACTCCTCGAGTTCCTTCTTCTTCTCCTCAGCTTTCTTGTTCTGCATCTGCTGCTGGCGGAGTGCGAGCTGAGAAGACTGATACCAGAATGAATAGTTGCCAGCGAAGAGCGAGCACTTCTTAAAGTCAATGTCCACGGTGTGGGTACATACCGAGTCGAGGAAGTGACGGTCGTGCGAAACTACCAATACAGTATGCTCGAAGTTGCCCAGGAAGTTCTCGAGCCACATCACGGTGTCGAGGTCAAGGTCATTGGTTGGCTCATCGAGCAAGAGGTTATCAGGATTGCCGAAGAGCGCCTTGGCCAGCATGACACGCACCTTCTGCTTGGCAGGAATGTCGCCCATCATCATGTAGTGCATATCCTCCTTGATGCCGAGGCCAGAGAGGAGCATGGCAGCATCGCTCTCAGCGTTCCAGCCATCCATCTCTGCAAATTTCTCCTCGAGCTCAGCAGCACGCATGCCGTCCTCCTCGCTCATCTCCGGCTTCTCGTAGATGGCGTTTTTCTCCTCCATGATGGCATAGAGTACGGTGTTACCGCGGAGCACGGTGTCAATGACAGTATACTGGTCATACTTGGTGTGGTCCTGTTCAAGCACTGAGAGACGCTCGCCCGGGCCCATTTCGTAAGTACCACGGGTTGGATCGAGCTCACCGCTCAATACGCGGAGGAAAGTCGATTTGCCGGCGCCGTTTGCACCGATGATACCGTAGCAGTTACCTGAGGTGAATTTGAGATTGACGTCCTGGAAAAGCACACGCTTACCGAACTGGACGCAGAGATTGTTGACTGAAATCATTTCTTATCTATATTTTTCAAAAAAGCGCGCAAAGATACACATTATTATATATATGTCCAAATAAAAAGCACTTATTCCGATTCCATAACAGGCAAATAATCCATAATAGTCGTATTTTGCCACTCCAAACAGACACTTTTTTCCCAACGAAACAATTCTTAGCCACGGCATCCTCTGCACGGTACGGTGTAGGAGATGGCGAGACGAAAGCATCCCTGTCACGGTACCGTGGAAAGGATGCCGTGATACAAGAAGGGTTCACAAAGATTCCTGCGATCCCTTCTTTCTTTCAGGAACGGACGCCTTGCTTGCAGGACAGCCTTTCTTGCATGACGGAATGGACGCCACGCTTGCAGTTTGTCCATTCTTGATAGTTCTTTGGCATTTTGACTATCAAAGTGAAAGTAGGCACATGAGCGAATAAAAACAGGCAGGAAGAAGACTATTACTTATTCATTTCCAGAAGGCCTCAGTCTTTTTGTCAGGAAATCACAATCTTTCTCAAGGTGCGGATTCCTGATAAAATAAAGCTTAACGATGAGCGGATAGAAGATAATATAGAGGATCGGATGATGGTAAAGGAAGTTCATCAGCCTTATTTCTTTTCTTATCGCAAGATGTTCGATACCGATTTCTGCACAACGGGAGAAAAGAAGTTTTAATTCGTTGTATGAATGAGGAGTGCAGAGAATACGATTGAACAAGATGCAATATTTGTCTGTAAAGTTCATGCGAACATTAGGATAAGAAGCATAATAAGGAGATAAATCCCTTTGTTTCAGATTGACGACGATAAAATCTTCTATACTCTTTTTAACGCCTTGGATAGTTCTCTGCCTTACTATCCCATTATCATTCGTCCTGTAAGAATAGACCTTGGCTTTCCATTCCGTTATTGTACCTTCATAACGAAAGGCATCCCAAGTAATCACCGTGTCTTCGCCATAGCTGATAGAAGGCCAATGCAGGGTGTTGCGTTCAAAGAAGGCTCGTCTAAAGATCTTTCGCCACACCAATACGCTCATGCCATTCCTATGAAGGAAATCACCGATTCTGCCAGTAAAAGACACATCTCCATTCTCGAAATGATTGCCCAAAAGCCCATCCTTTACATAAGAAATGAAGAAGATGTCTGAGTCCAATGGAAGGATATTGTCAATAAAATATCTGTAAGCACCAGAAAGAATGAAGTCATCAGCATCAATGAAATGAACATAGTCACCCTTTGCCTCTCTTAATCCCGTATTTCTTGCTTCACCAAGCCCTTTGTTGACCTCATGGCGAACCACGCGCAAGTTAGGATGGGTGGAATAATACTGTTCCACCCAATCACCTCCGCCATCTGTTGATCCATCATCAACGACAATCACCTCAAATTCGTCATCCGAAAGTGATTGCTGGTATAAAGAATCAATACAGTCACGAATATAAACGCGGTTGTTGTATAATGCAACAATGACAGATAATCTCATCTTTTTCTTTCAATCAATGTTCTCTCAATAATTATCAATCTGGTGCCATGCGCATAATCGAACGCAATTATTTTCAGCACTTACGACGAGCAACCTCATCAAGCACAGAAAGGTTCATTTCGGCTTTTTTTCTTAATTCGTCAGATATCCTGACAGGGCGATCATGAAACCTTTGTATCTGACTATAAGCAGTTTCTGTATCAAGCAGACTTACATTCACACATCTATCATACTCACCAATCATCTGATAGAAATAATCAGTCTTCTCACGATGGATAGGAAATGACACAACGCTTTTCCCCAGTGCCGCAGCGATGGCTCCGACGTGCAGTTTCAGGGTGATTACACAATCCATCTCTGCAAGGAGGGAGCACATCTGCCAGCAGTCATGATAGTCATAGTCAAAATAGTCAATGCCTGCATCGGTCAAAGTTGTGCGGTTCTGATCAATCTTTCGTTGCTCCTTTTCTCCTTTCTCACGTATATTATCGTGACTTAGTACAATCAGGTAGTCATCGTGCGAGTGCAGGAATCGGATGAGCGCAGGAAGGATCACATCCGCCACGCAAGTTACTCCAGGAGTTCCGTCTGGAATGTGTAACAGCAACTTCTTTCGGCCACGGGCAGCGGTTTCCAGCTCCGCTTTTTCTTGCAGCTTGTCGAGCATGAACTCGTTGATGGTAAGCAGTGTGTCTGCAGTGGTAACAGCAGTCTCTTTTACACCATAGCCATCAAAGATTTTTTTCGTCTCCTCATCCCTAAAGGTCACGACCTTAGCCTTGTTAAGCATCTTGACCATCTTTTGCCGGAGCCATGGCGTATCAACGGGACCTCCGCCCACTCCTAACACATACACTGGCTTATGGAGTAGCTGATAGATAAGTGCCGGCAACACGAATCTCCTGAACCTGACCTTTGCATCGGCAGGCTTACTCTTATCATTCCAGAAGCTACCTCCCGAGATGATGACCAGCGCATCAGCGAAGAAACAGGAAAGCAGACTTTTCTTGGCCGTATAGCCTATCTGCTCGCGACAGAACTGGCCGATTCCATAAGCCTTGTATTGGAAGAAATCGACCTGCTCGAATCCAGCATCCTGACATCTTTTATAAAACAAATAGGCAGATAGCATATCGCCAAAATTTGCATCAAAAAGATAACCTTGCAGCATTATTTTCATCGCACCATCTGTTCAAAATAAATAACTACCATTGAATATCCTCAATGAATGGCAAGCATCGCAATGAGGAAGAGTCAATGTATTCCTGCGAGCCCTCATAATAGAAGCTCATTGCACTATCAAGGCTCTCAACGATCTGATACTCTACGCTACCGTTGTAAAAACACTTCTCACGGGCTCGTCTCAGATACTCTTCCTTATCATTTTTCAGGAATTTATAGTGTCTGAGCACATACCAACGTGGCACATCCTTCGTGCACATGAAAGGATACATGAAGTGACAGCGAATGTAGATCGAATCTTTGTCATAGAAGAACACGGCCTGCTTGCTAATAGATCTTTTACCTCCCAGCAGACGGTCTCTAGGACCACCAAAAACAGTTATGTTGTGCAGAGGATAAACGCTGTCTGTGTTTATGACGGTGTAGCTGTCCTTGTCAAAAAAACGGAGAGCCTCGATGAAAGATTCACCCTGTGAGAACAACCCATCCTTGGCGTACATGTCCAGCATGGCACCTCCCAGGCGCTTATATCCTCTGCTTTGTGCCGTATGGATCATTTCCTGAAGCGTGTGGGTCTCACTTCCTACGAAGTCGATCAGTTCGTCAGAGTCGACCACGATGCACCATCTGTCTAAGCCTTCCAGCACCAGGAGCTTCTCTATCCATCCTTCCTTCTTGCAGGTCTCGAATGCTTCTGTAATCTGGTAGACCTTCGTATCTTTTTGCTGGGACATCAGTTCCAGCGTGCCATCGTCCGATCCATTGTCCAGCACTACAAAACGCTGCACGCCCAGTTTGCGATAGTGATCGAGGAACACCTGCATCCTCTCTCGCTCATTCCTCACCACCACAAATACGGTGGGGGTACATTCACCGTCCGATTCTACAACATTATCAGAGATTAGCGTAAATGAAGATGAGAGCAGAGCCTTCCATTGTGGCAAGACGAAATCTCGGCGCACATAAGTCCACATGCACTTCATGTACTTCTTGAACTCATGCCATAGGAGCGATGAAGGCACCTGGTTCTGGACAAAGCCGTACCTTACATACCAATAGCAACCGAATAGCATATACCTGCATTTCTCAGCAAAATATCTTATCCAGTTCACGACGGCTGCCAATCGCGGCTTTATTCTCAGTTCCCAGTAATTCATCTCATTTGTTGCTCAACAACTCAATAGACGTGTTTTGAATAGAGGTTCCCGATCGGAATGGCCACATGGTAAAGGGCTGTGTGTGACCGGCATCCACGTAGTTTACTTCGAATGATAACGCTTCGAACACAATATCATACTTACGACTGACGGAAGAATAGTCATACTGCGTAATACTGAAGTTCAGCATGTGTCTGCCCATAGCAGTATTATGATTGGGGATAGACATCCGCACCCTAAATACCTCTTGATCAACGGGCAATTGCAGAGTTGGAGAGTAGCAGACCCACTCGATGATATCGCTATTGTTCCTTGATACGATACCCAGCTGACATTCCTTGATTGATGGGTTGTTACGCCTGAAGGTCATCTCAAACTCAAGTGTTTCGTTCGTCGCCACATGATGATTGTCGTTCAAGATACGAATATCAATGTATTCCAACTCACGGGTTACGTTTGATTTCCTATGCTTGTCTGTTATCTTTACATAGTCCTGTAACTCAGAAATATTGCTGGAGATATAATACTCAACTGCATCATCGGCAGTACCATCGAACACCTGCAGTCCTTTATCCAAGACTATTCCTCGAGTACAGAGACTTCTCACAGCCGACATGTTGTGACTCACAAAGAGTACAGTCCTACCCTGAGTTCTCGAAACATCCTGCATCTTACCGATTGCCTTCTTCTGAAATTCAGCATCGCCCACAGCCAGGACTTCGTCAACAACAAGAATTTCTGGCTCAAGATGAGCAGCCACAGCAAATCCGAGGCGGACGGTCATGCCTGAGGAATAACGTTTTACAGGAGTATCTATGTATCGTTCGCAACCAGAGAAATCAACAATTTCATCCAGCTTTGCCTTGATTTCCTGCTTTGTCATACCCAGGATAGCGCCATTCATATAGATATTTTCACGCCCTGTCATTTCTGGATGGAAGCCTGTACCCACCTCAAGGAGCGTACCAATCCTACCGCGCGTTCTTATCTTTCCGGTAGTTGGGGCAGTCACCTTCGAAAGCAACTTAAGCAAAGTACTCTTACCAGCACCATTCTTGCCGATAATACCCACAACCTCGCCTTGACCTACAGAGAAATTAATATCGCGCAATGCCCAGACAAAGTCGCTGCCACCCTTCTGCGCGCGGTCATTCGTCTCACCGATCTTCAGAAAAGGATCCTCTCTGCGCAGCACATTCATAGCCCACCAGCGTGACAGGTCGGCCGAAAGAGTACCTGAGCCCACTCTTCCTAAACGATATTGCTTCGATATATTTTCAAATTCTATTGCGTTCATACCGTATCCATGAATGTGTTTTCTACTCTATTTAATAGATGATGCTCAATGCTAGAAGTAGCAGCATAAAGACAAAACTAGGATCGTTTTGCTTTGCAAAAGTACAAATAAAAAAGATATCATGGTATAAAATGCCACTCAATAATACTATTTTTCTAGCATTTGACAAATAAATAGGGGCTTTTGATTACAAATAAAGCCACTGGAAATACATTATCGGACCTAAAGCGACGGAACCAGCTCTCCGTTGATCTTGAGGTTGTCAAACACGATGTCACGCATCTGGCCGATGACGTAGTTGATGTCCTCATCGCCGTTCTTGCCTTTGGTCACGCCATTCCACTCGCAGTTCTTGACGGTCACGTCATAGATATTGCACTCATCATCAAGGCCATTGAGGAAGACACCGTACTGGGATTTCTGGCAGGTGACGTTCTCGAGGTGTACGTTGCGGACAATCGGGTTGTTGCCGCGCTGGCACTGCTCGTTAGGCTCGTAGTCGAGGTTGATGCGAAGGACGGCTTCGCGGCACTGGCCGACGGTGACGTTGCGGACAAAGATATTCTCGATGATGCCACCGCGGCAGGAATTAGTCTTGATGCGGATGACACGGTCGAGGTTAGGAGAATCCATGACACAATCCTCGACGTAGAGGTTGCGGTAGCCTCCTGAGATTTCGGAGCCGACGACTACACCGCCATGACCGTCGCGCATCTGGCAACCACGGACAACGATATTCTGCGATGGGGTATTCCACTTGCGACCATCCATATTGCGGCCGGACTTGATGGCAATGCAATCATCACCGGTCTCGAAGACACAGTCCTGAATGAGAACACGGTTGCACGACTCAGGGTCGCAGCCGTCGCCATTCGGGCCATCGTTGATGACGGTGACGCGGCGGACGATGAGGTCTTCGCAAAAGAGTGGATGGAGCACCCAGAATGGTGAATTGACCAGTGTGATATCCTCGATGAGCACGCGGTTGCAGCGATAGAAATTGACGAACTGCGGACGCATGCCGTCCTCGGCGGTGAAGACACGCTCCTCAACAGGGACCTGCTCCTCTCCCCACTGCAAAAGACGGGCGCGAGGGCCTCGGGTCTTATCGCCGTCACGACCGGATTGAGACACCATACCCGGGTCCCAGCCATAGTGCTTGGCGCCACACATCGGCCACCAGGTGCCTTGACCTTGCGCGTCGAGGCGACCATTACCAGTGATTGCAATATTCTCTGCTTCAAAGGCATAGATGAGCGGATGTGCATTATAGCAGTCGATTCCTTCCCATCGGGTCAAGACGGCAGGATAGTAGTCTGCTGGATCGGTCGTGAACTTCAGAACAGCTCCATCCTCGAAGTGCAGATTGACGTTGCTCAACATCGTGATTGGACCAGTGGTATAAGTCGAATCCGGGATGACGACTGTGCCACCACCCTGACGATTACACTCTGCGATGGCATTGTTGATGGCTTCGGTGGCCAATGGCACAAAACTCTCACTCTGTGTAGCAAGTGCTCCGAAGTCGGTGATACGATAGACTTTGCCTTGCGAGAAGTCGGTAGTACGGATTGCTGCAACGATAGAATCTGCCTGCTGCCAAGGCGTTGGCTCAGAGTTTGGCGACTTAAGCGAGCATGCAGAAAAGGCTACGAGCATGCCCAGAGACAGGGTAGCGTAAAAAGGGCTAGTGTGCATAAATAGTGGGGTGTATAAGATTTATTACTGGAACTTCAGAGCCAGGCTCACGCTCAGCATTCGACCAGTGAGGTAGTTCGGCACAGCGAACTGCTGGTTGCTGACGGCGGTAACCCAATAGTAGGAATTGGTATTGTCAATGTCGAGAAGATTGAAGATGTCAAGGCCGACAGAGAACTCGCGGATGTGGCGCCAAGCCTTGCCCGACATGAACTTGCTGTTGTCAGCATTCCAGACACGCTCGGCTCCGAGATCGACGCGCTTGTAGGCGGGGGTGCGGAAGGTTCCCATGGCGCGACCACCCAGAGGACTATAGAATGGCAAGCCGTCATTGAAGACACCTCGAAGATAGACTTTATAAGCGTCATTGCCCGGCCAGTAGTCGCTGAAGAAGGCGCCTACGCTATAGCGCTGCTCGGTGGGGCGTGGTGTGGTCAAGCCGTCATAAGTCTCCTTGCTCGACATAAGCGAGAGGGAGAGCCACGAGTCGGTTCCTTCGACAAAGGCGCCGAAGAGCTTGAGGTCAAGACCTGTCACATAAGCAGAGCCCTTATTCTCACCGGCATAGCGGATCTGCACATTGTCGATGGTGTATGGGATGTAATTGCCGATACCTTTATAATAAGCCTCGACGGTGAACTTAAACGGACGCTCGTAGGCCTTGAATGTATAGTCGCTACCCAGAACGACCTGCCAAGAGCGCTGCGACTTGATGTCCTTGTTCATCTCCACCATCTTATTGCCTCTGGTGTCTTCCTGGCTCAGTCGGTATTCCTTATAGAATGGCGCCTGATAGTAAAGTCCTGTGGCAAAGCGATATGTGATATCCTGATTGTACGAAGGAACAATAGCGAGAGAAAGGCGTGGTGATACGATGCTCTC
>JAZUDJ010000125.1:0-12879 GCA_045639585.1 Bacteroidales bacterium
ATATTCCTCACTGCTGCCTCCCGTAGGAGTTTGGTCCGTGTCTCAGTACCAATGTGGGGGACCTTCCTCTCAGAACCCCTATGGATCGTCGCCTTGGTGGGCCGTTACCCCGCCAACTAGCTAATCCAACGCATGTCCATCTCTAAGCAATAAATCTTTAATCTATATCAGATGTCATCAATAGATATTATGCGGTATTAATCCAGCTTTCGCTGGGCTATCCCCCACTTAGAGGCAGGTTACATACGCGTTACTCACCCGTGCGCCGGTTTTGTCCCGAAGGACTCTCCCTCGACTTGCATGTGTTAGGCCTGTCGCTAGCGTTCATCCTGAGCCAGGATCAAACTCTTCGTTGTATTTCTTATCGTTATATGTCCCGAAGGACCTATAGACAATTGTTTGATTCTGGCAATTCAATTTCCAAATGGAATTTTGACGGTAGACTCTTGAGCATTTCTGCCCCTTACTCTACTTGTACTACTTGCTATTCTATCAATCTTTAATATTTCAAAGAACTTTTTCGCTAAAAAGATTGTTGATAACTCAACCTTTTCTTTGTTAGCGGGTGCAAAGATACAATCAAAATTTTGTATCTCCAAATTTTTCGACCACTTTTTCTGCTTTTTGCTTAATTTCTCTTAAAACCGCCATTATCGAACCCTCTTTTGTCATTTAAACATTCCAAGAGAAAGGAAAAGATCCGACATTTTCAAAAATTACATTCGCGGAACCTCAAAACAGCCGTATATTTTGCAAAAAGCAACAAAATCATCGCTCGCGTACCTTATATATTATATATAGTAAGGTTAGCCTTGTCCCCATGAACTTCGATCCATATTGCGATACGAAATCGCCTCAGCAATATGGGTAGAGGAAATATTCTCACTTCCCTCATAGTCGGCAATGGTTCGAGCAACTTTGAGGATTCGGTCATAAGCACGAGCCGAGAGATCAAGCTTCGTCATGGCCCTCTTAAGAAGACTCAGTGACTTTTCATCGAGTACACAATATTCTCGGAGCATCGCTGACGTCATCTGTGCATTGTTATGGATCAAAGGATGATCCTTGAAACGCGCCTCTTGAATCTTACGAGCACGAACCACACGATTACGGATCTCTTCCGACGACTCAGCAACGGTAGTCCTGCTAACCTCATCAAAACTAAGTGGGACAATTTCAATCTGGAGGTCGATACGATCCAAAAGCGGACCACTCACCTTACCTAAATATTTTCGGATCTGCACTTCTGTACAAGTGCACGGATGGGTAGGGTGATTGTAAAAGCCACATGGGCAAGGGTTCATTGACGCTACAAGCATGACGGATGCAGGGTAGGTCACCGTATTCTTTGCTCTGGCAATGGTAATCTGTCGGTCTTCGAGCGGTTGGCGCAATACCTCAAGCACCGATTTCGCGAATTCTGTCAGCTCATCAAGATAAAGAACACCATTATGTGCCAAAGAAACCTCTCCTGGCATAGGGTTCGTGCCACCACCGATCAAAGCCACGGAAGACACGGTATGATGCGGTGAACGGAATGGTCGTTGTGTGACAAGGCCAGTCTCTGAGCGATATCCAGCAACCGAGTGTATCTTAGTGGTCTCAAGCGCCTCTCCTAAAGACAATGGAGGCAGGATGGATGGTAAGCACTTGGCCATCATGGTCTTTCCAGCACCAGGAGGACCTACCATGATGAGATTATGGCCACCAGCCGCAGCAATAGCAAAAGCGCGCTTAACGCTCTCTTGCCCCTTCACCTCCTTGAAGTCGCACAGATAATGACGCTCCGCCTGACGGAATATCTCACGCGTATCGAGCTGGAGAATCTCCATTTCCGACTCTCCCTTCATAAAACCGATCACGTCACGAAGATGGTCTGCTACTCGCACCTCCAGATTATTGACCACGGCCGCCTCAATACCATTCTCTCGTGGCACAATGATTCCTTGTAATCCCATCTCTCTCGCCAAAATGGCAAAAGGAAGACAACCCTTGACGGGCTTTACAGCACCATCGAGCGAGAGTTCTCCCACCATCATGTACTTGTCGAGCTTGTCTGTCGGAATTTTTTCATCGGCCGCTAATACAGCCACGGCTATCGGGACGTCATACAAAGCCCCTTCCTTGCGAATGTCGGCTGGAGCGAGATTGATTGTTACCGCCTTGCGAGGGAACTTCATCCCCGACTCAAGCAGCGCGCTTTCCAAGCGGTCACGACTTTCTTTGACTGCCATATCCGGCAATCCAATCATAATACAACGTATGCCAGGTGCTGTTACAGTCTCACAATGAACCACGGTGGCGTTGATACCCTGAAGGGCAGCAGTAATTGTTTTGACAACCATCTGAAGAGGTAGTATCTAGTGTTATTTCTTCTGGTATCCGATACGGTTAGGTACGCGATCCAACGCTCTGCGCAGTTCGCCACCCCATACATTTTTCTGCATCTGGTTGCAGTACATATCCATCAGGATGACCGATGGAACCTCCTCTATTTTCCATGCACGCATGCGAGCATCGCTGAATCCGCCTTTGACCCAAGTATGCTGGCCATCCAAGAATTTAGTTCGGATATTCCACATGGCACTATCCTCAGCATGCAGGCAACAAGACATAAAAGACACACGCTTACCTTCATACTCAGAACTGATCAGATTGGCCAATGTGCGCAATGTATCGACAGACGGTTTTGAGTAGTCGGCCCAGAAGCAGACCAGCATATAATCCGAGTGCGAGGTGGCCAGATCGATAATCGTATCTCTGGTTTCGAATGCAGCATTAAGCAATCGACGGTTATAGGTATTCTTACCCGATCCGATAGCACTAAGCGTAGCATCGAATGACTTCTTGAGCCAAGCAGGCTTAGCCTCATCCTTCAGGCTACCCAAAGTCTGACGAACATAAAGAGAATCGTTGATCAACTCCAACTTGTCACGGAGCAGAAGCGCAACACGGATATCCATCGGATTAGCAGCAATCTTCGACTCAAGAATCTGACGACATTCGCTGGCATCGCTATTCATATTATCCTTATTCTCCTGCAACCAGCCATTGATAGAGTCTTTAGGCGATACTAAGAATTGTGTCTTGACACCATTGTCGGCAGAAGCAGTGACAGAGAGGTTGATCTCCATACCACCCGACGCATAGAAGCGGCAGATTTCACCCTGTTCACCACACAAGAACAGCTCATCGAGACCCAAAGCATGGCCCTCGAACTCAAAACCACCTTCTGGTGTCAGCTCTATCGTATCTTTCTTAAGCGCGCGATGATTGTCTGCGAATAACACCAATTTGTTATTCACGACCCAGGAACTGTCAAGCATGACGGTTCCCTTAACGACATAAGGAGTGCCAACTTTTTCACTATCCTCTCCCTTGCTGCAAGACCATAGGCCGCAAAGAGTTGTTATGAGTAGGAAAAACGACAATATAAATCGATTCATAGGATATCCGTTAGAGATTATTCGGGCGCAAAGGTAGTAAAAAAGCGTTGTAGAACAAAATATTAGTTCCTATTTTCGCTAAATTATACGCTCATTTCGATTTTTTTTCGTATCTTTGCGCAGTTTTTCAAAAGAATAGTGAAAAAAGAATCGGAATCAAGCCAATTTCTGGCATAAAAAATAAAAGAAAAAGATGGTAAGCGTAGACGGATTGACCGTAGAGTTTGGAGGCACCACCCTCTTTAAGGATGTATCATTTGTGATCAATGAGAGAGACCGTATTGCCCTGATGGGAAAGAACGGTGCGGGCAAAAGTACCCTGCTAAAGATCCTGGCAGGAGTCAGAACCGCCACCCGTGGCAATGTGTCTGTCCCCAAGGACTGCACCATCTGCTATCTGCCTCAGCACCTGATGACCGAAGACGGCCGTACGGTTTTTGAGGAAGCCAGTCAGGCGTTCTCACATTTGCATGAGATGGAGGCGCAGATCGATGCACTCAATAACGAACTCGCCACCCGTACAGATTACGAGAGTGAGGACTATATGGCATTGATCGAGAAGGTCACTGCCATGAGCGAGAAGTTCTATGCCATCGACATGACCCACTTTGAGGAGGATGTAGAGAAGGCTTTGCTCGGCCTCGGCTTTAAGCGCTCCGACTTTAACCGACAGACCTCTGAGTTCAGCGGCGGCTGGCGCATGCGCATCGAGCTGGCCAAGCTATTGCTCCAGAATCCGGACGTATTGTTGCTCGACGAGCCAACCAACCACCTCGATATCGAATCTATCGGTTGGTTGGAAGATTTCATCACCAACTCTCCGATGGCCGTGGTCCTCATCTCGCACGACCGTAAGTTTGTCGACACTATCACCACCCGTACCATCGAAGTCACCCTGGGTCGTATCTACGACTACAAGGCCAAATACAGCCACTACCTCGAGCTACGCAAGGAGCGTCGCGAGCAGCAGCAGAAGCAATATGAAGACCAGCAGAAGCAGATTGCTGAGGCCAAGGAATTCATCGAGCGCTTCAAGGGTACTTACTCAAAGACCTTCCAGGTACAGAGTAAGGTCAAGTGGTTGGAGAAGCTTGAGATTGTGGAAGTCGATGAGGAAGACACCTCAGCGCTCCGCCTCAAATTCCCTCCATCTCCTCGAAGTGGCAACTATCCGGTCATTGCCGACAGCATGGGAGCTGGCTATACTACCCCTTTGAAAGAGGAGGATTGCATCTTCCACAATGCCACCTTCATGATCGAGCGCGGACAGAAGATTGCTTTCGTTGGCAAGAACGGTGAGGGTAAGTCTACTATGGTCAAGGCTATCATGAATGAGATTGCACACACCGGCGAACTCACCGTCGGCCACAACGTGCAGATTGGATATTTCGCACAGAATTCCGCTTCATTGCTCGATGAGGAAGCTACCGTCTACCAGACCATCGACGACATTGCCGTAGGAGAAATCCGAAAGAAGATTTCCGATCTGCTCGGAGCCTTCATGTTCGGTGGCGAGGATACACAGAAGAAAGTCAAGGTTCTCTCGGGTGGTGAGCGCGTACGCCTCTGCATGGTCAAGCTTCTGCTCGAACCTGTCAACCTCCTGATCCTCGACGAGCCGACTAACCATCTCGACATGAAGACCAAGGACATCCTCAAGCAGGCCTTGAAGGATTATGATGGCACACTCATCGTCGTCAGTCACGACCGAGACTTCCTCGACGGACTGGTCGAGAAAGTCTATGAGTTTGGCGAAGGAAAAGTCCGTGAGCACCTGTGTGGCATCTATGAGTTCCTCGAAAAGAAGAAACTCGAGAACCTGCAGGAGCTGGAAAGAAATAAGAACTGATTACTTTAAGTGCTGGGTGAAGAAATCCAGCACTTCTTTTTGTTGCTGCTTGTTGAAAAAGTGTTTCTCGTCCCAGATTTTTGTCACAAGACGGTCATTGGCCTTCTGGCTTTCCCAGACCTTTTGCATAGACAGATAGGCCTTCTCAACACCCTCAACAGGGAACAGTTTATCGCTCGTGCCATTGAAGAATAAGGTAGGCTTCGGGCAAGCCATGGCTGCGACATCCGCATAATCCAGGTAATTTCGCAAGCCAGGAATCAGCATCGAGTAAGCCGAACCTCCACGGTTCTGATTGTTGGTCAAAGTCATCAGATGCTCTGTGTCATTCATCCAGCAGATATTGGCGCTGGCGGAGATAACGTCAGTGAGCGCAGCCAGCATCCATGATCGATAACCTCCCATCGAATGACCACAGCAGCCGACGCGCTTAGCATCGACAAAAGGTAACGAAGCCAGGAACTCAGCAGAGCGGATATCCTCGACATTAATGATGGCGCCCCAGCTGGTTCCCATCTGCAGGAAGTTCGATGCCAAAGCCTGCTGAGCGTCATAGTCGACACCCTCCTTACGGCCACGCTCTCCCCAGAAAAGTGCATCGATGGCCAACACGACAAAACCCTGACTAGCCAGATAATCGCCAAAGAATACTCCGTCATAATTCTTCTCTGCCCACGCCTGAGCGTCGTCCATGATGGCAGAAGATACCTTGAAAGGACGAACCATCTTCTCCTTACCGATACTGAAATGAGCGCCATGATCGTGCAAAGCCACGATAGCAGGGAAGACCCTACCAACCTCCCTTAAAGGGAGGGGACTGGTTGACAACAATGAGTCTGAACCAGGGACGAGAAGATACGCCGGGATGCGCGTCCACTCGGAAATATTAAACTCAATCTTATAAGCTGTATATCCCTCACGCTGCTCCGCATCAACCACCTTCATATCATAGTCTTTAGGTGCAGGAGGAAGGTTTCCCATCAAGTCAAAAACAGTCTGACGCGCCTTTGCACGCCAGACATTGAACTTGCGGATACCTGCATTCTGCCACGCCAACGGATAGGAGAGCTGCGATCTCAGCTCCTCGTAGTAAGCTGGCATTGACTTCAGCACCTCATATCTTACTGTGTCGTTGCAGGACAACGGATCACCCAAAGTCGCACCAGCACCACGACTGCCAGTCAGTAGAGACGGCAATTTCTCTGATTTCTCGCGTATATATTTATAAGGTATAGAGAGCTGGCCTTGGCTCGATGGCTCGAATTTCTCATTGACCTTGTTGCTCTTATCCCACACCCAAGTGGTTGCATCTTTCTGTGCGAAGATACGGGTGATACCCTTCTCGAAATAGTTTCCTTCGATAAACAGAGAAGAGTTTTTACGTGCATTGATGCATGGCGTCAGATTCCCCTTGCAGTTATAGTAGTTATTCAAGAGATGCACAGTACCAAAGCGTACCATTGGCATACGGGCGCGGCAACCCTGTCCCCAGACATTATAAGCATAGGTCACGTGCAGAAGACCATCGTCCATCTTAGAGTTATCGCTATGACCTACCAGATTGGTGTTCTGATGGATAAAGGCGCGCTCAGTATAGCTGAACGTACACCATGACACGGTGATGAAGTCCGAACCCTGCGTGATATCCATATTGCCATCCATGCCATCAGTCAAGTCACAGTGGTCAATCCAGACATGCTTGCAGGCAATGACCGAAAGGACATCATTACCACTCACGTCAATGGAACCAGGTCCTGCCAGCTTCAGGTTTCGAATAATGAAATTCTCACAATGACTGAGCTTAAAGATGCCAGATTCCCGATAGTCCTCATTGCCCCATGCCTTATAAATCGTACTACGGCAAAGGAATTCACACTCCTCAGAGATCTTGATTGCCTCATCGCCGACCTGCAAAGTTCCTCCGGTACCTGACGAAGTAGACGCCTCAAGCGCTCCTGCATCAACCAGCATCTGATGAATCTCTGGAGTGATGTAGAACTGAGTGCAGATACGAGCTCCGTTGATACCGACAATCGTCTTATTCTGCAAATTGGAGAGAGTGATGGATGAAGATACGACAAAATCTCCCTTGCTACCATCCAGGATCACCACATCATTCTTCTTGATAGCATTGGTAATCTCCTTACGCATATCACTACCCGTCGAGGTGAGTGTAATACGCTTGCCTTCACCACCGCCGGTCAGCTGATAGTCATCACCAGTGGTGGCAGAGCTGCTACAAGCCCAACCGAAAGGTCGTCCATCCTGTGCAATGGCTACAGACGTGCAGCAAAGACAGACAATAGCCCAAACAAATAAGCGAGAATATTTTGATATGAATCTCATAAGGGGAAGCGATATTTAGAGCAAAAACGCCCGACTGACGCCGAGCGGATTTCTTTTAATAAGAGGGCAAGCTCAAAACTTGCCCTCCTATTTATAATATATTAGTAGACATAGTTACCGATTCTGTGGAAGATCAAGTCTTCATTGGCAACCATATAATACTCATCATACTTAGGATCTAATTCGAAATGCGCGCTACTATCAATTTGATTCTTTCCATCTGCATCTCTAGTATAGAAGTTAGGAGCATTGAAGTAGTTGTTGTTCGACACTTCAGCGATCTTAGTAGTAGCCTGATTTGTATAGAATGCTTCAGTATTAGAAAGAACATTATCTGTGAAGGTGATAGGGAATGCATCACCCAAGCGGATGTAAAGTACACGCTTACCAGAAGCAGAAACTTTCTCAAAGTTGTTGTGAGTAATGTAGATATTACCAGCAGCAACCACCTTGTTGCCATTAGCATCCATACGGAAGAGGTCTCGCTTGCCTTCTGCTGCAACGTTTACAACAGAGTTGTTCATGAATATAAATGTTTCAGCAGCACCATTTCGCATATCGAAGCCGTCACCACCATTACACTCGATGTCGTGAATGAAGTTATTGGTGATATCAACAACACGTAAAGCTGTCTTGGTATTTACATAAAGAACACCCTTCTTGAAGTTCTTGATCTCACTGCCAGAAATAGCGATGTGATCAATCTCACCATCCTCAGCAGTCAGGATTGCCTGATCAGCGTGGCCATTACCATCAAGGATAATGTTCAGGAGGTCGAGAGAAGCGCCATTGTTGAGCTTGATGTTAAAGCCCTTCAATACTGGCTTCTCAGAAGACTTAGCGGCCTTGACGCTTACGCTTGCAGGGAAGGTAATGTTGGTAACCTCTGCATTCTCATAAGTACCTGGCATGAGTGCGAATACATCGCCTTCCTGAGCACCCTTGAGCATGGTAGCCCAGTCATCATCAACAGTTACCTTGATAGCACCAGCAAGGTCGAGCTCGGTGGTCAAGTTGATAGAACCACGAGTCTTGCCATTACGCTTGAGGACGAAGGTATAAGTAGTCTCACCCTTGAGGTCTGTTACAGTAGCAGCACCAGCAGCCGATTCGCTAGAAGAAACGGCCTGGGTCTTCACCTTTTCACCATCCAGATCGAAAACGTCGATTGACTCAACGGTCTCGCCTGCGGTCCAGCGCAAGGTAACGGTAGTAGCCTGAAGGTCACCATCCAGAAGAGGAAGATAGATATTCTCTGTATCGGTGGTGAACTTAGCTATAGGAGACCACTTACTATCTGCGATTCCGTCACCAGAAGCCTTGATGCGTATGAAATACTGAGTTTCACCATCCAAGCCATAAAAGAAATAAGGTGAAGCAGTTGTTTTTTCAGAACGTGCAATAGAAGAGAACGACTCATCAGTTGCCACCTCGATGGTGTATTCGGTACCCGTTGCATTACGTGTCGACCAAGAAATTTCAACACCAGTACGGTTTCTTACACGTGTTCCTAAATCTGTAGGAGAGAACAAGCGATCGTACTTAACTGATGAGACGATATCGTCTGGCTCAGAGCATGAGGCTGCACCCAGTACGAGTGCGCCCATGCAAAGAATCATAGATATTTTGTTAGTATACTTATTCATATTGTTTTTATGTTACCAGATTAATAACCGTAGTTGTTCCACAAATGGTTGTTACTTGTGTTGATGAACTCATCCATGATTGGCCAGAATTGCTTGGTATCTGGATCATTGACATAGAGTGCATCGATGTACTTAACATCCATCTTCATGAAGTTCTTTTCCTCAGTATAGCCATCCATCTTGAGAGCCTCAGCCTCTTCTTCAGAGATCAAACCATGACCGAAGCCCTTGATATCGATGGTCTCACCAATATTCTTCCAATAAATTGTAGTAGGAACATCTGCATACTTACCCTCGCGGTTAGCGAGATCCATCAAATCCTGCTTGGTCTGCTTCAAAGTAGAGCCGAGAAGGTTCCAGCGGATCAAGTCCATCTTACGAAGACGCTCGCCGGCAAACTCGAACTTACGCTGATCAACGATTTCCTTGAAGAAAGCTTCCTGGCTGGCAGTAGCTGCAGTAAGGATTTTCTCTGCCTTAGCTGCAGGATAAGCACGATCGAGGATAGGCTTGAGATATCGAGCGGCAGCAGTAGGACTCTCAAGCTCGTTGATAGACTCTGCAGCCATCAGATATACATCAGCAAGACGCATAGAGAGGAAGTTGATACCATCATCATTGGTAGAAGTAACGACGCGCTTCATCCACTCGTAACGGAGCTTACCGAAGTTCTGAGAATAAAGCTTTGACTTGCCTGTGATGGTCTGGATACCATTGTTCCAGCTATAAGGAACGCAAGTGATGTCGCGACGAACATCCTCCTCATCATAATCGAAGTAGAGAGTAGGAACAGGACCGTTGATACCGCCCTTGTTCTGACCAGTATACTTATCAGTAGTCTCGTGGAGTACACCCCAGGTGTAAAGCTCACGACCACGACCCTCAGAGAAAGGAATCTCAAAGATGTTCTCCTTACCAGCAGTTACATCATCCTCACACAAAGCGCGGAATGCATCTTCGAACGAGCCAAGACCGGTCAAATTTCTCTCATAGTGGTCGATAATCTCCGTACACTCCAACCTAGCAATCTCATACATTGCCTTACGATTGAGCTCTGGTGCACTAGAAAGACGAACTGAAGATCCAGCCTTATCATCAAGAGAGTTAGGACGCTGGCTGTAGCCGCCAGCATAGAGAGCCAGACGAGCACGAAGACCCTTAGCGAAAGCTGCGCTTACACGCTCTGTGGTCTTAGTCATATCACTTCCCATTGGCCAGGCCAAACGCGTACCAGCCTCCTTCAAATCAGCAAGAAGTCTTACATAAATAGAATCACGATCGCTCTTCTGAACATATACAGTCTCTGAAGTATTTGGCTCAAAACGAGAAGGAACGTCACCCCAAGCCTTGATAAGATCTTGATAGATCATAGCACGGAGGGTAAGGGTTTCACCCAAGAGCTGAGACATCTTTGTGTCATTATCTACATTGCCGTATGTGCGGAGGCCACGGATAATCATGTTTGCACGCTCGATACCCTCATAGAACTTAGCCCAAGCATTGTTAGCAGTGTTCATCTGCGAGTTGTTGCTGGTTGGGTTATATGAAGTAAGGTCATACTTACCGCCATCAGGCACCTTAGTAGCATCACCACCATTCTGCCATTCGCAGTCAGTATTCATACCATAATATGGAGAGAAACGACCACGATATGAGTTGGTCTCACCAAAAGACTGGTGAATGCCGCGCACTGCTGATTCAGCAAGAGTGTACTGCGAGAAGATGGTTGCCTCGTCCATTGAGCACTGAGTAGGAGCGACAAGAACATCTTCCCAAGAAGCCATCATCCCACCAGCGAGCGCGAGCATCAAAGAATATTTATTGATTTTCATTGTTATCGCAAGTTTTAGAAGTTGAGATTAATACCAATTACGAACTGACGGCTCTTTGGATAAGCTGAATAGTCAACATTAGGAGTCAAAGGAGTTGCAGTACGGGTTGAAACTTCTGGGTCAAGACCAGAATAGCCTGTGAGGCAAAGGAGGTTATGACCAGTGAAGTAGATACGAGCATTGCTGATATGAGCCTTTGCGAGAAGGTTCTTTGGCAATGTATAACCTACGGTGACAGTGCTAAGACGGAGGTATGAAGCATCCTCTACATAGTGGTCGGTAAGGACATAGCGACCAGTGAGTGGTGACCACATAGTAGTGTTGGCATTCAACTGTGCAAGCTCATTAGCATCGTTAGAGATGGTACCATCAGCACGGAGGTTAGTCCAGCGCTTGCCCATAGCCATATCGTCAACCATGCTATAGTAGCGACGGTTTGAAGTCTGGGTAAACATTACCTTATCTGCATTGTAGACATCATTGCCAATGCTATAGGTGAAGTTTGCTGCGAAGTCGAAGTCATAAACCTTTGCGCTAACATTGAAACCACCGATGAAGTCAGGGTTGGTATTACCGATGATAGAGTTATCCTTGTCATCAATCTTACCATTGCCATCGATATCAGCGAGCTTCATGGTACCAGGACGAACAGTACCTACGATTGCAGTTGCATCAGGTACACCCTCCTTGAGAACCCACTTCTTAGAAGCCTCATCATATCCGGTGAAGTCGCTCACCTCGTAACGGCCAGCAGCAGTATAGCCACGGATCTCACCGACCTGGCCATCCTTAGCTACCCAGAAGTCATTGTTGATATCGGTAGATGCCCAACCAGCTGAAGCACCGAAGTCCTCCATGCTACCAAGGTCAGTGATCTTACCACGGTTCATAGAAATGTTAGCACCGATGGTGAGGTCATAATTCTTCTTGCGGATAGGGTTCCAGTTGATAGAGAACTCAAGACCCATGTTGCGAGTCTCACCCATGTTACGATACTGAGTATCATAGCCAGTACCAGAAACTGGGAAGTTGATGAGAAGGTCGCTGGTGGTGTTCCAGTAAGCATCGAGGGTACCATTGATCTTACCATTGATGAAGCTATAATCGATACCGACGTTACGTGTAACGGTGGTCTCCCACTTCAAATCAGGGTTAGACATGACCTTTGAAGGAGCCCAGTAGCTAGATACACCATTGATCCAGGTTGAGTTGTTAGCAGCGTAAGACTGAACGATCTGACCCTCAGGAATACCGTTGTTACCAGCAGTACCGTAAGAGAGACGTACCTTCAAGTCGTCGAGCCAAGCCTTAGTACCCTCCATGAAGCTCTCGTCAGAGAGACGCCATGCAAATGCTGCAGATGGGAAGAAGCCCCACTTGTTACCCTCAGAGAACTTAGAGCTACCATCGGCACGGACGGTTGCGCTCAAGAGATAACGACCCTTGAAGTTATAGTTCAAACGACCGAAGAATGAGAGCAACTTGTCATCTGGGTTGTAGTAGTTGTTGATAGAGCTAGCGGTACCGAGTGCAGAAAGCTTCCAAGCCTCCTCAGCAGAGAATGAGACAGGGAGACCCATGACGGTATTAGTCATGCTTCTGCTCTTGGTAATCAAGTACTCCTGACCCAAGAGAACGTTCAATGAGTGAGCCTCTGGAAGGAGCTTCTTGAAGTCATAGTTAACAGTATTGGTGTTGCGGAGCTTCTCACGAGTCTGACGCTTCAAGATGGTACCAGGTGAAGGCTCACCAGAGTAACC
>JAZUDJ010000126.1:0-6038 GCA_045639585.1 Bacteroidales bacterium
ATATAACATAGCAAAACCTTGCGCTTAAATGGATCTTGCTCCTGCATTATTCGCTGGCGAAGAACTCGAGATTTTCGGTTGATTGACTCATAACTATACATGATTAATCTTTTTTGAGTCAAGTTTTTTCAGGGCAAGACAGTTTGGAAGAAATTCAGTGAAATTTTATTTTCATGCTAATAGAGCAATGATTGGACGCCGTGCAAGCAAGACATCCGTTCTTTGATGCAGGAACGGACGTCCTGAATGCAAGACGTCCATTAATTGATGAAGGCATCCTCTACACGGTACCGTGGGGAGGATGCCTTTGTCTCGGCATCTCCTGCACTGTACGGTGTAGAGGATGCCGTGGTCGTGGAATCTAACACTGCGGACGTAGTGTTAGATTCATGCATGAAGAATTTCAACATTTGGATCCAGATGTTGAAATCTTTGATCAATTATTTATCCTAATGGTTCGAGGACGCTCATGAAATGAGGGAGCTGCTTGCGCCACCACGGCCAGTCATGATCGCAGTCGTAACCCCAGTAGTCGAACCAGGCAGGGACGCCTTTCTGTGCGAGGATGGTATCGAGCTGGCGAGTTGACCAGAGTGTGTCTTCTTCCCATCGACCCTGACCGATGCAGATGCAGATGCGACGCTGGCGATAGAGCTGCATCCAAGGGTGGTTACCGTCCATCTGTGCCAGGAAATCTTGAGGTGAGTTGGCGTAGGTCAGATCATCGTTGTAATGTGGGAAGCTGTAGTGAGTGTGGTAGAGACCCGACATGGCGATGAGCGTATCGAAGATATCCGGACGACGGAAGAAAAAGATGGCGGCGTGCATGGCTCCGAGCGAGCAGCCGGTGGTCATGAAGGTCTCGCCGTCATAGTAGCGGATGTTGGGGAGGAGCTCCTCGACGAGGTAGTTGAAGTAGCGCTCCTGCTGCTCGATGCGCCAGCGGCCATCGCCTCCGAAGTTCGACCAGGTCTCCCAGTCAATGCCATCGACGCAGATGACGCGGATCTTGCCTGCCTCGATCCAGGGAGTGAGCGCGTGGATCATGCCCTGATCGGCAAAGTCGAAGAAGCGTCCGTCCTGTGAGGGGAAGGCGATGAGCGCATGACCTCGGTCACCGAAGGTCTTGTACTCCATGTCGCGATTGAGGTAGCGACTGTACCATTTATGATATTGAACGTTCATTACAGTGAGGAATTAGGAGTGAGGAGTTAGGAATTATTTGCGCTGACACGCATCCCACAAGAACTTATTCTTCTCATCCTCAGTCTTGAAGCGTGCGATGTAGCTCTGATTGCCCATGGCTCCTGACAAGGCTTCTGGCACGCGATCCCACTGCTTGAGAGCGTAGGCGTACTTCTCCATCATCTGCTTGTGATCGAGGTTGTAGGTCTGGCCATCGCGGCGACCGGCGAAGACACAGAAGTAGTCGTCGTGTGGATCTGGCGTGGTGCGACGGTCGAAGGCAACCATGTCGGCCCAGATCTTATAGACGTCGACGCTGTGTGCATAGTTGAGCATATCAGGGGTAAAGCCGCCACCAGGACGCATGTTGACCTCAAGCGCTACGAAGTCGCCGACGTTGCCGAGGCCACGGTGTGCGGTGTCGAGGCGGAAGAACTCGAGGTGCACGAAGCGCGAACGTACGTTGAACGCCTTGATGCACTGACGACCCCAGTAACGGAGGTTCTCGTTCATGTCCTTCTCAACGTAGTAGGTCGAGTCGAGGTTGAGGTTGACGATGTCGGAGATCGATGGAGGACAGACGCTCCAGCTCTCGAAGACAGGGTTGCCGTGCGAGTCGATGATAGCATCGTAGTCACAGATATTGCCAGTGACATACTCCTCGATGACGTAGAAATTGGCCTGAGGAGTCTCCTGATAGAAGCGCCAGAGATCGCCTTCGTCGACAATCTTGCGCGCACCGTTGGCACCTACGCCGACGTCTGGCTTGGCAAAGAGCGGATAGCCAGCGTCCTGAGCGAAGCGCTTGACATTCTCGAAACCTTCTGAAGCCTTGATCTGGCGAGCGGTACGGATGCCACCCTCAGCGTAGTGCTTCTTCATCTCCGACTTCTCCTTGATGGCACCGATGGCGTCGGTCTTGAGGCCGGTGTTGACGTTGAAGTCGGTACGCAGGCGAGCGTCGAGCTCGAGCCAGTACTCGTTATTTGACTCAATCCAGTCGATGCGGTCATACTTCCATGCGAAGTAAGCCACGCCGCGATAGACCTCGCTGTAGTTCTCGAGGTTCGATACCTTATAATACTCTGTGAGAGCCTCCTTGAGCTGAGGCGTGAGAGTGTCGTAGGTCTGATCACCGATACCTAAAACGCGTACGCCGTTGTTTTTCAGTGCGGCGCAGAACTTCCAGGCGGCGTCTGGGAAGTTGGGGGAGATGTAGACAAAATTCATAGTTTCCTTATTTATTTTAAAAAGGATACTAAGGGATATTAAGGGACTCTAAGGGATATAAGGGACGAATGTATCTCTTATTTTATCGTTTTCAGCACTCCACTGCGGCCAAACAGCTTGCGCTCATTGTCCTTGCAGATCTGGCGGAGCTTGCCGAGGTGCATGCAGTATGCTTCTCCTCGCAGCTCGGTCTTGCCATTGCGGATGAGGAAATACGCGCCATCGTTGAGGCAATAGACAGGGAGGGTGTAGCTGTGTGTGCGGACGATATCGTTGACCAGTGGCTTGCCGTCGAGCTGATAGTCGCGGAGCATCTCGAAGTGGGGGAGGATGTTGATGTCGGTCAGACCTAAGCCCTTGAGCAACACCTTATATTTAGGGTCGATGGACTCGCCTTCGAGCTCTGGAGAAGCGTAGACGATGTCGGCAGAATTCATTGAGCCAGCGCTGATAGTGAGGATCACGCCATCCCACTTGGCAAGCTTGGCGCGGAGGCCGATCTCGACGAAAAACTTATTCTCGGTAGGGACGTGGCCACCGCAGAGGATGATGAAGTTAGCGTCACGGATCATGCGAGCTGCTGAGCGATAGGTGCGACGGTCGAGGACTTCGTAGTGGTCAAAAGGCATGCCTACGTGGTCAAAGGCCTCACGCATACCCCACGCCATGCGGTCGGTCATCTCACGGTCATCAGGAGCCGAGGAGATCAGAAGACATTTGAGGGGCTTGGGAAGAAGGGCGCGCAGTTCGTCGATCAGGCCGTTGGCGGGATTGAGGTCGCCGTCGTAGCCGATGCAGGGGCTGCTGGTCAGAAAGAGGGTTATCATTATTTAGTGAGGAATTAGGAGTGAGGAATTAGGAGTTGTTTGCCTCGCATTCTGCCATCAATGCATTCCAGAGCGTGTCATCAGGAGTAGGAGCCACGATGACGATGTTTTCTTTGCTCACCGGATGGATAAACTCGGCTTTGCGAGAATGCAGCGAGATGCCACCATCGGGATTAGAGCGCTTGGCTCCGTATTTGAGATCTCCCTTGATGACCAGGCCGATGTGCGAGAGCTGGCAGCGGATCTGGTGGTGACGGCCGGTGTAGAGCTTCACTTCGAGGAGTGCATAGCGCTCGGTGGTGGCGATGACCTTGTAGTGCAGGCGAGCTTCCTTGGCATCCTTGAGCGGTTGGCCGTTCTTGTCGAGAGGCTGCTGGTCGTAGGCGTAGCTGCGATTCTGCTTTTCGTTGCGGACGAGCCAGTGCTTGAGATCTGATTCCTCATTCCTCATTGGAGAGAACTTGTTCTCCACAATGCAGTAGTACGTCTTGTGCACCTCACCCGTCGCGAACATCCTGTTCATTCGCTCCAAGGCCTTGCTGGTCTTGTCAAAGATGACGACACCCGTGGTAGGGCGGTCGAGGCGATGGGTCACGCCGAGGAAGACGTTGCCAGGTTTCTGGTCGCGCTCCTTGATGAAGCGTTTGAGCGTCTCAGGGAGTGGCTCGTCGCCCGTCTTATCGCCTTGCACGATCTCGTGGCAGGTCTTGCTGACGGCCAGCAGATGATTATCTTCGTATATAATTTGCATTTCTTGAGAAAGAAAGTGGTTCTGTTTTTGCCAAATTGCCTGATTTCTTTGCTGGAATTATGATAAAAAAATCAAATTTTCTGTGCAAAATGATACAACTTTTCGATTTTTAGTGTATCTTTGCGCGTGAAAATAGACATATAATTGATAAAAACAAATAGACAATGAAAAAAATTCGCGCTGCCATCGTAGGTTATGGCAACATTGGTCAGTATGCGCTCGAGGCTATCGAGGCATCACAGGACGTCGAGTGTGTAGGCGTTGTTCGTCGCAACGGTGCAGAGAACAAGCCAGCAGAGTTGGCTAACTATCCTGTCGTTAAGGACATCACCGAACTCAAGGACGTTGACGTAGCTATCCTCGCTACTCCAACCCGTAAGGTTGAGGAGTATGCTAAGCAGTGTCTCGCTCTCGGCATCAACACCGTTGACTCTTTCGATATCCACACCCAGATCGTTGACCTCCGTCGTAGCCTCGATGAGGTAGCTAAGGCAAACAACGCTGTCAGCATCATCTCTGCAGGTTGGGATCCAGGTAGCGACTCTATCGTCCGCTCACTCATGGAGAGCCTTGCTCCTAAGGGCATCTCTTACACCAACTTCGGTCCTGGTCGCTCTATGGGTCACAGCGTCTGCGTTCGCTCAAAGGAGGGCGTTAAGGACGCGCTGTCAATGACCATCCCTGTAGGTCAGGGTATCCATCGCCGTATGGTTTACGTTGAGCTCGAGGAAGGTGCTGATCTCGCTGAGGTAACCAAGGCTATCAAGGCTGATCCATACTTCGCAAGCGACGAGACTCACGTCTTCCAGGTAGAGAGCGTCGATGCACTCAATGACGTTGGTCACGGTGTGAACCTCACTCGCAAGGGTGTCAGTGGCAAGACCCACAACCAGCTCTTCGAGTTCAATATGAAGATCAACAACCCTGCTCTTACCGCTCAGGTGCTTGTCAACGTAGCTCGCGCTTCAATGAAGCAGCAGCCAGGTGCTTACACCATGATCGAGATCCCAGTCATCGACATGCTCTGCGGTGACAAGGAGGAGTTGATCCGTCACCTCGTTTAATTAGAACTCTCCGGTTTATCCGACTTTTTTGAAGCGTCCTTTCGTGGGGCGCGTCTTTTTTTGTTGGCAGGTCTCTTCTTGCGAGGCTCTCTCTTCTTGTCGTCCGATTTCGGCTTCTCCTCGTAGGTGCATCCGCCGAGCTCCTCAGGGACAGGGATACGCTCCATCTGCTTCTCGATGAACTTCTCCAGATCGCGGAACTTGCGCATCTGGATCCTGTCATTGCAGTTGACGAAGGTCAATGACTCGCCGTCGCGATCAGCTCGTGCGGTTCGTCCGATGCGATGCACATAGTCCTCAGGATCATGAGGCAGGTCGAAGTTGATGACCAGTTCAATGCCGTTGATGTCGATGCCACGGCTCACGATGTCGGTGGCGACGAGCACGTTGGTGCGACCGGCCTTGAAGGCGTTCATCACCTCCTCGCGCTCTTTCTGCTCCAGGTCGGAGTGCATGGCTGCTACCTTGAAACCTTTCTTGCGGAGATGGAGTACTACATCCTTGACGTTGAGCTTGCGACTCACGAAGATGACCACGCGCTTGTCTGGATTCTGCAGGAGTTCGTCCTTTACGAAGCCGTCCTCTTTGCCTCCAAAGAATTTCTTAAGGAAGCGGATGAGCATGTGTATCTTCTGAGGCTCGTGACAGATGCAGGCCTGCTGATGGATCTTCTCTGCAGGCTTCGATATAGCAATCTTGACCATTACAGGTTTGTACATAATTGCCTCGGCCAACTTCTGTGTCTTAGGCGGCATGGTGGCCGAATAGAGGATCTTCTGACAGTCCTGTGGCAGACACTTGGCAATCTGGATGATGGCGTCGTAGATTCCCATATCGAGCATACGGTCGGCCTCGTCGAGCACGAAGAATGCTACCTTCGAGAGATCTACATATCCGAGATTCAGGTGGCTCAGCAGTCGGCCAGGAGTGGCGATGACCACGGCGGCGCCGTGCACCAGACCTTTCTTCTGAATGTCGAAG
>JAZUDJ010000127.1:0-23289 GCA_045639585.1 Bacteroidales bacterium
CAGGGTACCATCGCTGAGCTCATCGACAAGGGCGCAGTTATCTCTCTCGAAGAGGGTGTTGAGGGCTTCGCTACTCCTAAGCACCTCCAGAAGCAGGACGGCTCACAGCCTAAGCAGGGCGAGGTTCTTGACTTCAAGGTAATCGAGTTCAACAAGGACAACCGTCGTATCATCCTCTCTCACTCTCGCATTCACGAGGACGAGCAGAAGGCTGAGCAGCGCAAGGAGCAGGCTGCTAAGCGTGCCGCTGCTAAGGCTGCAGCTCCAAAGGAGGAGAAGGTCCAGATGCCAGCTATCGAGAAGACTACTCTCGGTGACATCGACGCTCTCGCAGCTCTCCGCGATAAGCTCGCTGGTAAGTAATCAATTTGATTTGATTCGTCAATAAATATTCCGGACGTCATATTTACGTACTGTAATATGACGTCCGGATTTCTTTATGTCATATTTACGTACCGTAATATGACGTCCAGAAGTCTGCTTGTGCTATTCGTGTACGCGGATAGCATGTCCGGAAGTTAGTTTGTCATATTTGCGTACCGTAATATGACATCCAGAACTCAGTTTGTGCTATCCGTGTACGCGAATAGCATATTTGGAACTGATTTTGTCATATTTCAGTACCGTAATATGACATTTTCCCTTTCCGACATCAAATTCTATGACCAGTATCACTCATCCTCATTTTATTCACCCTTATAAATTATTCATGAATGGATTATTCTTTTAGAAAGTACACATTCGACGAACTCTATGTGCCAGTATCCGAGCGTTTTGTCATTGACGAAGAGCATGATCTCCTTGCCATGAAACCCATCGATGAAATCCCGTTCCCTCTCAATGATGGCAGTATCATCGCCTCCGTTGTCCGCTATTACCTACTTCATTGCAAGTTCAAGCGCGTCCTGACCGTAGCCAGAGCCCTCAACGTAGATTCCCGCGATCTCAGTTCCGCCGTCCATATCCTCACCGACATGAATCACGACGATCTCCTCCGTAACTACCGTCTCCGCGCCATCAACGATCTCCTCACCACCACCTCCCTCTCCAACCAGTGCATTGCCACTTTCTTCGGCTACCCCAAGCTCCACGCCTTCAACCGTTTCCTTACTGACCAAACAGGGTTGACGGCAAATGAGATCAGAGAAGGCAAGTCTCCAGATACCAAAGTAAAACGTTTGCCGTGGTGGAAATTGTAGGCCTAAATTCTAAAAATAACATGCCCTACAAGTAATTTTTAGTTGAAAATTTGGTATTGTCAAAGAAAATGTGTTTCTTTGCGACGTAAAAAAATTAAAATATGGCAACTATTACTATTCCAATTAATATTCCAACAACAGGAGATTATTCTCTTGAACACTTGACTCATTTGCTTACCCAGTATGCAATTAATTTAGTGTCTGTTAAAAAGGAGAATTCTTTACCTTCGGTTAAGAAAAGTTGGAGGAATCGTGAAATTTCTTCGGAAATTAAGTCTATTTCTTTAGGAAAATCTGCTTTGTCTGATTCTTCTCTGACAGATAAAGAACTATTAGAACAAGCTCTTGAAGAAAAATATCTATGAAGATTTTTCTTGATACCAATGTGCTGATAGATTTCTTGGCAGAACGTCAGCCTTTTTATTTTGCTGCAGCATCGCTATTCGATTATGCTAAGAGTGGAGAGTTATCTTTGGTCTTTTCGTCTTTATCGGTAGCTAACTCTTTCTATATACTAAGAAAATTCTATTCATCGCAGGATTTATCTAAGGCTTTTATTGATTTGCGATCGTATGTTGAGATTTGTGGAATCTCTTCGTCTGATGTATTCAAAGCATTGTCTGCGAATTGGTAAGATGGGGAAGATAGCATTCAGCATCAGGCAGCTTTATCTGCCAACTGCGATTTTATTATTACAGGAAACCCTGATGATTTCAAGAAATCTAATATTCCTGTAATGCTGCCAGAAGAGTTTCTTGATTTATATTTCGCTTAGTAAGCAATGACGAGGTTTTTCATAACAATGTGATTTATATTGTTATAAGAATTACTAGATAATTATTATTGTTTCCATATCAGCCCAAACGATTGCACTCTTGTAGAATGCAGGCGTTTGGGATTTTTTTGCGTTGAAAATTAAAATTTCTTTCAAATAATTTTGCAGGAATAATAAAAACACTTATATTTGCAGCATCAAAACAATCCTACATCGGTAGGAACTAATTGTTTTGACTTTATTGTTAACTGAAAGACGCTACAACGTCGTTATCTTGAAGTGGGTAATCTCGCAAATTACAATTCATAGTAAAGGTAATGCAACGTATGAAAGCGTCCACTGATGGTGTAATGGTACATCATCTCCACGTCCGTTGAGGGACAGGGAGATGGTATATGCATATCATCCGGACGTGGGCTTTTAAACGTTGTTTATCTACTATGAAAGGCAATGCGAGAGCCTCCCACTTGGATAAACAACTAGTAGGAGGCTCCCGTCTTTTTTTTATTATTTGGATTTGGAGCCTCATTATCTTATTGTCATTTTTGTGTTTTATTAAAAACAACAAATAGTGATAATAAAAATATTAATTTGCTTACCAAATAATATTTTTATAATGAGTATGATGAATATAATCAGATGTGACGAACCGTCATATCTGGTATGGAAATGGCATCCTGATGGTGCTCCTAATGACTCTCGTCAAAATTCAATACGATGGGGCAGTAGTTTGCGTGTCAAGGATGGAGAGATTGCAATCTTTGTATATAACAACAGAGAAAGTGGAAATAATCAAGATGTAATTAAAGGTCCATTTGACCAAATTCTTCAGACATCAAACTTGCCTGTTCTCTCTAATATTATAGGATCAGCCTATGATAATGGAACCCCATTTCAGGCTGAGATCTATTTTATCAATCAGGCCAACAATATTCAACTCCTTTTTGGTGTCCCTTTTTTTAAAGCATTTGATTCAAGATATCCTGATCTTCCTGTACCAATTGCAGTACATGGAACTATGACGTTTTTTATTGAAAACTATCAAGATTTTATTAAATCTAATAGATTGATTCATTTTGATCTTGAAGATCTTAAACATCAAATCAAAATGATTGTCAATAAATACACAAAAAGTGAAATCTTAAGGATTTTACGTGAAACAGAAACCCCATTAATTCAAATAGAGTCTCATATTGTAGAAATTAGTGATTCTATAGAATCTTGCATTAAAGATCGTGTAGAAGGTTTCGGTATCAAAATGAAAAATTTCGATATTGATGATGTGGTATTTAATGAAGGTGATCCAGCATATGGCAATTTAAAAGCATTAACAATTGATATTAAAGCTAAATCTGTTTTGACTCAGGCAAAATTGGCAAATGAAAATCTTGAAGCAATGCAAGGAATCAATCAGGCTAACATTGCCGCAACAATGAGGATTCAAAGAGAAGAAGCTCAACGCGCACAGGCGCTTAAGACAGAGACTGATTTTATCGGTGCTCACTCAATAAATCAACAGACCACCGTGTTAAAAACTGCGGCTGAGGGTTTAGGACAAATGGGCAACGTCCAAGGAGGCGGTGGGACAGGTATGAATCCTGCTGGTATGATGACAAATATGATGATTGGTGGTGCTATGGGTGGACAGATGGCAAGTATGATGAATCGTACAATGCAAAATATGTCTCAACAATCACCTCAGCAAGGCATGATGCCTCCACCTGTAGTTCCTGTAGTTTCATATCATGTATATCTTAATGGACAACAGACAGGACCTTTTACTATTGATGCTTTGATGCAAATGGTAAAGATGCAGCAACTGACACCTGATACTTATGTGTGGAAACCAGGAATGTCACAATGGGATTTTGCAAAAAATACCGAACTTTCACAATTGTTCTTGCATAATCAAATGCCTCCTACTATGCCCCCAATGCCACCAACTATATAATTATATATATTATGAACGACAGAACAATTATTGATTCTTCACAGTATTTCTCGTCTATTGACAAACTCGTTGAATTTGGCTTGGGATTGGGAATTGCACAGCAAATGGTTTCTTCAATGAATCTTGCGATGCAACAGGTTCATGTTCCTGGTCAAATGCCAGTAAATGTTCATTCGAACTTTGAAAAAGAGTGGTATTATGCCATTGGTACATTGCCTGTCGGACCTCTTTCTGAACGGGAATTGAAACAGAGACTTATGAATAAAGAGATTGATAAAAATACTTTAGTGTGGACGATGGGTATGAAAGTTTGGCAGTCTGTTGAACAGACACCTGAAGTATTAACAATGATCATGCAATTACCTCCATCATTATGAAAATAAAACCTGTTTTATTTTTGTTTGCTTTATCATTGGCAGCAATTCTCACTTATGCAGCTTATACCATTGCAGATCCAGATGATCCGCAGATCAAAACTCTTGTTATTTCTGCAGCGGTAAGTTTCTGTATGATCCTGTTTTTAGGGTTAGGTTGCAGTTTCGACCATGCAGGAAAAGATACTAATTTAAGGATTGTATCAGTCCTCTTTTGCTTTATCCTTGTAGTTGAGCACTTTGCTTTTGCTTTTTGGGGAATAAGACAGAGTGGGGTTATTATTACTACAGGGTTGATTCTAGTCATTTATTTATTGTCTATTTATTTAATTTCAAAACTTAAAGTATAATGAAAAATGTATGTTGTCCTCAATGTGGTGCTACTAATGTCGAACAAATAGCTTTGAATAAGTATGCTTGTCCGTATTGTGGTCATGTTTTTATCTCAATTCCACAAAATAATAATTCGCAAAATCCTCCTGTGTTGAATGGGCAAGCATATTCTCCAACTTCGTATCCTGAGGTGCCTCAACAACCAACGCAGCAACCTCCGCAAAATGCATTTTATCAGCAGCCTTCGCAAATGCAGGCTCCATATAATATGCAAAATAATATTGTGGGTAATCAACATCCATATATGCAGAATGCGTCACAAGCGTTTTATAATCAACAACCACAGACTGCTCAGCAACAAGTCTCAACTGATACGAAATCGAAAAAAGATAAGACTACAGCTGCTCTTTTAGCAATATTCTTAGGAGGCCTTGGAATTCAAGATTTCTATTTAGGTAATTATATTTGGGCAGTTATTGCTTTAATATTTAGTTGGACATATATTCCTGTAATATGGGGAATTATTGATGGAATTAAATATTTATGCATGTCTGAAGAAAAATTCCAAGAAAAATATAATAAATAACAAGCTTTTAACATCCCAAGGATGATTTTAAATTATTCGTTTAACTTTAAATTTACTAATTTATGACACTCGGTAATTCTGTAAAAACATGTTTCAGCAAGTATTTTACTTTTAAAGGTCGTGCTAGTCGATCTGAATTTTGGTGGTTCTTCTTATTTGTATGTATTCTTAATTCCGTAATCCAACGTATAAATGTTGAAGCAGGTTGGTTGTTTTGGTTTGTTACTGCTTTCCCTTGCATATCTTCGGCCGCTAGACGTCTCCATGATTCAAATCGTTCTCATCTTTGGATGCTTATTCCAATTATAAATGTCGTGTTTTTTTTATTACCAGGAACACCTGGTAATAATGAATACGGCCCAGAACCTGTAGAATAACAACGAATCTGTATTAAGGTATTATTGTTTCTGGCAATAATACCTTAATACTATATATTTGTTCGTTCTTTTGCATTCGGCTAATTATTCTGAATTATTGAAAATTTAACTACAAAAAATGAAATGTGTCTATTGTGATAATGAAATAGAAGACGATGCTGAGTTCTGCATTCATTGTGGTGCTAAAGTCTCTAATACTAAGGGTTGGCTGAAAAATAATCCTCCAAATACTAGCCAATATTCAGATATCCAGAAGCCGGCAGAGAACACTAGCTTTTCGGATGGTATATCATACCCTAAATCACCGAATAATAAAAATAATGCAGACAAGAGCTCACAACCAAAATCAAAGAAAAAAAAACGAGTGTGGGCGTGGTTTGTCGCTCTGTTTATTTTAGGATTTGGTGCTTACCTAAGAGATGGAGGAAATCAGGTCGAAGAAACATCTGTGAATGAAATAACTGGCCCAACAGAAGTGCATAATGATCAATCGATTAGCATTGAGACCACTCAGAATCTTACTTCAATAAGCCAGAGTGAGGAACCTGTAATGGAAGCAGAAGAAACTCCAGTTGCTGAGGATGCTGTAGATGAGGAAGTGGTTGAACTAACTGATTATTATAGGGGTTTAATAGATGGAAAGTATCCTATAACCGTTGACCTTTATATTGATTTGGAAAAAGCCAAGGGGTCTTATTATTATGATAAATATGGTCCCGATAACCGTCTGACACTGGAAGGTGAATGGGTGGAAAATGATGAAGGTGGTTCAAATCTGCTGATAAAAGAGTATAATGCTGCTGGTAAATTGATAGGTACTTTCGAAGTCGAAGGCCATAGTGCAGATATGGACTATCTGGAAGGTACTTATACTCTTCTTTCGAAAGACAAGAAGATGCCATTTGTGCTTAATCTCCAGCAATAAATGCTTTGTGAAAAATCAAGACCGCTTTCCGATTCATTGGGGAGCGGTTTTGTTATCAAGTGTTTTGCCTTAGTAGTATTTGTGGAGTTGCAGCCTTATATATATAAATAATGTGTAACTGAAGTAGATTTTCGAATGAAAATTTGGAAGTGTCGAAGAAAATGTGTTTCTTTGCATCGTAAATTTAGAAGATGTTATATTGCTGATGATCTTATTGGTCTGATGCAATAGAAAAGATTATATTGTAATGGGTACATACATCAATAAAGGAAACGAAGGTTTCCGCAGTGCAGTCAACGGTGAGTATGTTGACAAGACAGAGATGATAGATGTCATTAATAAGACGCTCAACACAGAACGTCGTTACTCTTGTCTGACTCGCTGTCGCCGCTTTGGTAAGACCATGGCGGTGGATATGTTGCGTGCGTATTATGACAAGTCTTGCGATAGCAGAAAGCTTTTTGAGGGATTATCTGTTGCTAAGTATGAGTCATTCGAAGAACATCTGAACAAATATCCAGTCATCACTCTTGATGTGACTGATTTCCTTACTCGATACGGACATGATAATGATATTGTGTCAAGCATTCAGCGAGATTTGATGTCTGATATCGTGGATGCGTATCCAGATGTTCTACGAAAGGAGAATGACGACTTGATGGAGTTCCTTATTCGTATACATCAGCATACGCACGAAAATTTCATCATGCTTATTGATGAATGGGATGCCATCTGCCGTGAGTATGAAAAGGATAGCAAGGTGATGGACAATTATGTCAATCTTTTGCGTAGGCTTTTTAAAGGCAGTAATTCAAAAGATGTGTTTGCTGGGGTGTATATGACGGGCATTTTGCCAATGAAAAAGTTTGATACTCAGTCGGCGCTTAATAATTTTAGGGAGTACTCTGTTGTCGAACCTGGCAAACTCGCTCCTTATTTTGGATTTACACCAGACGAGGTGGCTGCTCTTGCCGAGGACGAGGATGTAGATGTTGAAGAACTTAAGGTCTGGTACGATGGTTATCAGATAGGAAAAGTATCATCAATCTATAATCCATATTCTGTGATGGAGGCTATCTCTCGTGGCAGATGTGGTAACTTCTGGTCAAAGACAGGCGCGTACGATTCTGTTTCTACATATATTGAGATGAACTTTGAGGGCCTTAGGGATGATATCATCAATATGCTTGCCGGTGGGCGATGCTCGGTTGATACTACTGGTTTCTCTAATGACATGCACGATGTCCGCTTGAAGGATGATGTACTCACGGTGCTGATACACCTTGGTTATCTGTCTTACGATCAAATGGAAGAGGAATGTTATATACCGAACAAGGAAGTCGGTATGGAGATGGTAAATGCTGTAAAGAGCAGAAACTGGAAAGTAGCGGAAGCTTTGGATGAGTCGAAGAAGCTGCTCCGTGCGACGCTCGCTTGTAATGAGGATGCAGTGGCACGTGGTATTGACTTGGCTCATGATGAGAACACCAGCATACTTTCGTACAACGATGAAAATTCTTTGACTTGCGTCTTGAATATTGCCTACTATCATGCAAAGAATGACTATATCATTCATCGTGAGCTGCCTACGGGCAAGGGCTTTGCCGACCTTGTACTCATCCCTCGTCGCAATGTGAAAGCTCCAGCACTTGTGATAGAACTAAAATATGATAAGTCGGCAGATGCTGCTATTGATCAGATCAAGCGAAAGAATTATCCTGCTAAGGTGGCTGAATATACTGGAGAGATTCTTCTGGTTGGGATCAACTACGATAAGGAGACGAAGAAGCATAGTTGCAAGATTGAAAGGTTTTCAAAATAATAAACTCAGGACCACTTCCCGATGAATAGGGGAGCGGTCCTGAGTCTTTTTTATGTGCCGAATGTTTTCATTATTCTTCTACCAGTTCGCCAATGAGCGTGGCAGAAGATGCCTCGGTGATGCGAACCATCACGAAGTCGCCAGCTTTGGCGTTGCCTTTAGGGAAGACGACCATCTTGTTTTGCTGGGTGCGACCGCAGAGTTGCTCGCGACTGCGCTTAGAGTAATTTTCTACGAGGACTTCGAAGGTTTTGCCGATGTCGCGCTTGTTTGATTCAAGAGAGAGCTCGTTCTGGAGAGCGATGATCTCGTTCAGGCGACGGATCTTCTCCTCTTCTGGGACGTCGTCTGCATAATGCTTGGCGGCGAAGGTGCCAGGACGCTCAGAGTATTTGAACATGAAGGCTGAGTCGTAGCCGACTTCGCGCATCAGAGAGAGGGTGTCGGCCTGATCTTCGAGTGTCTCGCCGCAGAAACCGCAGAAGACGTCAGTAGAGATGCCACAGTCAGGGATAGCGGTGCGGAGAGCCTTGATGCGATCGAGATACCATTCGCGCGTGTATTTGCGATTCATTTTCTTCAACACCGCATTCGAACCACTCTGGACGCAGAGATGCAGGTGATTGCAGATGTTCTTGTGCGAAGCCATGGCCTCGATGATCTTGTCGGTGAGGTCGTGAGGATTAGAGGTTGAGAAGCGGATGCGCATCTTTGGAGCTGCGTCAGCGACGATGTTCAGGAGGTCGGCAAAATCTACAGGCTTCTCATTCTCTGGTTCCCAAAGGTAGCTGTTGACGTTCTGGCCAAGTAGGGTGACCTCCTTGAATCCTTTCTGTCGGAGATCCTCCAGCTCGTTGAGGATACTGTCTACAGCACGAGAACGCTCACGGCCACGGGTATAAGGGACGATGCAGTACGAGCAGAAATTGTTACAGCCGCGCATGATGCTGATGAAACCGCTGATACGAGTGTTTCCCATGCGCTTAGGTATGATCTCACGATAGGTCTCGGTGGTTGATAGCTCCACGTTGACCGCCTCTTCACCTTGCTCAGCTGCACTGACGAGGTTAGGCAGATCGAGGTAGGAATCTGGCCCTGCTACGAGGTTAGCGCCATGCTGTATAAGTTCCTCACGGACACGCTCTGCCATACAGCCGAGGACGCCAACGATGAGAGGACGTTTGCGCTTAAGGCTCTGGAAAAACTGCAGGCGGCCATAGATCTTCTGCTCCGCATTGTCGCGTACCGAACAGGTATTCATAAAGACGGCATCGGCATCCTCCAGCTGTTCGCTCAGCTCATAGCCGATGGTTTCCATGATGGATGCAACGACCTCTGAGTCGGCCACATTCATCTGGCAACCGTATGTTTCGATAAAGAGTTTTTTCATATACTTGAGTGAATCTTCTTGTACTTTTATACGATAAAATGAATAGTATATTGAGACAAAATGACACTGAAATGTTAAAATTTTGCCTTTTTTTACATTTTTGCTGTCAAAAATTTGGAAGCGACTGAATTTAGTACTACCTTTGCAGCGTGTATGAACAATACACTATTTTTTTATCATAGTTAAGGTTTAGGTTAATAATGCTTGTCTGCTCGTGAGAGTAGGCAAGTTTTTTTTATATTTCGTTCAAAAAATTTGTTATTGTCGAATAATATTAGTAAATTTGCCGCCGCAAAGATAGACAAATTTTTTCAAAGAAGCAAAATATTTAATATGATTTATACCAAAATGACCGCCGAAGAGGCTGCAGCTCTCATCAAAGATGGCGATACTTTGGGTTTTAGTGGCTTCACAGCTGCAGGAACACCTCGCGTCGTACCAGCAGCTTTGGCCAAGCGAGCCGAGGCTGAACATGAGGCTGGTCGTCCTTTCAAGGTGAACCTTTTCACAGGTGCTGTCACCAATGATGCTCTTGACGATGCATTGGCCAATGCGAAGGCTGTGAACCGTCGTCTGCCATTCAATGGCTCAAGTCCTATGCGTAAGTCCATCAACACGGGAGAGGTGTGCTACACGGATATGCACCTCTCGATGGTGGGACAGTACGTGCGCTATGGCTTCATGGGCAAGATCGACTGGTGTATCATCGAGGCTGTCGATATCACTGACTTGGGAGAGATCACCCTCTCTGGTGGCGTAGGTTGCGTCGATACTTACGCTCAGGTGGCCGACAAGATCATCATTGAGCTCAACTCGGCATACGATTTCCGCATCCGTGGCATGCATGACATCTATACTCCGCTACCACCTCCGCGTCGTGATGTGATCCCTCTGTACAAGCCTTCTGATCGTATAGGTTCGCCTATCCTGAAGGTCGATCCTAAGAAGATCGTGGCCGTGGTACCTTGTCATTATAAATATAATGTGCCACCATTCTCTCCAGTCGACGAGGTTACCAAGCAGCTGGGTAAGAATGTGGCATCTTTCCTCACAGATGAGGTGAAGCATGGCCGTGTGCACAAGGACTTCCAGCCGATCCAGTCGGGTGTAGGAAACATTGCCAACGCGGTGCTTGCTGCGCTGCAGGATGCTCCTGAGATTCCTCCTTTCACCTTATATACAGAGGTATTGCAGGATCAGGGTGTGGAGCTCATCGATAAGGGGCGATGCACCTTCGCTTCAACGGGTTCGTTGGCTGTGAGCGATGCCGTGTATGACCGAATTATGGACAATATCGTCTTCTACAAGGAGCATATCATCTTACGTCCATACGAACTTTCGAACCATCCTGAGCTCGTCCGTCGCTTAGGTGTTATCACGATCAATACCGCACTGGAGGTGGATATCTGTGGCAACGTCAATTCAACGCACGTGATGGGTACGACGATGATGAACGGTGTAGGTGGCTCTGCCGACTTCGCGCGTAACGCTTATACCTCAATCTTCATCTGTCCTTCGACCGCTAAGAAGGGTGCTATCTCGGCCATCGTGCCATACGTCTCGCATGTCGACTCGAGCGAACACTCAGTCATGGTCGTCATCACCGAGCAAGGTGTAGCTGACCTTCGAGGCAAGTCGCCACGTGAGCGCGCTGAGGCAATCATCGAGAACTGTGCACATCCAGACTTCCGTCCACTCTTGCGCGAGTATCTCAATCTGCCAGAGTGTCAGGCCGGTCATACTCCGATGTCGCTGGAGCATGCATTTGCATTCCATCGCGAGTTTAAGAAGAGTGGGGATATGCATAATGTCAAATTCTGAACATAAGAAAGGAGCTCAATCGAGCTCCTTTTTTATGTTTCAATACTTGAATGACGATCCTCCCACAAACTCTCTCATGATAGATGTCGGTGGAATGTCCTTGTCAGGAATCGGAGTGAAGTAATGCAGGAACTTCAGCAGACGATGAGCCTCGGCGTACTCAGGACAGTTCTTCGGAACGGACTGGAGGATCGGCTCTGCATGATTGCGAAGAACTGCAAACTCGATGTTGAGTGCAGAATTGAACATTACGTCGGCATTCTCCTGATACGGGAAGATCCACTGCTCCTCAGCTTCACAGACATTCGGCCACTGGTGGATGGTCTCTCGTGCAGAGAACGCTCCCTTGTTGTAGTCGCGGATGATACGGCGGAGCAGACGGTTGTCGCGCGTAGGTACCCAGTTGTGATCGTCGAGCGAGATGGTGGTCTGTGCTGACGTGTAGATTTTGAACTTCTGATTGTCCGGTACCTGCTCGGTGAGACGAGGATTGAGCGCGTGGATACCTTCGATGATCAGAACATGCTTGTCCTTGATACGGAGCTTCTTATGATTCCATTCACGCATGCCGGTCGTGAAGTTATATTCTGGTACTTCCACTTCCTTGCCTTGCAGAAGTTGGCCGAGGTGCTCGCCAAGCAGCTTGTGGTCGACGGTTTCGAAATTGTCGAAGTCATATTCTCCGTTGGGTAGGAGAGGGGTGTCGACGCGATTGACGAAGTAGTCATCGGTCGAGAACGACAGCGGACGGAGGCCACAGGCTAGCAGCTGGATACCCAGTCGCTTGCAGAACGTGGTCTTGCCTGAGCTGGATGGACCTGTGATGAGCACGAGCTTCAATCCATCTTCTGTATATCTGCGCTCGATCTCCTCAGCGATCTTGACGATCTTCTTCTCCTGCAGCGCCTCCGAAACCTGGATGAGTTCGCTTGCCATCCCTTTCTCGCAGGCCTTGTTGACATCGCCTGCGTTGGCCAGGTGCATGATGACGTCCCACTTCACCTTCTCCTTATATACCTCGAACGTCTTTGGTTGTGGCACCATCTCGGCCAGTTGCGTAGGATTCTTCTGATCTGGTACGCGTAGCAGTAGACCCTCGCCATAGGGCTCCAAGCCGAAGACCTTCAGGTAGCCGGCCGATGGGACGAGTGCTCCGTAATAGAAATCCGCGGTGTCTCCTAAAGTATAATAATCGGTGTATACCTTCTCTGATGTCTCGAGCAATTTGACCTTATCGATGAATCCACGATCGCGGAAGATGCGGATAGCTTCCTCGGTTGGGACCTCGTGACGGCGGAATGGCATATCCAGTCGCACAATCTCCTGCATACGTTCATGAATCCGTGCAATCTCATCGGCCGTGATGCCACGTGTGCGGCCATCGCTCGTTGGCTTTACGAAGTTGCAGTAGAAACCGCGAGAGATCGGGTGCTCAATGTATAGCTTAGATCCCGGAAAGACGTCCTGCACCGCCTTGCAGAGTACGAAACAAAGCGAGCGGAGGTAGACGCGGAAACCGCTAGGATTGCTGATATCCAGATACTCAATGTCTCGGTTCTGATAGAGGCGGAACTTCAGTCCTTGCGATACGTTATTGACCTTGGCCGAAATAGGGTTTACAGGAGTCTCGAGGTTGAACTCTTTGAAAATCTCCTGCAACGAGCTTCCGAACGGTACGGATCTCGTCTCGTTATTATTTTTACAGCGAATCTGGAGCATATCTTTTGTGTTTATTGTCTATGTATTTAGTAATTCGATCACGGGCTCATCCGCAGCACACCATTCCAGCGACTGCATTTCTTTGGCGGTGAGCCAGCGATGATCCTGATGCTCTTTGCGAACGAAGTCAGGAGTCGTAGCCGTGCAGAGATAGCAGGAGAGCGAGAGAGAGAAATCCCGGTAGCTATGTTCGACGGTGGTCAGGTGCTGGCCGACGGTCACCTCGTATTCCATCTCTTCTTTTAGTTCACGCTGCAAGGCTTGTGACTCAGATTCTCCTTCCTCGACTTTGCCCCCAGGGAACTCCCAATGATAAGATGTGTAATCATAGCGTGTGCGAGGCTTCTGCATGCACAGATAAACCGGTGTCTCAGGATCCTGAATGTCAGTTCTTCCAGCCAAAGCTGCCTCCATTTGCACGATAGCTGCCACCACATGATAGTGTCGCCAAGTTGAGGCTTTCCATGTCTGGTAAAGGAACTCCATCAGTCGCAGATCCGGATCCTCTTCGGAACAATCCGTCTTGGTCAAAGAGAAAAGTGTATCCAGATTTTCGGCAATGATATCGATGCGGAAAGCGGTATGTCCTGCTTCCTCGCTGCCCGTCTGGAAGCGCTCGAACCAGACACGACGGATTTCTTTGTAGGTCAACGTCATCGCCTTGTCCTCCTTTTGCGCATGATTGCCATGCATCAGCATGATACCTTGCTCGAAGACGCGGATCTCCGATACCGCACGCTTGGCGAATTTCTTTTTCAATCCGGGCAAATGCATCATCCACTCCACCCAAAATGGAATGGAGTCGCTCTGGTATCGCCCTATCTGATTGCCTAACTCTCTCATGGTTTCCGATGACTTATTTTTATTAAATAAGGAGAAATGTACTTATTCGGTTTTGCAAAGTTAAGAATTTTCTTTGGAAAAGAAGGCAAAATGAGTTCGAAAAAGTGTTATTTTTGCCAAATATTTGGAATACTCCAAAAAGATGACTATATTTGCCGCGCATTTTTATAGAAAATCTAAGAAAATTCCACTATAATGTATCGTAAACAGACTTGTGGCGAGCTTCGTCTCGCTAACCTCGGCCAGGAGGTAACTCTGGCAGGATGGGTGAAGACCGTACGTAAGTTCGGTGGCCTTACCTTCGTCGATCTGCGTGACCGCTACGGCATCACTCAGCTCGTGTTTGATGAATCAGTGCTGAGCCCTGAGCTCTGTGAGAAGGCTAACAAGCTGGGTCGTGAGTATGTGATCCAGGTAGTTGGTATCGTCCGTGAGCGTGAGCAGAAGAACAAGAATATTCCTACTGGCGACGTAGAGATCGTTGCCAAGGAGCTCAATATTATCTCTTCTTCAGAGGTTCCTCCATTCACCATTGAGGATAACTCGGATGGCGGCGATGACCTCCGTATGCAGTATCGTTACCTCGACCTCCGTCGTCCATGCGTCCGCAAGAACCTCGAGCTTCGTCACAAACTGGCTTTCGAGTGCCGTCGTTACCTCGACGCACAGAACTTCCTTGAGGTTGAGACCCCAATGCTGATCAAGTCTACTCCTGAAGGTGCGCGTGACTTCGTCGTACCAAGCCGTATGAACCCTGGTCAGTTCTATGCTTTGCCACAGTCTCCTCAGCAGTTCAAGCAGCTCCTCATGGTAGCAGGTTTCGACCGCTACTTCCAGATCGTTAAGTGTTTCCGCGATGAGGACCTCCGTGCTGATCGTCAGCCAGAGTTCACTCAGATCGACTGCGAGATGTCATTCGCTGAGCAGGAGGATGTCATCGAGATGTTTGAGGGTATGATGAAGCATCTCTTCAAGGAGTTGAAGGGTATCGAGTTCGATAAGTTCCCTCGCATGACTTGGGAGGATGCTATGAAGTACTACGGTTCGGATAAGCCAGACCTCCGCTTCGATATGAAGTTTGTTGAGCTCAAGAATACTACCAAGGATTATGAGATCGAGTCAGTACTTCCTGCTGGTTGCTTCTCAGTATTCGACGATGTCAACTACGTGGCTGGTATCAACGCTAAGGGTTGCGCAGGTTACACACGCAAGCAGATCGATGGTTTGACCGACTTCGTGAAGAAGAGCCAGATTGGCGCTAAGGGCCTTATCTGGGTTCGTAAGAATGCTGATGGTACCTTGAAGTCAAGCATCGACAAGTTCTATGGTCCTGAGGTTATCGCTGCTATCTGCGAGAAGTTCGATGCTGAGAATGGCGACCTGATGCTCATCCTCTGTGGTGAGATGCGCAAGACTCAGAAGCAGCTCTGTGCACTTCGCCTTGAGATGGCTGAGCAGCTCGGCTTCCGCGATCCTTCTAAGTTCGTGCCACTCTGGGTCATCGACTTCCCTCTCTTCGAGTGGGATGAGGAGACACAGCGCTTCTACGCTACTCACCACCCATTCACCATGCCTAATCCTGAGGATATCCCATTGCTTGATACCGATCAGGGTAAGGTTCGCTCATGGGCTTACGATTGCGTCATGAATGGCGTTGAGCTCGGTGGCGGTTCTGTCCGTATCCACGACTCAGAGCTCCAGGCTAAGATGTTCAAGCTCCTTGGCTTCACCGAGGAGAAAGCTATGGCTCAGTTCGGTTGCCTGGTCAATGCATTCAAGTATGGTGCACCTCCTCACGCTGGCCTCGCATTCGGCCTCGACCGTGTCGTTTCGATGTTCGCAGAGCTCGACTCGATCCGCGACGTTATTGCATTCCCTAAGAACAATGCAGGTCGCGACGTGATGATGGATGCTCCTTGTGCTATCGACGATGCACAGCTCGATGAGCTCCAGATCGCGCTCAATTTGAAAGACTAATCGATTCTTCGATACACATTATATATAATAATGAAGAAACATTTATCAATGATGGCAGCCTTGTCTCTTATGACAGTGCTGCCATCACTGGCAGAAAGCCAGATCGTTGAGAAATATCTCTATGCAGGACCTTATGTAATGCAGGCTCCTGTGATGGTCGATACGACCGATGTGAATGGTAAGGCTTACGTAGCTACCTCGCTCCTGAAATCTGCGCTCAATCTGGATGCTGTGAAGGCAGGCGAGGAGAGGAGCGACATCGCACTTCCTGGTTCGCCAGCAGGTAGCAAGTATGCACTGCACATGGTCGGCTTCAACCTCATCAACCGCAGCTACCTCAAAGGCCAGCTCAAGTTAGAGAAGGCTCCAAAGAACTATGAGCTGTATATCGATGGCAAGTCGGCTCACGCCGGCGAGATCACGCTCGAACCAGATCTGCACCACATCGTCCTGAAGTATCTCTCGGAGGAAGGTAAGGCCGACAGTCTCAAGATGAGCATCGACACAAAGACAGCTTATGAGGTGGCTCCATCGCTCGAAGGCAAGGGCCTCTATACCGTCCGCACACAGCTCGACAGCCGTCTCATCAAGGGAGCTCAGCTCTCTCCGGATGGCAAATACATGATCCTAAGCTATCAGCAGCGTGCATCGGGTGGCGACAAGTGGTCGGGTAAGATCATCGAGCGCCAGACAGGTCGCGTCATCAGCGAGCGTCAGGATGCCAGCTGGATGCCAACCAGCAACCTTTATTATTTTACGCGCAAGACGGTTAAGGGCCGCGAACTCGTGACGGTCAATCCTGCTACCAGCGAGGAGAAGGTGCTCTGCAGCAATCTGCCAAGCGGAAGCTTCGTCATCGCACCGACTGAGGATTATCTCATCGTAATGCAGCGCGAGAATGGACCGAAGGAGCTCAATCCGGATGTCTATGAGATGATTCATCCAGAGGATCGCCAGCCAGGTTTCCGCAATCGTACCTCTTTGGCAAAGTTCGACCTCAAGACCGGTGTCCTCCAGCCATTGACCTTCGGCCATAGTAACGTCTATCCAGTAGATTTCACTGCTGATGGCAGTAAGCTGATTCTAAGCAAGAGCGTCGATGAGATCACAGCGATGCGCCCTACTGTATTCTCCGATGTCTATATGCTCGACGTAAATACTTTGCAGGTCGATACGCTCGTGCAGCACGAAGGTTTTGCTCGTCCTGCTGGCCTCTCGCCAGACGGTAAGTATCTTGCTTTCACCGGTAGTCCTGACTCATTTGGTCGCATCGGTTGCACGTTGCCAGCAGATAAGATCCCTAACGAGTACGACGTACAGCTCTTCCTTATGGATATGAGCAGCAAGGAGGTCAAGCCTATGACACGTCTCTTCAATCCTGCTGTCCAGAATGTGGAGTGGAGCAAGTACGACGGCCAGCTCTATTTTACTGCTGAGCATCGTGATAGCATCTGTCTCTATCGTATGAATCCGAAGGATGGCAAGATTCAGAACATTCCTGTTCCTGAGGACGTGGTCAATAGCCTGTCGTTGGCACAGACTGCTCCAGTGCTGGCCTTTTATGGCGTGAGCGCTTCGAACAGCGATCGTCTCTATACTATCGATACCAAACTCGTCGGCACCAAGAAGAACGCTATGACGCTGGTAGAGGACCTCAGTGCCAAGAACATCGCTGGCATCGAGCTCGGCGAGTGTCTGCCATGGTCATTCACCAATAGCATCGGCGATACCGTCTATTGTCGCTTCTATTTGCCTGTCGGCTTTGATGAGGCGAAGTCTTATCCGATGATCGTCAACTACTACGGTGGCTGTTCTCCTACCGAACGTTCATTTGAGAGCAACTATCCTCAGCATTCATGGTCAGCACTCGGTTACGTGGCATTGATTGTCGAACCAAGTGGCGCTTCTGGCTTTGGCCAGGAGTGGGGTTCGCGTCACGTCAATACCGCAGGTGTCGATCCTGCACGCGACATCATTGAGGCTGTCAAGGAGTTCTGCAAGCAGCATAGCTACGTCAATGAGAAGAAGATTGGTTGTATCGGTGCTTCGTACGGTGGTTTCATGACCATGTACTTGCAGACGGTGACCGATATCTTTGCCTGTGCCATCAGCCATGCAGGTATCAGCGACCACTCTAACTACTGGGGACTTGGCGACTGGGGTTATACCTACAGCCAGGTGTCTATGGCCGACAGCTATCCTTGGACACGTAAGGATCTCTACGTCGATCAGTCGCCTCTCTATCGCGTTGATAAGATCCACACTCCATTGCTCTTCCTGCATGGTGTGACCGACAACAACGTGCCATATAACAACTCATTGCAGATGTTCACCGCCTTGAAGCTCCTTGGTCGTGAGACAGCTCTGGTGAGCGTTACCAACCAGCAGCACCACATCCTCGACTACGACAAGCGCATCGCATGGCACAACGCTACGATGGCTTGGTTTGCCAAGTGGCTGCAGGATGATCCGACTTGGTGGGAGGCTCTCTATCCAAAGAAGGATCTGTAAACAAGTTCTTCTTTGGATAAATGTAAAATTAAAAATGTAAAATTGATAGTTTTCGGGATGTGAAATAATCATCTCTGGATAGCAAATGAGGTGACTTTGCGCAAAAACTTGAGATTTTTGAAGAAAAAATGATTGATAAAAGCGCGAAAGAATGATATAATCATTATCTTTGCACGCTGATTCCGAGGTAGGCAATACAAGTAACGCCCGATTTTGAGGTGTTCGCCTTGCGGAGAAACTTTAAGTTTTTATATATAACAATGTACGCAATTGTTGAGATTCAGGGCCAGCAGTTCACTGTTGAGCCAGATCAGAAGATCTGCGTTTTGAACATCGCAGGCGCTGAGGTTGGTCAGGAGATCACCATCGAGAAGGTGCTCCTCGTCAACAACGACGGTGCTATCACCGTAGGTACCCCAGTAGTTGAGGGTGCAAAGGTAGTTCTCGAAGTTTCACAGGTTGAGCTTCGCGGTAAGAAGATTAAGGTGTTCCACAAGAAGCGTCGTAAGGGCTTCGATAAGCTCACCGGTGCTCGTCAGCACTTTACCGAAGTGTTAGTTAAGTCTATTGTTGCATAAGCGTTTTTCGCTATTAAAAAAGAAAGTTCACTATGGCACACAAAAAAGGTGTAGGTAGTTCTAAGAACGGCCGTGAGTCTCATTCAAAGCGACTCGGTGTTAAGAAGTTTGGTGGCGAAATCGTTAAGGCTGGCAACATCCTCGTTCGTCAGCGTGGCACCAAGCACAATCCAGGTCTCAACGTAGGTCTTGGTAAGGACGATACTCTTTACGCTCTCATCGATGGTAAGGTAGTTTTCACCAAGAAGCGTGAGAATAAGAGCTACGTCTCTGTTGAGCCATTGGCATAAGCCCTTGGCCAACCGCTTAAAAGAATTACAGGGCATTTGACAGCCATTTCGGTTGCCAAGTGCTCTGTTTCGTTTTTATTCGAATATAATTGTCCAAAAGTTGAAGGCAAATCTTTAAACTTCGGTCTTTAACTTTTGTCAAATAAAATAAAAATATGCTTACTCTGAAATTGATTACCGAGCAGTACGATCGCGTCATTGCCGGTTTGAATAAGAAGCACTTCAAGGGTGCCAAGGAGGCTATCGATGCAGTGATCGCTAAGGATCAGGAGCGTCGTAGCACTCAGCAGCAGCTTGATGGTAACTTGGCAGAGGCTAACAAACTCGCTAAGACTATCGGTATGCTGATGAAGAATGGCCAGAAGGAAGAGGCTGAGGCTGCTAAGGCCAAGGTAGCTGAGCTCAAGGGTGCTAACAAGGAGCTCGATGAGAAGAAGGCTGCACTCGAGCAGGAGATTGTCACCATGCTCTGCCAGATTCCTAACATTCCTTACGATGAGGTACCTGAGGGTAGCTGCGCTGAGGATAACTGGGTAGTAAAGTCTAACCTCAAGGAGTGTGTCGTTGGTCAGGATACCGTAGGCAACTGGGATGCAAATCCAGATGCACAGTATCCAAATGCTAAGCTTCCTCACTGGGAGTTGGCTAAGAACCTCAACCTCATCGACTTCGACCTCGGTGTAAAGATCACCGGTGCAGGCTTCCCTGTCTATCGTGGTCTCGGTGCTCGTCTGCAGCGTGCATTGATCAACTTCTTCCTCACCGAAGCTGCTAAGGCTGGTTATGAGGAGATTATGCCACCTACAGTCGTTAACCAGGCTTCTGGTTATGGCACAGGTCAGTTGCCAGACAAGGAGGGTCAGATGTATCACTGCGAGATTGATGACTTCTATCTCATCCCTACCGCTGAGGTTCCTGTCACCAACATCTATCGTGACGTCATCATCGACGAGAAGGAACTCCCTATCAAGAACTGTGCATACACCCAGTGTTTCCGTCGTGAGGCAGGTTCTTACGGTAAGGACGTTCGTGGCCTGAACCGTCTGCACGAGTTCTCTAAGATCGAGATCGTTCGTATCGATACTCCAGAGCACTCAGCTGAGAGTCACAAGGAGATGCTTGAGCATGTTGAGGGCCTCCTCCAGAAGCTCGGCCTTCCATATCGTATCCTCCGTCTCTGTGGTGGCGATCAGTCATTCACCAGTGCTGTCTGCTACGACTTCGAGGTTTACTCAGCAGCACAGAACCGCTGGCTCGAGGTTTCTTCTGTCTCTAACTTCGATACCTATCAGGCTAATCGCTTGAAGTGCCGCTATCGTAAGGCAGCCGACAAGAAGATCGAGCTCTGCCACACCCTCAACGGTTCAGCATTGGCATTGCCTCGCATCGTAGCCTCTATCATGGAGAACTACCAGCAGGAGGATGGCTCAATCAAGGTTCCTGAGGTATTGAAGCCTTGGATGGGTGTTGACTACATTAAGTAAAGTGATTGTAGATAATAACAAAACATTATTAACATAAAATATTACCACTATGAAGACAATTGCAAAGATTATGCTTCTCGGTGCTCTCATCGCAGCACCTTTCACTTCATTCGCTGATCAGAAGTCTGACGAGCAGCTCAGCCGTGAGTACAAGCACCAGATTGAGGCTCTCAAGGGCCAGATCAAGACCAACAAGGCTAACCAGAAGCTCAATCCAACCGATGCTAACTTGAAGGCAGAGGAGCAGCAGCTCAAGCTCAACCTTGAGGATCTCAAGGATAAGAAGAAGACCATTGATGGCCACATCAAGGCTCAGAAGGCTCTTGAGAAGGCCAACAAGAAGGCTAAGCAGGCTGCTGAGAAGGCAGAGAAGGCTGCTGCTAAGGCTTCAAAGATCAAGTAATCTTCTATGAATAGAGAACAACTATTTGCCCAGATCCAGCAGAAGAAGACATTCCTCTGCGTGGGTCTGGATACTGATATCAAGAAGATTCCTGAGCATCTCCAGAGCCTGGAGCCAGCTGAGGCAATCTTCCAGTTCAACAAGGCTATCATCGACGCTACCGAGCCATACTGCATCGCCTACAAGCCAAACTTGGCGTTCTATGAGTGCTTCGGTGTAGAGGGTTGGATTGCTTTCGAGCGTACGGTCAAGTACATCCGCGAGCAGTATCCTAACCAGTTCATCATCGCTGATGCTAAGCGTGGCGATATCGGTAATACCTCGATGCTCTATGCACGTTCATTCTTCGAGCACCTTGACCTCGATGCTGTAACCGTAGCTCCATACATGGGTGAGGATAGCGTGAAGCCATTCCTTGGCTATGAGGGTAAGTGGGTCATCTGCCTCGCTCTCACCAGCAACAAGGGTAGCCATGACTTCCAGCTCTCTACCGTCGATGGTACAGAGGAACGCCTCTTTGAGAAGGTAATCCGCACTGTCAAGACTTGGGGTACCGAGGATCAGGTAATGTTCGTCGTAGGTGCTACTCAGGGACAGATGTTCGAGGATATTCGCCGTGTAGCTCCAGACAGCTTCCTACTCGTTCCTGGCGTAGGTGCACAGGGTGGCTCTCTCGCTGAGGTTGTCAAGTATGGCATGAACAAGCAGTGTGGCCTCATCGTCAACAGCTCACGTGCCATCATCTACGCTGACCACACCGAGAACTTCGCCGCCGTCGCTGCACAGGAGGCTAAGAAGGTGGCTGACGAGATGGCAAGCTATCTCTAAGCAAAAATAAGTACAGGAGATTCTTCCTGTGCTCAATAAATAATAAAAATAGGTACGCAGAGATTTCTGTGTACCTATTTTTATTGTAGGATCAGACGTCCCGGTTTCCTGCGTGCGAATCTTTGATGCAGGATCAGACGCCCGGATTCCTTGTGTGCGAATCCTTGCTGCAGGATCGGACGCCCCGATTTCCAGTGTGCGAATCTCTGTGAATCATTAAAGATATTTCTTTACTGCATTGATCAACTCCTCATACTCTGCATCGCTGAGGTAGACCTTGCCAGGATTCATGGTGAAGATGCCACCATAATCTGGACCATCTACATACTTTGGAGCGAGGTGGAAGTGGAGGTGCGAGAGCTTGTCGCTGTAAGCACCGTAGTTGATCTTCTCTGGATTGAAGGCCTTCTGCATGGCAGAGGTGACGCGGCAGACGTCATCCATGAAGGCGTTACGCTCTTCGACAGAGAGCTCGTTGAGGTCATTGACATGGCCATTGTATGCCACGAGGCAACGGCCGCGATAGGTCTGCTCCTTGAAGAGGAAAGCGCGTGAAACTTTGAGGTCGGCAATCTTGATCATGAGATTGCCCCAAGTGTCCTGACAATAGAGACACTGTGATGGATCGCTGTGCATGATAATTAAGGGATATTTGGGGATTACTTCTCCAGACAAGCCTTCCAGCGCTTGTAAGCCTCCTTATAAGCCTCGGTCTCTGCAACAGGAGCCTCGGTAGCGATGTGCTTGAGGGTCTTGAATGCATCGTCGCTGTCCTTATAGATACCAGCACCGATACCAGCACCGTAAGCTGCACCTACTGAACCATCGGTCTCATAGAGCTCGATAGTAGCGCCAGTGACAGCAGCGAGTGTACGACGGAAGAGAGGAGAGAGGAAGAGGTTAGCGTGGCCAGCCTTGATGGTCTTAATGTCCATGCCCATGCCTGCCATGATCTCCATACCGTATGCGAATGAGAAGGCGATACCTTCCTGTGCAGCGCGGAGCATGTGAGCCTTGGTGTGGATGTTGAAGTTGATGCCATGAACAGATGCGCCTGGGTTCTGGTTCTGGAGTACGCGCTCTGCACCATTACCGAATGGGAT
>JAZUDJ010000128.1:0-3493 GCA_045639585.1 Bacteroidales bacterium
GTTTATGCAGAGACTTTCGGTAATCCTAATTCCGATGTCACCAATCTGGAGGCAGTTGCCGAAGTAGCTCATCGTCACAACATTGTCTTTATCGTCGACAATACCTTTGCTCCTATCCTGATCCGTCCGTTGGAGCATGGAGCAGACATCGTGGTGATTTCGGCAACGAAGTTCATCGGTGGTCATGGTTCGTCATTGGGTGGTGTCATCGTTGACGGTGGCAAGTTCGACTTCAAGGCAAACGCCGACAAATACCCTACTATCGCTAAGCCAGACCCATCATATCACGGTGCAGTATTCGCTGACGTGGCAGGTCCTGCAGCCTTCGTAACCCGCATTCGTGCCGTCATCCTCCGCGATACAGGTGCTACCATCTCTCCATTCAACGCGTGGATCCTCCTGCAAGGCGTCGAGTCATTGCCACTCCGCATCGAGCGTCACGTCGAGAATGCGCTCAAGGTCGTCGACTTCCTGGCCAACCATCCAAAGGTCAAGAGCGTCAGTCACCCATCGCTCGCCAGCCATCCAGATCATGCTCTCTACGAGAAGTACTTCCCACAGGGTGCAGGCAGCATATTCACCTTCGAGATCAATGGTACTCAGGAGGATGCATGGAAATTTATCGACTCGCTCCAGATCTTCTCATTGCTCGCCAATGTGGCCGATGTCAAGTCGCTCGTTATCCACCCATACACCACCACCCACTCGCAGATGACTCCAGAAGAGCTGGCCGATCAGCACATCACCCCAAGCACCGTGCGCCTCTCTATCGGCGTGGAGCATATCGACGACATCCTCGACGATCTCCGTCAGGCCCTCGATCAGATCTGAAGACCGTAAATCCGCGCTCGTATAAAATAAACCGCGACATTCAGCGTTAATAATAAAAAAACAAAGAAACTATGGCAATATACAATCAGATTACCGACCTGATCGGTAAAACCCCATTAGTCAGAATCGACAAGTTCGCACAGAACCGTGGCGCCAAGGCCAATATCATCGCGAAAGTAGAGTTCTTCAATCCTGGTGGCTCCGTCAAGGACCGCGTAGGCCTCGCTATGATCGAAGACGCTGAGCGTAAGGGCATCCTCAAGCCAGGCGGCACCATCATTGAGCCAACCTCAGGCAACACCGGTGTAGGCCTGAGCCTCGTAGGCGCAGTCAAGGGCTACAAGGTTATCCTCACCATGCCTGAGACCATGAGCATCGAGCGTCGTAAGCTCGCTGCCGCTTATGGCACCGAGATTGTCCTCACCCCAGGCGCAGCCGGCATGAAGGGCGCCATTGCCAAGGCTGAGGAGTTGCGCGATGCTACCCCAGGCGCCGTGATCCTGCAGCAGTTCGAGAACGCATCGAACCCAGCCATCCACGAGGCTACCACTGGCGAGGAGATCTCAGCCGACTTCGCAGCCGCTGGCCAGCAGGTCGATGTCTTCGTCGCTGGCGTGGGCACAGGCGGTACTGTCAGCGGTACGGGCGCTGCCATCAAGAAGCACTTCCCTAATGCCTACGTTGTAGCCGTCGAGCCAGCTACCAGTGCCGTCCTGAGCGGCAATCCAAGTGGCCCACACAAGATCCAGGGCATCGGTGCAGGCTTCGTACCTAAGAACTTCAACCGCGCCGTCGTCGATGAGATCCTCCCAGTCGGCAACGACGAAGCCCTCGCCACCGGTCGCGCCCTCGCCAAGGAAGAAGGCCTCCTCGTAGGTATCAGCTCCGGCGCCGCAGCCTACGCAGCTTCAGTCCTCGCACAGCGCCCAGAGTTCGCTGGTAAGAATATCGTAGTCCTCCTCCCAGACACTGGTGAGCGCTACCTCTCCACCGCATTATTCTCAGAATAACTTTTTTCTTAAACACGAAAAAAACACCACCCCAGCTACCATAGCCAGGGTGGTGTTAATTGTTTTGATTTGTATTTAGCAGCCCGGAATAATGAGAAACACTGAAGAATACATAGAATTAAGTAGTTGATTTTCAAGATGGATTAGTTTTTAACACTTCTTGTAGCGAATTTGGTGGTTCCAAATTTTCCGTGTAATTTTGCAACGCAATTCTACCACGGAGAATTTAGGAATCACTTTTTTGTAAATTTACGTCATTTCGCGGACTCAGGTTACATAGGGTTACAATGATTGACGAAGGAAGACATAAAGAGTTGATATAATTGGTGGCAGGATAGGCAGCAATTACTAACTATCAAATATCAATGAGTATGAAGAAAACTAGAATCTGTGCCCATTGCGGAAAGGAGTTTCTGGCAAGAAGAGGTATGCAGAAGTACTGCTGTGAAGAATGCAAGAATCATGCGAATGATGCCCGTAAGAATAAGAGACGGAGTTTCCTGACTGCCGTAGAGCCACTGATCGATCTTGGTAAACCGGAGTATCTGACCTTCGCCAAGGCTGCACTTCTGATGGGCTGTTCGCGCCAATATATTTATAAGATCGTGCGCGAGGGAAAACTGCCAGCTTCCCGACTGAGCAGCCGTATGTCTTTGATCCGTAAAACTGACATCGAGAAGATGCTTGAGGGCAATCCCTATCACAGAGTCCTGCCGACCGATCTCCCCAGAATACCAAGGATAGGGAAAAAAAAGAAAGACGAAAATGCTTCCTTTTCTTCTTCCTCCCTTCCTTCACACGCAACACCCGATACCTCGGCCCCGACTAAGGAACCGGAATCACTTGACTACATAACAGGTGAAGAGGTGATGAATACCTACAAAGTCAAGAAGACGTGGCTCTACACCACTGCCAAGAACAACGGCATCCCAATCTGCCGTATCGCAGGGAAGACTTACTATAGCAGGAAGCATGTCGATAAAATTCTTGGCGTCAGTGATGAGATCCGCAATATCTCCGAATGGGTGACAACAGAGGAGGCTAACGAATTATATGGCATCAGTGCGCATTCACTCCGTTCTGCTGCATACCGGAAAAATATCCCTACCAAGCGGGAATATGGTCATATCTGCTACTCCAAGAGCCACCTTGACGACTGGCTTCAGCCTGAACTGAAAACGGATGATCGCTATTTTAGCACTTCCGAAGCCGCAGAGAAATACGGTCTGACCATGAATATCGTTCAAAAACTCGTCAAGTCAAGACACCTCTCCACGGTCAGGGTCGGCAAGGTGAATATGCTGCTTAAGGAGGAGTTTGAGAAGGTAATGGAAGAACGCCTTTTCACTCATGGATCGTACCGATTTTACCAATAATTCTCATTTTCCTGCCAATTATTCCTTCCGTTGCCCGTGAAAACGCTGTGATAGGGCAATGACGAGGAATAACAGGCATAACGGACAGACCATTTATTATCTTTGTGCCGCAGAGAAACGCTCTGCCAAGATTATTCATCACAAAAAACTCTTATACCGATATGAGTAATATCTGTAAGACCGTAACACTACGCAAGCGCAAGATCAGTGGAGGCACGCAGTACTCCTTCTATCTTGACTATTACCCAGGGTATCGCGATCCTGAGACCATGGAGG
>JAZUDJ010000129.1:0-16405 GCA_045639585.1 Bacteroidales bacterium
TGCCACAAGCACATCGCCCCATCAGCCTGCAGCTCTCTACTCCTTATGATGGGGTAGTGGTAGATCAGATAACTGTCGCTACAGTTTCACAGCCGAGATATCTACCAGATTATTGACAATAGCATAGATGGTGAGGCCTGCCGGAGAATGGATTTGCAACTTGCGTGCAATATTTCTTCGGTGGGTCGTTACTGTATTCGTAGCTATGAAGAGATGGTCGGCAATTTCCTTGTTCGACATACCCTGAACGACACAGACAATGATTTCTTTTTCGCGGTCGGAGAGTGCTTCTTGAGAAGTCTCATTACCTCCTGTAATCATATTTGAGATGCGCTGTGACACGTCGCTCTGTCGGCACTGCTGTTCGAGTAATCGGATGGCAGGCAAGAAGATACGCTCCTCAATTTCGACGTGCTGATAGAGCATACGCTCGGAGTTGTAGATGTCGTAGAGCGTGGCGCTGAGCTGATTGTTGCGCAGATTGTCCGACGGCAGATACTTGATAATGATGTCCTTAAGCTCGGTGAGTCGCTGATCGGTCTGATCGTGGTGCTTCGAGAAAGTTTCGACAAAAGTATCGTTGGCCACCTTACCATCGATCAGTTTCTCAACATAGGGGAAGAGCGTCTTCTCCTCATAGTTCATGTGCGAGCGCAAAGAATGCGCGTAACTGTCATATAATTTTAAAATGAGATGCGCGAGGTTGTCGTCTTCGTCGAGTGCATCGGCCAGCTCCTTGCGGATGAAGGGGAGTTCGAAGTCGAGGAAGAAGACGTGAGCTGCACGCAGGTAGCGCAACAGTGTGATGACTGAGAGCTTGCCGACAGACTCACTGTCGAGGTGTCCGTTGATGGCAAAGTTGACTACAGCCATGAAGGTGTAGGTATCGACCTCCTGCTCCTCGCACACCTCACGTACGGTCTTGTCGCCAAAACCTAACTTGATACCAAAGGCACCAAGCATGTGCAGGAGGCTATGGTCGTCACGAATGAGGTTGATCATCTTGTCGTCGGCCTCATACATTTTAATATTTCTCATTTTAGTGTGGATTTTTCCGTTTTTGTGTGCTGCAAAGGTACTGACTTTTCTTCGAAAATGCAAGGATTGAGTATTGCCAAATGCTCAGTCTTTGTTGTTTTTACTCATTTGTTGGTATCTGTTTTGCTCAAAAATGAGCATGTTACCTACCAGAATCCCTGACTATTTACCCGATTTAAAGCATTGCTACAACCCGAAAAACACGCTAACTTTGCACCGCGAAAATCAAAAAATAGGAGAAAGTCATGAGAAATAAAATTAGTTGGATAGTAATGTTAGTGACATTGGTCAGCATGGCCAGTGCCAGCGCGCAGGAGAAAGGTGACGGCCAGGAGCCGCGCCTCTCCCTGGGTGGTTATGGAGAGGCGACGATGAGCCGCATGTTCTATAGCAACAACTACAAGCGCTACACAAATGCCGAGCTCTATAAGGATGCCAAGGGCTTCGGTCAGTTCGACTTGCCGCATGTGGTGTTTTACATCAATTATGACTTCGGTCATGGCTGGTCGATGGGATCGGAGATCGAGTTTGAGCATGGTGGCACTGAGGCGGCTGTGGAGATCGAGGAAGAAGAAACCGGAGAGTATGAAACCGAGGTAGAGCGTGGCGGCGAGGTGGCGTTGGAGCAGTTCTGGATCCAGAAGTCGTGGAGCAAAGCTGTCAATTTGCGTATGGGACATATCGTGGTGCCAGTAGGCTTGACCAATCAGTACCACATGCCGACAGAGTTCTTTACCGTCTATCGTCCGGAGAGCGAAAGTAGTATCTTGCCTTGCACGTGGCATCAGACGGGTATCTCGCTCTGGGGTCGATTGCCAGAGTGGCGCTATGAAGTGCAGTTCCTGGCTGGTTTGGAAGCAGATCTCTTCGGTGCGAAAGACTGGATCAAGGGAGGTAGCGCCAGCCGATATGAGTTCGATATTGCTAACAGTTATGCTGGAGTTGTCCGCATCGACAATTATTCTCTGCCGGGTCTTCGCATCGGCGTGAGTGGGTATTACGGAAGATCGGCCAACAACTCGCTCAAGTCAGATAAATATAAAGATGTTGATGGAGACATTCTCATTGGCACTCTTGACTTCGAATATAAGGCTCACAACTGGATCGTTCGAGGAAATTATGATTATGGACATCTGAGCGATTCTGAGGCTATCACGAAGATCAACAAGACGTTAGGCAAAGGATCTGTCTCGCCACAGACGTCAGTGGCAAGCGATGCCATGTGTGCCAGCATTGAGGCAGGATATGATGTCTTTGCATTATCTGGCAAGCTGCGGGAAAAACATCAGCAGCTTTATCCTTTTGCCCGCTATGAGTATTATGACTCAATGTATAAGACCGAAGGAGCTGTGGTCGATAATCCTTGTTGGGAGCGACAGAAGATCACTTTAGGCTTGAATTATAAGCCGATGAAGGATATCGTCATCAAGGCCGAATGGTCGGAGCGATTGCTCAAGAAGCAGTTCAACAATGAACCGACGGTCAGCTTGGGCGTTGCTTATAGCGGATTCTTTAATAGGTAAAAAGGAAAAAGTAAAAGGTAAAAATAGAAATTGCATTTAATTTTTAATAATAGATATTGATATGAAAAAGTTTCTGAATCTTTTTATGCTTCTGAGCCTCTTTGTAGGTTGGAGTAGTTGTTCTGACAACGATGATCCTGTGGTAAAAACCGACAATGAGGTGGATGCTACCCAACAGGAGATCTTGAAGAATTATGTCAATAAGGTAGTCGTTCCTACTTATAGAAGCCTGGCTGATGCAGCTGCACAGCTGGCCGAAGATTGTGAGAATCTCACCTCGCAGGCGGCAGTCAATAAGGCGTGTGCCGACTGGGTAGAGGCACGTAAATACTGGGAGCTCTCAGAGGCTTTCCTGTTTGGTGCTGCCGCAGATTACAACATCGATCCTCATATAGATTCATGGCCACTCGACCTGACTCAGCTCGATGAAGTCCTGAAAGCAGGTAACATTGAAGAGCGCATCGAAGCAGGTACTGCAGGCTATGGATTGCTTGGTTTTCATGCAGTTGAGTATGTTATCTTTAAGGAAGGTTCAACCGGCGATGCTAACAGCCGTCAGCGTGATGTAGCCACTATCAGCGAGGCAGAAGCTCGCTTTGCAGCCGTGGTGGCTGCCGACATGAGCGAACAGTGTGACCGTCTGGTAGAAGCTTGGGAAGGCGTGTATGGAGAAACCCTCTATAACGCAGGTTTGCCAGGCAATGCCAAGTATAAGACGCAGTCAGCCGCCTTTGAAGAAATCCTCATCGGTGCTTCAGATATTGCCAATGAGGTGGCCAACACCAAGATTTCTGACCCGATGGCTTCGCATCAGTGGAGTGATGTAGAGTCTCCTCACTCTTGGAACTCTGTAGGTGATTTCATCGACAATATCCGCAGCGTGCGCAATGCTTATTTCGGCTCGCTCGATGGCACAATTTCTGCTTCTTCTGTCTCAGCTTTAGTTGCTTCGAAGAATAAGGCTGCCGATGAGAAAGTTCGCAACGCCATCAACAATGCTATCCAGAAGCTGGAGGCCATGCCACGTCCTTTCCGCAATTATATCAGCGAGACCTCTGGAGAGAATTATAACAAGATACAGGCAGCGATCGACGCTTGCAACGATTTGGTAGATACGATTGACGAAATTGATTTCTTATGATTTCTATGAAGCATAATAAGTATTTGGCAGCATCGGCACTCCTCATAGCTGCACTTGCCAGTTGCTCTGATAGTGAGAACAATGCAGAGAATCAAGAAGAGGAGGAAGTCATTGATCCTACCATCGCGGAACAGTTCTATGCTGGAGGAGAACTCGGAACCAGCTTCATCTCTTCATCAAAGGCCTACGAGCAACCGACACCAGCCGTGGAGAACAGCGGTATGTTCCAGTCGTTCAATCGTGGCGAGAAGATGTTCGAGAAACCATTTACCGCTAATAATAATGGCGGTGAGCGCGAAGGCTTAGGTCCGCTTTATGTCCGGTCTTCCTGCTTGCATTGCCACCCTGGCTATGGCCATGGTAAGAGCCAGCCAGACGGTTCGTTCAACACGGTAGATGTAGGAAATGGTTATCTGCTCGTAGTTTACAATCCTGATAATGACGCGTATGTCAGCTGGTTGGCTGGTATGCCTCAGACACACGCCATCGCTCCATTCAAGGATCCGATCGATGAAAAGAAAATCCATCTCAAGTGGCAGGAATTTACCGATGAGTGGGGAAATAAGTTCCCTGATGGAGAGAGCTATTCTTTACGTTATCCAGAGGTCAACATCCCTCGTGAAGCTGTCTATGTCATCAATCAAGGCTATGAGGATGCTACGACCAGCAATTATGAGGTGCGACTTGAATCTACTCTCGGCATCTATGGCAGCGGTTTGCTTGATGCCATTACCGACGAGGACATCATTGCACAATATAATAAGGAGTATGCAGATGGCTTCATGACCAATGGTTTTAATCCGGCTTTTTATAAAGATGGCCAGTATGTAGGTTATTACACAAATAGCAAGCAAGGCGATGGCACAAAGAAGGTACGTCGCTTTACATACGCCATCTCGCGCGGTCCTTTGCTCGATGCTGCAGGTGCTAATGCCATCTGGAATATTACGAATGTCACGCGTTCTGACCGTCGTTATCATTACCTCGACCTGAACGGAAAGATCTATGCTACTTACGCTTCAAAAGACCCTGAGGTTCAGAAAGGTTTCGCTGATTATATCAGCAAGATTTCTACAGCAGAGGAGCATCCTGAGTGGTTCACAGAGAATGTAGAAGAGAACATCTTCAACTACCTCACGTCTTCTAACTTGGATGTGGAAATGTCGGACGATGACTACGTAGATTTCATGGTTTGGCATCGTGGCTTGGCCGTTCCTGCAGCCAGAAACATCGACGACAAGAAGATTCAGCACGGCAAGAAGAAGTTTGAGGAGATCGGTTGCGCCTATTGTCATCGCCCCTCATGGACGACCGGCAAGGATGAGGTCTATGACCCGAATCTCTTTGCTGTGACTGACGAGAAGAGTGCCAGCAAGGGACAGATGCTTTCGAGCAAGATGCCACGTTATCCGAATCAGAAGATCTGGCCTTACACCGACCTCGTGCAGCACAAGCTCTTTATGAAGAATGACCTCCGAACAGGTTGGTGTCGCACCACTGCACTTTGGGGAAGAGGCCTGCATCAGTTGTGTACAGGCTCTCAGTATGCCGATCGTCTGCATGACTGCCGCGCTCGCACCGCACTTGAGGCCATCATGTGGCATGCTACCAATCAGGGTGGCACGAGCGATGCATACTATTCTGTCAAGAAGTTCCGCGAGCTTTCGAAAGAAGATCGTGATGCCATTTGCGAATTCGTAGATGCAATATAATTAGAGATTTAGCGTTATCATTACATGCGTAAATTTAAAAATATTATTTTTGCCTTATTCTGTCTCGCCATGGTGGTGCTGGCCGTCGCCTCGTTGCTCGACAACCTGACTGGTGAGCCTGGCACCTCAGAGACAGTTTATCATTCGGCACCCTTCGCAGTGATGTGGGGGGTGTTGGCCGTCTCGGCTCTTATCTATATTTTCCGTCGTAAACTCTGGAAGACTCCAGCTACGTTTCTGATTCATGTGGCTTTTGCCGTGATTCTGGCAGGTGCTCTGGTCACGCATCTCTGGGGAGAACAGGGGCGTATGCACTTGAGAGAGAGCGAATCATCGAACTTCTATGTCGAGGAAAATGGTTATGTAAAGCAGCTGTCTTTTGCCGTGCAGCTCAATCGCTTCGAGGTAGAGTATTATCCTGATTCCTACGCTCCTAAAGACTATATCAGCAAGATCACCTTTAAGGAAGAAGGCAAAGAGGAAGCCATCACCATCTCGATGAATAACATTGCCACACATGATCATTATCGCTTCTATCAATCTGGCTATGACGATGATCTGCATGGGAGTATCCTGATCGTGACGCGTGATCCTTGGGGTATTGGCCTCACCTACACGGGCTATCTGATGCTTCTCTTAGGTATGTTGCTTTTCTGGTTGCAGCCGAATAGTCAGTATCGGAAGATCTTCCAGATCTGGCGCACCGATCGAGAGGCTTCGGCAAAGAGTGTGATGCGATGGTTGCCTTATATCTCGTTCTTCGTGGTATTGATCATCGTTGGCCTCGTCATGTTCCTGCGCTGGACGTCTGCACCGCTCATGCCAGTGTTGCGCTCTCCGTTCTTCCCGCTGCACGTGTCGGTCATCATGATCTCTTATATTTTATTAGCCTTCATAATGATTAATGGATTCCGTGCGATATTCCTGTCGGGCAAGAAGGATGGCAACCCTGAGACGTCCGCTCGCCTGATGCGCTCCAGCCAGCTGATGCTCATGCCTGCGCTCTTCCTTTTGATTGCAGGTATTTTTATCGGAGCCGTGTGGGCCAACGTCTCATGGGGTCGCTACTGGGGATGGGACAGCAAAGAAGTATGGGCACTCATCACCATGATGTTCTACTCGCTTCCACTGCATCAACAGAGCATAAGATGGTTCGCTGAACCTCGTCATTTCCATGGTTATTGCGCCTTCGCTTTCCTCATCGTACTGATGACTTATTTCGGTGTGAATTATTTCCTTTCTGGCTTGCATTCATACGCATAAGGCCACAAAGATTTCCAAATGCAATTGGCAAGAGTTGTGTTTTTTCCACAAAAAAACATAATTCTTGCCTTATATTTTGGAGTTTTCGGCTGAAAACGCTATCTTTGCGCACATTTTAAATAATAGAAATGAATAAAGAGAACAATTCGGAAGACGTACTTCAGGAGATTACCTCCAGCGAATATAAGTACGGATTCACGACCGACATAGATACAGAAATCATTCCGACGGGCCTCAACGAAGAGGTCGTCCGACTGATCTCGGCCAAAAAGGGAGAGCCGGATTGGATGCTTCAGTTCCGTCTGGATGCATACCATTACTGGCAGCAGCAACCTGTGCCAGAGTGGGGCCATGTCAAGGTCGATCCTGTCGACTATGACAAGATCTCGTTCTATGCTGCACCAAAGAAGGAGACCGAGAACAAGGAGGTCGATCCTGAGATTCTCAAGACCTTCGATAAGCTTGGCATCCCGCTGCATGAGCGTGATATGCTCCTCGGCAAGACCGATACAACCGGCACTCCGCTCGATGGAGCTTCAAATATGGCCGTCGATGCGATTGTCGACTCTGAGTCACAGAAGACCACTTACCGTGATAAGTTAGCTGAGCTCGGCATCATCTTCTGCTCGTTTGGTGAAGCGGTCCGTGAGTATCCTGATCTGGTGCGCAAATACCTCGGCAAGGTCGTTCCTGTCCGCGATAACTACTACTCGGCGCTCAACTCTGCGGTCTTCAGCGATGGTTCGTTCGTCTATATTCCAAAGGGTGTCCGTTGCCCGATGGAGCTGGCTTCCTACTTCCGCATCAACTCCAGTGGTACGGGTCAGTTCGAGCGTACCTTGATCATTGCAGACGACGAGTCGTATGTTTCATACCTCGAAGGCTGCACCGCTCCGATGCGCGATGAGAACCAGCTGCATGCAGCCGTCGTTGAGATCTATGTACACGACCGTGCAGAGGTCAAGTACTCTACCGTACAGAACTGGTATCCAGGTGACAAGAATGGCAAGGGTGGTGTCTATAACCTCGTGACCAAACGCGCGCTTTGTGCCGGAGACTTCTCAAAGATATCCTGGACACAAGTCGAGACAGGTTCGGCCATCACATGGAAGTATCCTTCTTGTGTCCTCAAGGGCGAAGGCTCGTCTGGTGAGTTCTACAGCGTGGCTGTGACCAACAATTATCAGGAAGCCGACACGGGTACGAAGATGATTCACATCGGCCGTAACTCCCGCTCCCGCATCATCTCAAAGGGTATCTCGGCTGGACACTCGCAGAACTCTTACCGAGGTCTCGTCAAGGTCATGCCAGGCGCTGATGGCGTCCGCAATTTCACCCAGTGTGACTCGCTCCTCCTGAGCAATACCTGTGGCGCACATACCTTCCCTGTCATCGACATTCAAAACCCTACGGCCATCGTCGAGCATGAGGCAACGACCTCAAAGATCAACGAGGAACAGCTCTTCTACTGCCAGCAGCGTGGCATCAAGGAAGAGGATGCAGTATCGCTTATCGTAGGTGGCTATGCTAAGGAAGTCGTGCAGAAGCTCCCAATGGAGTTCGCTGTCGAGGCGCAGAAACTATTAAGTCTTTCAATCGAAAATTCAGTAGGCTAATATGGCTGTATTATTGGAAATAAAGAACCTCCACGCCCGTGTAGTGGCAGATGGAAAAGAGATATTAAGAGGCATCAACCTGACCATCAACGAAGGTGAGGTACATGCTGTCATGGGACCTAACGGCGCTGGCAAATCGACCCTTTCTGCCATCCTCACCGGCAATCCTGCTTACGAGGTGACCGAGGGCGAAATCCTCTACAAAGGCAAAGACCTCCTGGCCATGAAGCCTGAGGAGCGCGCTTGGGAGGGTATCTTCCTGTCGTTCCAGTATCCTGTCGAGATTCCTGGCGTTTCGATGGTCAACTTCATGCGCACCGCCGTCAACGCTCAGCGCGAATACAAAGGCCTGCCAGTTCTAACTGCTACCGAGTTCCTCAAGCTGATGCGCGAGAAGCGTGCTGTCGTTCAGCTCGACAACAAACTGGCCAACCGTTCGGTCAACGAAGGTTTCTCAGGCGGCGAGAAGAAGCGCAATGAAATCTTCCAGATGGCCATGCTCGAGCCAACATTGAGTATCCTCGACGAGACCGACTCTGGCCTCGATGTCGATGCACTCCGCATCGTCAGCGATGGTGTCAACCGTCTCAAGTCAGCAGAGCGTTCGAGCATCGTGATTACCCACTATCAGAAGCTCCTTGAGTATGTGCAGCCACAGTTCGTGCACATCGTCTACAAGGGTCGCGTCGTCAAGAATGGCGGTCCTGAGCTCGGTGACAAGATCTTTGCCGAGGGCTTCGACTGGATCAAGCAGGAACTGGGAGAGTGATAAAGGTAAAAAGTTAAAGAGTTAAAAAGTTAAAGAGTTAATGTCTGCAGAAACTCAATATATAGAACTTTATCGATCTCAACAGGCTTTGATCGACGCAAACAGCGCTCCTGCACTCAACGCTTACCGTGCTGAAGCTGCAGAGGTGCTGGCCAAAGTAGGCTTGCAGCGCCCTAAGGACTTCACACAGGTCGATCCAGAGGAGGCGCTGTCCTACGACTATGCGCTCAACTTGGCACGCCATGAGGTTCCTACCGACAAGTCAGATCTCTTCACCTGCGCCGTCCCAGAGCTCTCTACCGATGTGCATTTCCTTGTCAATGAGCAGTATGTAGGAGGCAAATCTCGCGCTGATGGTATCTTTGCCGGCTCACTCCGCCAGTTCGCCATCGAGCACCCTGAGCTAATCAAGCAATACTATAACAAGCTGGCGATGAACCAGGAATCTCAGTACGACATCCGCGCTGAGCATACTTCGGTCACCGCTCATCGTCCATTGGGAGAAGCCGCGCTCAATACGCTCCTCGCACAGGATGGCTTTGTGCTATATGTTCCTGCTGGCGTGCAGGTCGAGAAGCCTCTGCAGCTCATCTCTCTGATGCGTAGCGTTGACGACCTGATGGCCTGCCAGCGCTTGCTCGTCATCCTTGAGGAAGGCGCCAAAGTCAGCCTCCTGACCTGCGATCATGCGTCATTGTTGCCTAAGGACGGACAGCCAACCTCTACCGAAGGCGTCGAGTATCCAAAGCAGCTCTGCCTGCAAGTCACCGAAGTCTTCGTCGGCAAGCATGCCACCCTCGATCTCTATGCACTTGAGGAGCATAACGACCAGGTGACCCGTCTCGGAGCCATCTACGTGGAGCAGCAGGAAGGTAGCAACGCCGCCATCGGACAATACGCGCTCACTGCTGGTCAGACACGCAATCGTATCTACGTGGATCTCAAGGGCGAACATGCCGAGACAAACCTCTACGGCATGTGCATTGCCGACCATGAGCAGAAGGTCGATAATATCACCTACATCCGTCATCGCGTTCCTAACTGCTCGTCCAACGAACTCTTCAAGTATGTGCTCGACGATGCAGCGCGCGGCTCCTTCATCGGCCGAATCCTTGTGCAGCAAGGTGCAGACAAGACCGACGCTCACCAAACTAATCGCAACCTCTCGCTCACCAAGGATACCCGCATGTCGGCTCGTCCGGAGCTCGAGATCTATGCCGATGACGTCAAGTGCAGCCACGGTACCACCGTCGGCCAGCTCGACCAGAACGCTCTTTTCTATATGCGAACCCGTGGCATTCCTGAGGCCGAGGCCCGTATGTTGCTGATGTTTGCTTTCATGGGCGATGTCATCGACGGCATCCGCATCGAACCGCTCAAAGACCGACTCAAGCACCTCGTAGAGAAGCGTTTCCGTGGTGAATTGACCCAGTGTAAGACTTGTGCTATCAAAAAATAATCCCATGCAGAAGAAAACCCTATCACTCCTCCCTCTGTTCCTGTTGTCGCTGCTGACCATGGGACTCTGGTCATCGTGTGAGAAGTACAACTCCGACTCCGTTGGCACCAGCTTTTATCCTGCCAACTCGATGGTTCGTACCTTCACACACCCTGTCTACGTAGAGTTCTCATCTACAGAGGCTCGTGTATGGGGTCCTTATCTCCATGAAGTAGATTATTCGATTGACGGCACACAAGTCTCTTTGACCAATACCTCCGATAGCCTGGCACTCTTTGTCTATGGCTATCCGGCCGCAGGTGATTCCATCGCAGAGACCAACTGTAACATTACCATAGAGAGCAACAAGCACTTCGCACTCTATATCAACAAATTGGTTATGCGCAGTCAGCAGAAGCCAGCCATCAAGTCTACAGGTAGTGGCAACTGCTATATGGTAATTCCGAAGTCTTCTAAAAATGAGATTTATGCCGTGTCGGCTCCTTCCGCCATTGAGCACCATGGGACACTTTTCCTGACGGGAGAAGGTGAACTCCTACTGCGCAATGACTCCATCCCCTATCAGCGTCCGTTGTCTGTCGTCCCTGTGGCTCTTGAAGCGCATGGAGGCATCTATTGCCAATACGATCTTAAACTGAAACTTCTGTGTCCTGAAGGCGATGCTGTACGCGTCACTAAAGGCCCAATACGCAGTAGCTTAGGCACTTGGACATTCGAAGCCGGCCAGCATGCCATCAGCAATCCATCAGACAGTATTGTCCTGATTGCTGGCACCTATACTGGTATCGCTCGTGATGGCAAGTTCTTCGACAATGCTATCGGTACCGTGATCCGACAGGCCAAGGTCGAAGCGCTCTCTGGACAGGCATCCAACATGCTCGATACACTTTCGCTGCATCAGCGTTATGACTCAACCTTTGTCAGCATCCAGCAACAGATTGAATACAAGGCGGAGAAAGACTCTACCTTCTCTGTCGCAAAGAAAAACACGACGTCGTCTCTGGCCAAGTTCACTCCACATCATACGATGTCTTCTCCATGGGTACTCCTGGCCAATAGCACCTTGCAAGTCACAGACACGCTCGTCGTATTGGAGAAATAGTTTCTGATAAATCATAATTCTTTGTTATAAAGCAAAGAATGGACAGCATGATTGCAAACTGTCCATTCCTGCAAGTAAGAAGGGACATCCTGCAAGCAAGGCGTCCATTCCTGCAAGAAGGCATCTCCTACACGGTACGGTGTAGAGGATGCCATGACCGTGAATACCAACACTACGTCCGTAGTGTTGGTATCATGCATGCAGGAATGGACGCCACGCTTGCAGGATGTCCTTTCTTAAAGTAATTATGAGCTTAACTTCCCATTGCCAACGTCAGGAAGCTGATCCGCACACCTGGCACATTCTCCAGGAGCGCATCAGATGCGGCTACCAAGGTAGCGCCGGTAGTCAGGACGTCATCGACGAGAAGGATATGCTTGTCTCTGAGTCGTTCTGGATGAGAGACATAGAAAGTCCCGACGACGCTGCGCAGGCGCTCCTCACGACCTAAACCAACTTGGGTATGACGAGTATATTTCTTATGGAGACAATGTGATTCTATCGGAAGATGCCAGGCGTCGTGCAGAGCTTCGGCAATGGCCATCGACTGGTTATAGCCTCGAGAGAAGAGTCTTGTCCAATGGATGGGGATCGGAATGATTACATCTATATCGTACGGCCAGGAGGAGTGTGCTAAAGATAATTCCTGAACAAAAAGCTGCGTCAGGTCGGCATTGACCCACGGACGGTTCTTATATTTGGCCTGCGTCAGAGCTTTGGCCATCATTCCTTCATGATGATAGTAGCAGAACGCGGTGGCATGCTCGAAGGGGAACTGCCCCACCATACGCGCCTCCACGGCATTGTCAGGAAACTCAGCATGGATACGAGGCAAGCCAGAGAGACACTTCAAACACAGAGGTCCTTCGCCTGGCAACAAAGTGTGCTGGCAGCAAGGGCAGGTCTTAGGGAAAAGAAACATGGTCATTCCTCGTCAGGGATGGATAATCGAGATAAAGCCTTAGAGACGACCGAAGACTCAAAACCACGCTGAGCGGCAAAACGGAAGACCTTCGCCCTGTCGGCAGGACTCAGCGGGAGGTCCATCCCCTTTACTTTTGTGCGAACCAAATCGACGCAGGTGTCCAGATAGGATTCTGGAGAAATCACGTCATCCAGCGTGTTTTCGATGAGCGAATCTGCAATTCCTTTCATGCGCAGCATATAGGCAATCTTGATACGTCCCCAGTGCTGATAAGTAAACTTATCGTTAACAAAAGCATGGACAAAACGAGCCTCATCGAGGTATTTTTCCTGCGTCAGATAGTCAACCAGACGTGCGGCCTCAGCCTCCGAAAGACCCCATTCTTGCGCCTTCTCAAAGATGTCTGAGGGACATTGCTCTCCCTTGCTACACAGCTGTGCAGCACGATTGAGCGCCTGATCATAGGTCAATGTTTTCTTATTTTTCTTGGCAAACATTCTAATTATTTGTATGAATCAGATTTTACACTTCACCATGCGGTCTCGGCCATTGATATCCTGTCGCAACTGGATATCCTGATAACCTAAATCCTGAAGCATCGCGCAAGTCTCACGACCATACGCTGCATTGATCTCAAAATAAAGATATCCGCCCTCTATCAGGTGCTCCCGACCGAACTGTGCAATGGTGCGATAGAACAAAAGCGGGTCCTCATCGGGTACGAAAAGAGCCATCGAAGGTTCATGGTCGAGGACAACGGAAGACATCTCTGCCGCCTCCTGTTGACAAATATAAGGAGGATTGCTGACAATGATGTTGAAAAGTTGCTTCTCACGTTGATAACCATCGAATAACCCTTGTGGACAACGTGTAGAATTCTCCTGTGGATAAGTGGTTAATTCACGGTTGATTTGTGTTTCAAAGCATGAATTATCAACACACCTAAGTATATCACATTGAGCAAAATAAGCGTTATCAACACCCTGTTGACACTGATTCTCACGAGCAACGGAAAGAGCGGCGGTTGATAAGTCAATACCTAACACTTGTGAATTGTTGATAAGTCGTGCCAGAGACAAAGCGATGCAACCTGTGCCGGTGCCGATATCGAGGATGGAGAGAGCACCCTCCGCATCCTTGCAGATCCAATCCACCAGCTCGGCTGTTTCAGGACGTGGAATAAGTACATCTGGCGTGACCATAAATCGCTCGCCACAGAACCATTCATATCCCAGGGTCTGCTGCACAGGAATCCCTTTACTCAGCAGTAGGGCGCAGTCTTCCAACCGCTGACGTTGGTCGATGGTCAGCAGCTGATCGGGATGCATGATACGGTCAATGCGAGAGATCTGACACACCTCTTCGAGGAGCAGATCGATGATTGATTGCGCCTCACGAGCGTCATAGCCAGAGAGCGCCTCGCGCAGTTTCATTATAGCGTTTTGCATGGTGCAAAGGTAACTAAAAAAAGGAAAAAGGACCTTAAAAAGTCATTACTAATTCTAAAAAAAGAGCAGAATTAACAAAAATAATCTAAATAATGCTGATAATAAGCCCTGAAATTCGTATTTTTGAAGAAAAATCAGTAAATTTGCGCACGATTTTTGGCTTAACGCGCACACATTACGCGTGAGACGCTTGCAAACATTAGAAAATGAAACTGATCAACAATATAAAACTCCTTCTCTGGGCCGCAACAGCAACGCTGATGCTTACTGCTTGTTGGAGCGATAACGAGTCAGAGTCTGTAGTCACCAACTACTTTAACGCCATCGTCACCAAGTTCTCGCTTAACGACAATACTGACGTAGCAGACAAGTTGTCCTCTTACAGCTTCACCATCGATAATTACGGTACCAGCGACGAATCCATTCATCGTCTGTTCCCTAACGACGGTATCATCTTCAATGCCGACTCGCTTCCTTATGGCACCATTGCCGACTCTGTCAAGGTCAGCGTCAGCTACTCATCGCCTGATTCGGCCTTTTTCCGTCTCTACTCTCTCGACGGAAAACTGCAGCAGTTCTGCAATGTGGCTTCCGACTCTGCGCTTTACTTTGCCTCATACCCGGATATTCGTCTCAACATTTCCGCTCGTGGTAACCGCAAGGTCTACCATGTCAAGATCAATGTGCATAAGGTAGCAGGCGACACCATCCAGTGGCACTCTTTTACCGACAATCTTTGGACGGATGTCAAGGACCAGCGCACCGATACCATTGGTTCGATCGCATACTGGTTTGTTGAAAAGGATAATGGCAATCAGGTCATCACTGCCAACTTAAAGAATCGTCCTATGAAGTGGACTGAGCCTGCGAATGTAAATATCTCTGGTGGCGACCTGCTCGATCTGCAGACCCTCTACAGCTGGCATAACGCGCTCTATGCGGTGGGCAAGAACAGCCAGTCGCTCCTTACCTCAACCGACGGTTTCAACTGGCAGCCAGCCAACAGCCACTATCAGTTTACCGCTATACTCGGCAACCAGTTAGCGACACGTGATGTATATGGCAACACTAACAGCGACACGCTCAATGCCATCATCCACATCGAAGACTCTTATTACTTCGCAGTTTCGGCCGATGCCAAGCAGTGGCGCATCGACAAACCGATCCCTCGCAACTTCCCGATCAAGGGCTTTACCCGTCCTATCTCCGTGGCAGCACGTGCCTATAACGGCAACCTCACTTCGCGCCTCTATATCGTAGGTGGCATAATGGCCGACGGCCGAACCCTCTCAGCCAGCACCTGGTCTTGCGACGGATTCAGCGAGGAGGAGAATGGTTGCAACTGGGCAGAGTTCCCTCACGGCAACTTGCCAGGTATGCAAGGCGGTTCGGTCGTTGAGTATACGCTCGATGCAGATCATCCTAAGTCATTCTGGATCCTGCAGCCAGGCTTCCGTGCCGATGGAAACATCGCAAAAACCTCTCACTACGGCCGCCAGTACACGGACCTCTATTACAGTGAGGACAGCGGTGTGAGCTGGCACAGCCTCTATGCGAAATATCCGAAGATGGCTGATAACTCAGCTTTCTCTAACCAGATAGGCAATTCCGTTTTCTGCAATCCTGACACTTACGAGATCTATTACTTCGGAGGAAAGACGACCGACGGCACCTGTAAAACTCAGGTTTGGGGAGGTCTCCTGCCTAAGTTGACATTCATCAAAGTAAGATAAAGCCTCCACGAATGACCCCACGCGTCCGATATCCTTTCATGGTTCTGTTGTCCTTACTCCTGACATTCTGCTTCGGAGTATCTGCGCAGGCTCAGGAGAAAGAATACATCTATGAGATCGGCGTCACAAGTGGCATCAGCTGGGGATATGGTGATGTCAATGCCAGTGATATAATCTATTCCCCGTCTCTGTCTTACGGACTGCTGGCACGCTATAATGCCAATCTGCGCTGGGCAGTGACCGCCGAATTATCAAGCAATGGCATCAGTGGCAATACGACCGACTTCGGATATGCCTCTCCATGCGGCGACTATCAGTTCAGCCGTCGCTTCTGGCAGGTGGCAATCCTTCCGGAATTCCATTTCTGGAACTACGGCCTCGAGATGGACTATCGCGAAAAGAAACGCTATACGCCCTACCTCACCGCAGGACTCTGCGCCGGAGCAGTGACTGGCAATGGCAGCAGCGACTTCACCTGGGGCGTCCCTATCGGAGCAGGCTTCAAGGTAAAGATCAATCCTCGCCTCAACGCGCACATCACAGCGCTCTTCACCAAGACGTTTGGCGACAAGCTCGATGGCGTCTCCGATCCAGAGCGGATCAAGACCAGCGCGCTGATGGGCAATGACTGGTTGGCAGCAATCCGCATTGTACTCACGTTCAACTAAGTCGGAGG